>NZ_CAWVHE010000004.1:0-25290 GCF_963929015.1 uncultured Merdimonas sp.
ACACTAGATCGCGTGTTGGGGCCGCCGTCATCATCTGATATTTTTCATCCTGCGTTTTTCTGTGTGACATGCGATCGCTTCCTAACTGATATGTACTATCCCTATTGTATCACAAAACGCATGTCTGTGTGACTAAAAATCGGTATAAGTTTCTCCGTTTAAAAGAGTCTTGCCTTTGGAGGCGGCAAGTTCAGATACGGTTACCAGCTGGTAGCCTTCGGCCTGAAGCCTGGGGATCAGCTGCAGCGCGGCATCGATGGTCTCTGAGTGGATGTCGTGCATCAGGATAATGTCGCCGTCTTTGACGTCCTTCATGACCGCATCAATGGTGCTCTGGGCGTTACGGGTCTTCCAGTCCAGGGTGTCAATGTTCCACAGGATCATGGGCATGCCTGCATTGGAGGACAGGGTGCTGCTGATGGCTCCGTAGGGCGGGCGAAGGACAGTTGCACCGTTTCCGGCAATTCCCCGGATCCCTTCATTGGTCTGGGAGATCTGGGACTGGATGCCGGCGGCGTCCAGCTTGGACAGATCCGGATGGTCATAGGAATGATTTCCCAGTTCGCAGCCGATTTCCTGCATTTTACGGATGGCATCCGGATAAGAAGAAACTTTCTGCCCCAGCATAAAAAAGGTGGCGTGGGCATTGTATTTCTCCAGCTGGGCCAGAAGCTCCATGGTTCTGGGACCGGGCCCGTCGTCAAAGGTCAGAGCGATGGCCGGTTTGTTCGGATCGATCTGGCTTTCTGTTTTGAGATCAGTTTTCCATTTTCGTCAAAAGAACAGTGGGTCAGTCCCAGATAAATGTCGCCGGTAGCCATTTTTCCGTTGGCGTCAAAATAGTAGGTGGACCCGTCCAGATCCTGCCAGCCGGTAAGTGCGGCTCCGTTCTTGCCCAGGTAATAGCGGGCGTTGTCGCCATCTGCCCAGGTGCTGGTTTCCATGGCGCCCTCATCGTTGAAATGGTAGGTGGCATTGTTGATGGTCTGCCAGCCTGTGACCATGGCCCCGTCCTGATTAAAATAATAGGTCTGGTTTTTAGAAACCACGAAATCATTGGTTACATAGGTCCCGTCGTATTTCCGGAACCGGTTGTCCTCCCATTCGCCAATGGGATTTTTGACCGTAAAGACGCCTTCCTTTATGGTAAGCTTCAGATGTTTGCTCCAGGTCCTGGACTGAAGCTTCTGGGTCAGCTGATCAGATAATGTAATGGTGATCGGGTATTCCCCTTCCGCGTTTGGGTCCGGTTGACAGGAAACTGTATAATCACCGCCGCTTTTCAGATCTTTAAGAAGATCTTTTGCAGTGTAGAATTTCTTCCAGTCCAGAACAGCGTGCTCATTTCCTGTGAGATGTACTTTGGCGCTCCAGTCTGCCGGCGCAGTTTCTCCCTGCAGGATCTGGGCGTTTTTTGCCTGGATCTCAATGGATGCCGGCTGGGTCAGGGTATAGGCAAGATATAATGCACCTGCAGAGAGCAGGCATAACAGGACGAAGAGCACGGGCAGGATCAGTCTTCTCTGACGCCGCTTTCTTCTTTTTTTTCTTTTGTTTCTTGGATTCATAAATACTCCCTCTTAAGTTCGCTTATCTTCTGGAAGAATCTTCCAGAAGACAGAGATATGCAGAGGTAGTATAACTTTTTTCGACATATTTCGCAAAGGGAAAAGACGATTTTTAAGAATTCTTAATAATTATTAAAAATTATCGGATGTGCTTTTTGATGGCTTCAAAACTCTCCGGGCTGATCACGTGTTCAATCTTGCAGGCGTCTTCAGAGGCGATTTCTTCCGGAACTCCAAGGCGCACCAGCCACTGGGATAATAAAAGATGCCGTTCGTAGATCATTTCCGCAATAGCTTTGCCGGAATCTGTCAGATGGATAAAACCGCTGTCTTCCATGACGATATGATTCTGTTCCCGCAGATGCTTCATGGCAACACTGACGCTTGATTTTTTAAAGCCCAGTTCATTTGCGATATCGACAGAACGGACCACAGGCAGTTCTTTACTTAAGATCAGAATCGTTTCCAGATAATTTTCCGCGGATTCGCTGGTATAGGTTCTCATATGCGTTCCCTCCTGTCATCATGTGTCCAGTATAACATATATTTCTTTTGAATACAAAATAAAAAAATATTCTCAGGAAGGATTGACAAAACAGCCAGGTTAGATTAAACTATCAACTGTTAGAAGAACCTACTAAAAATTTGTTATGTATAACCATCCGGGAAGACGGATGAAAAAGATAAGTGAGAGGATCTGGTTTTATGACATTAATGGATGCAAAAGAAGGGGAAGAGTATATTGTGAAAGAGATTGTCACAGAAGATGATGATCTGGACAGCATTTCTTTTTTCCCTGGGATGTTACAGCGGAGAGCCGATTACCGTGGTTTCCCGTGTCCGCGGCGGCTGCACGGTTTCCATCAAAGACGGGAGATATAATATAGATACTGATCTGGCGAAAGCCATATCAATATAATTTTTTTACAACTGGGTTAGTTATAGCTAATCAATATAAAGGAGGAGATCAGAACATGAGAATTGCTTTTGCAGGGAATCCCAACAGCGGGAAGACAACCATGTACAATGCTCTGACCGGCAGGAATGAAAAAGTCGGCAACTGGGCCGGCGTGACGGTGGAGCGGAAGGAAAGCCTGATTAAAAAGGCATATTATGCCGGGGAAGAGGAGCTGGTGGCAGTAGACCTGCCGGGCGCTTATTCCATGTCGCCGTTTACGTCTGAAGAAAGTATTACCAGCAGTTATGTGAAAAATGAACATCCGGACGCGATCATCAATATCGTGGATGCAACCAATTTGAGCCGGAGCCTCTTTTTTACCACGCAGCTTCTGGAACTGGGAGTGCCGGTGGTTGTTGCGTTGAACAAAAGTGATATTACCGATAAGAAGCAGACGAGGATTGATGAGAGACTTTTGTCAGAAAAGCTTGGCTGCCCGGTGGTAAAGACGATTTCTACATCTTCCGGCCACGATGGTCTGAAAGAGGCGGTTGCGGCCGCGGCTTCCCTGAAAGGAGCCGGACAGAGAGCGCCTTATGTGCAGGCCGATATTGATCTGACCGATAAAAATGCGGTAGAAGAGGCGGACAGAAAGCGGTTCGCTTTTGTCAATGAGATCGTAAAGCAGGTAGAACAAAGAAAAGTCTTCACAAAAGATAAAAATGCACAGGATAAAGTGGACGCTGTTATCACTCATAAGATTGTGGGAATCCCGATTTTTGCGGCAGTGATCTTCCTGAGTGTTCTACATTTCCCAGACAACGCTGGGAACCTGGATCGCCGACTGGCTGGTGGCCTGGATCGAGACATTCCAGGGATGGGTCGGAGGAATGATGGAGAATGCCAATCCGTTACTGTATGCGATCCTGGTGGATGGTATCATCGGCGGCGTGGGAGCGGTCATCGGTTTCCTTCCGCTGGTTATGGTGATGTACTTCCTGATTGCTCTTCTGGAAGATTGTGGGTATATGGCAAGAGCTACGGTGGTGCTGGATCCGATCTTTAAGAGAGTGGGGCTTTCCGGAAAATCCGTGATCCCGATGGTCATTGGAACCGGATGCGCGATTCCCGGAGTCATGGCGTCCCGTACCATCCGCAATGAGAGAGAACGGCGGACCACGGCGATGCTGACGCCATTTATGCCCTGTGGAGCAAAGATCCCTGTGATCGCTTTATTTGCAGGCGCATTTTTCGCAGATGCCTGGTGGGTGTCCGCAACCATGTATCTGGTGGGAATCGTACTGATCCTTCTGGGGGCTTTGCTGGTAAAGAGAATTACCGGTCAGAAATACCGGAAATCTTTCTTCATCATTGAACTTCCGGAATATAAGATCCCAAGCCTGAAGCGGGCATGTATTTCCATGCTGGAACGCGGCAAGGCATACATTATCAAGGCCGGAACGATTATTCTGGTGTGCAACACCGTTGTCCAGATCATGCAGACCTTTAACTGGCAGTTCCAGCTGGTGGCGGAAGGCGCAGAGGATACTTCCATCCTGGCAAGCATTGCCCACCCGATCTCCATTCTCTTTATCCCGCTTGGATTTGGCGTATGGCAGCTGGCGGCAGCGGCAGTGACCGGATTTATCGCAAAAGAAAATGTAGTCGGCACGCTGGCGGTAGTATACGGCGTCACCAATCTGATCGATACTGATGAACTGGCACTGGTGGGAAGCGGAAATGCAGTGGCAGCAGTTCTGGGACTTACCAAAGTGGCTGCTCTTGCGTACCTGATGTTCAATCTTTATACGCCGCCATGCTTCGCGGCGCTCGGAGCCATGAACTCTGAGATGAAGAGCAGAAAATGGCTGTTTGGAGGCATCTGCCTCCAGCTGGGAACCGGGTACACCGTTGCCTTCCTGGTATATCAGATCGGCACATTGATCACAACCGGATCTCTGGGAACCGGATTTGTTCCGGGACTTGTCGCAGTCATTGTCTTTGTTCTGATCGTGCTGTGGAGAATCCGCAAGTCCGACCGGGAGTTCGCGGAAACCTACAGCCTGCATGCGGCGGCATAGGAAAAAGGAGGAATTCATATGGTGGATTTCATAGCGTTGGCTGTATTGGCGGCCATGCTGGGAAGCGCGATTACTTATATCGTAAAAGCAAAAAAGAAAGGCGTGAAATGCATCGGATGCCCGGCGGGCGGGAAATGCTCCGGGTGTAAGAAATAGCAAATGGGGACGTAGTCCTTTGCAAAAGGACTACGTCCCCATTTGCATTTTGCCCTGTCCCTTTTTGGCAAGAAGGGTGTACCCAACTAAAAAAAGATCAAAAAAATCCGGGGTCATGGGTGGATGATCCCGGGTTTTTCTGATAATATGATATATATTTCTATATTTCTTAACTATATTTCTGAATATCTTCTTCTACGTTCTGTATTTGCCCCAGAAGGTGTTCCCGCTCGGAATCGGTGAGATGATCTGCCAGTGCTTCCATGTCTTCGCGGATCCGGATGGGATTGTAGGGGACTTCCAATGCGAAATCGCTGTATGCACGTATTTTCTGAAAATACAGGTTGGTATCCGGTTCTTCGCCGGCTCTCCGGCACATCTGATACATCATGACGCAGTCGGATGCATCGGTGTCCGTACACATTTTGCAGATCCATTTTCCAAGATAATAGTAATTCCCGCTGACTTCATAAATGAAACCGGGCATGGTCAATAATTTTTCTACCAGCATGAAACCCCTCCTTGTTTGTAATGCGGTTCTTTACAGTCTTTATCGTAACAAATTTTATTCTGAAATGCAATGTATGCGGAAAGGCGGAGTATGAAAATATTTTTTAATGTTGTGATGATTGGGATTTTATTGAAAATTGCATGGGAAGATTTTCGTTCCCGCCGGATCCGCGACCGGATGCTGATTTTGCTGCTGGCGGCAGGACTCTGGAATCGTTTCGGGTACGGGGAGATGCAGGGAATCCTTTGGGAAAGCGTGGCCGGTATTTTGAGCGTCAGTGGGGGGATGCTCCTGATCTGTCTGTGGAAACCCGGCTGTTTTGGAGGCGGGGATATCAAACTGATGGCAGTATCCGGTTTTCTGCTTGGCTGGGAGAAGAATCTGGATGCCTTTTTTGCCGGCATGTTGTTTGCAGGAATTTTCTGTATCTGGATGCTGGCGGCAGGGAAGATGGATAGAAAATCGAAAATTGCACTGGGGCCGTTCTTGTGTGCAGGACTGCTCCTAAAGATTCTGAGTGGTTGTTTGGAGTAGTCGGTTCATTGGTTAAGTTTACTGGTCTGCAGATATCGCGCGCCAGAGCAGATGGAAGCAAAATGCGCCTGCCACAGATGCCAGAATGTAGAGGAAGATCCCGGCAGGATCCCCGGTGTAGTCTGCGATATCCCGGAATACCTTCTGATTCATGGGAAGATAGGGACTGATATAAAACAGGTTGATATTTCCCAGAGAATGCAGAGCGACATTGAAACCGGTGGCGATCAGGCAGCAGGCAAGATAAAGCAAAGTTCCGTGAAAATATCCGCGAAGAGAATATTCTGACAGTTGACTGAAGCCTGCCGCAAGCCCCAGGATGATCAGAAGAATGTGCCAGGTAAAGGAGTGGACGGTCAGCGGAAAGTAGGAATAATGCATGCCGCTGGTGTCAAAAAAGGCAAAAATCCCGCCCAGAAGACCGTAATCCATAAGAAAGACCAGCATGATTTTCTGCAATTTTTCAGAATGTATCCACGGAAACATCAGACAGATGTACATGGGAATACTGCAAAGCTGGAAAGGGAAATGCCACCAGTTGTAGTGGCCCTGTCCAAGGAGGAAGGTCAGGCACCATTGTTTCCAGATTTCGCTGACAGCCATGACAAGACCGCAGGTAAAGAAGAATATTTTGTATCGATACACAGACATCACCTGTTTACACATCGTTTCATATCATTGTATTTTAATTAAAGTGTCTTAAAATACAATTATTATACACCCGGAAGGGGAAATATGCTATAATACATCCTGGCTTAAGAGAAGACAGAAGAATAGAGAGAGATGTTTATGAAGACAAAAAATGTATGTATGCTGATATTGACAGCATTTATCTGGGGAACGGCGTTTGTGGCCCAGAGCGTAGGGATGGATTATCTCGGTCCTTTTACATTTAATGGAATCCGGAGCCTGATCGGCGGCGTGGCATTGCTGCCATGCATCTATTTTCTTGGGAAATGGAAAAGAACGGCTGAGAATGGTGCGAAAGAGGAGAAAGCGGCGGGGACTGGAGGCAGGGATCTTCTGACAGGAGGGATTGCCTGCGGGATCCTGCTGTTTGGAGCCAGCAGCCTGCAGCAGGTGGGAATTCAATATACAACTGCAGGAAAAGCAGGATTTATCACCGCTTGTTACATCGTGATCGTGCCGGTTTTGGGAATATTCTTGAAAAAGAAGATCGGATGGAAGGTGTGGGCTGCAGTCGTACTGGCAGTTGTCGGACTCTATTTCCTTTGTATCACAGAAAGCTTACGCATCGGAAAAGGAGATTTGCTGGTCTTTCTCTGTGCGCTGGTTTTTTCTCTGCATATTCTGGTGATTGATTATTTTGCGCCAAAAGCAGACGGCGTGAAAATGTCCTGCATTCAGTTTTTCGTATGCGGGATTCTTTCCCTGCCGGTTATGTTTCTTACAGAGACACCTACGATCGAAGGAATAATCGCAGGCTGGTTTCCGCTTTTTTATGCAGGAGTATTATCTTGCGGAGTGGCGTACACGCTGCAGATCGTGGGGCAAAAGGATATGAACCCGGCTGTTGCCGCCCTGATTTTAAGTCTGGAATCCTGCTTTTCCGTACTTGCAGGCTGGGCGCTTCTGGGGGAACAGATGTCTACAAGAGAAACCATTGGCTGCGTGCTGATGTTTGCGGCGATCATTCTGGCTCAGCTGCCCGAAAAAGAAAAAATACGTAATAAAAAATAACAAAATAAAAGGAGAACTTCACAATGAGATTTGTAATTCAGAGAGTATCAGAAAGCGAAGTAAAAGTCGACGGGGAAACCCTGGGAAAGATCGGGAAAGGATTTATGGTGCTGATCGGCGTGAGCAATTCAGACACAAAAGAAATCGCAGACCGGATGATCAAAAAAATGCTGGGACTGCGGATCTTTGAAGACGAGCAGGGAAAAACCAATCTATCCCTCGATACAGTGGGAGGAAGCCTTCTTCTGATCTCCCAGTTCACACTGTATGCCAACTGTAAAAAAGGAAACCGGCCAAGTTTCATTGAAGCAGGCGCGCCGGATATGGCAGAAGAAATGTATGAATATATCATTGCAAAATGCAAAGAGCAGGTTCCGACGGTAGAGCGGGGCAGGTTTGGCGCAGATATGAAAGTCAGCCTGGTAAACGATGGGCCATTCACGATAATTTTGGATTCAGAGACTTTATAACTTTATAGAAGGAAATGGGGGACGGGGGATTTCCGGAAATCCCCCGTCCCCCATTTCCTAAAACCGAATGCAGAAAGGGACTAGACAGATATGAAAAAATTATTTGGGTTTTTGAAGCCATATGCCGGGCAGGTGCTGCTGGTGATCTGTGTGCTGATCATCCAGGCCTATTGCGATCTTTCCCTGCCGTCCTATACGTCTGATATTGTAAATGTAGGGATCCAGCAGAGCGGGATTGACGAGCGGGTGCCGGAAGCACTGGTAGAAGAGGATCTGGAAGTGCTACTTACGCTGGCGAAAGAGGAAGACCGGGCAGAGATAGCAGATGCCTATCAGAAAAGTGATGAGTCATATGACTATGACGGAACAGTTATGGTTCTTAAAGAAGAGATAAAAGAAAATGAAGATGAGATGGAAAAGCTGGTGGAGAAGCTGGAACTTCCCATGGTCATGGCCATGATGCTGGAAGAAACGAATGCCGACGGGGCCACTTCGGGGAATGTGGCAGATACGGCTGGAGCAGGCGCGGCCGCACAGGAGAAAGTGATGGAAAGTCTTTCGGAGACCATGACGGAGCAGGCGGCCGCAGCCTACATTCGGTCCGCATACGAGAAGATCGGTCTGGATCTTGACAAGATCAGTTCCAGCTACATCCTGGTTACCGGCGGGAAAATGCTGGCGCTTGCCGGGGCCGGCATGGCGGCCAGCATTCTGGTGGGTCTGATCGCTTCCCTTGTGGGTGCCGGGCTTGGCCGGAACTTAAGAAAGGATGTGTTCCGCAAAGTAGTCGGCTTCTCCAATGGAGAGTTTGATCAATTTTCAACTGCTTCTTTGATCACACGCAGCACCAATGACATTCAGCAGATCCAGCTTCTGACGGTGATGATCCTGCGAATGGTGCTCTATGCGCCGATCCTGGCGGTGGGCGGCGTCTGGAACGTCTTCCACACTAATGTGGATATGTCCTGGATCATTGCCCTTGCAGTGGCGCTGATCTTCCTTCTGGTAGCGGTGCTGTTTGCTGTGGTCATGCCCAGATTCCGGATTCTGCAGAATCTGGTAGACCGTCTGAATCTGGTAAGCAGGGAGATCCTGACCGGCCTTCCGGTGATCCGCGCCTTTGGAACAGAGGCACACGAAGAAGAAAGATTTGATCAGGCAAACCGGGAACTGACAAGAACCAATCTTTTTGTCAACCGGGCGATGACATTTATGATGCCGGCCATGATGCTGATCATGAATGGAATCTCGGTTCTGATCGTGTGGGTGGGCGGCCACAGCATTGACGCAGGAACGATGCAGGTGGGAGACATGATGGCATTTATCCAGTATACCATGCAGATCATCATGGCATTTCTTATGATCTGCATGATCTCTGTGATGCTGCCAAGAGCGGCCGTGTCGGCGGAGCGTGTCAGCAGCGTGCTGGAAAGCCATACCATGATCTGTGATCCTAAGCTTCCGGAAGAACTGCCGGAATGCGGCAGGGGCGAACTCTCTTTTGACCACGTTTCCTTCCGGTATCCGGGAGCCGAAGAAGATGTTCTGAAAGACATTACATTCACGGCAAAACCGGGACAGACCACGGCCATCATCGGAAGCACGGGAAGCGGAAAATCCACACTGGTAAATCTGATCCCCAGATTTTATGACGTGACAGAAGGAAGCATCCGGATCGATGGCCGGGATATCCGTAAGATCCGGCAGCACGATCTGCGGGAAAAACTTGGGTTTGTGCCGCAAAAAGGGATTCTTTTCTCCGGTGATATTGCTTCCAATATTCTGTTTGGCCGTCCGGATGGTACGGAAGAGGAAATGAAGGAAGCGGCCCGGATCGCACAGGCTGAGGAATTTATTGAGGCCAAAAATCATAAGTATCAAAGTCCCATTGCCCAGGGAGGAACCAATGTGTCCGGCGGACAAAAGCAGAGGCTTTCCATTGCCAGAGCCGTCGCAAAACATCCGGATATCTACATTTTTGACGACAGTTTCTCTGCGCTGGATTATAAAACCGATACTGCGCTTCGCAAGGCGCTGAAGGAAAAGACGGCAGACAGTACGGTGATTATTGTGGCCCAGAGGATCAGTACGATCCTGCATGCGGAGCAGATCCTGGTGCTGGATGACGGAAGGATCGTGGGAAAAGGAACCCACGGGGAATTGCTGGAAAATTGTCCGGAGTATTATCAGATTGCTTCTTCGCAGTTATCGCAGGAAGAACTTTCGGGCAGCAGGAAGGAGGCGGTCTAACATGCCGGGAAGAAGAATGGGCCATGGGGGCGGCCATATGCCTGGAGAAAGGGCAAAGGATTTTAAAGGGACCATAAGAAAACTTATAAAATATCTTAGAAATTATAAAGTTGCTTTAATAGCAATTGTGATATTTGCTGTCGGAAGTACGATTTTTAATATCGCAGGGCCAAAGATTCTTGGTCAGGCCACGACAGAGTTGTTTGAAGGCCTGGTGGGCAAAGTATCCGGAAGCGGCGGCATAGATTTTGAGAAGATCGGCCGCATCCTGCTGACACTTCTTGGCATCTACCTGCTTAGCGCGGTATTGTCTTTTGTTCAGGGATATCTGATGACCGGCGTTTCCCAGAAAATGACCTATCAAATGCGTAAGGAGATTTCGGAGAAAATCGACCGGCTGCCGATGGGGTATTTTGACCGTATGACACATGGAGAGATCCTTTCCAGGATCACCAATGATGTGGATACTTTAAGCCAGAGCCTGAATCAAAGCGCGACACAATTGATCACTTCGGTTACTACCATTATTGGAGTGCTGGCCATGATGCTGAGTATCAGTCCTTTGATGACTGCGGCCGCCCTTTTGATCCTGCCGGTTTCGCTGGGGATGATCACCGGGATTGTCAGACATTCCCAGAAATATTTCCGGGCGCAGCAGGAGTATCTGGGGCATGTCAACAGTCAGGTGGAAGAGGTATACGGGGGCCACAGTATCGTAAAAGCCTTTAATAAAGAAGAGGATGTGATCCGGACGTTTGAACAGGATAACGATGTTTTATACCACTCTGCCTGGAAGTCCCAGTTCCTGTCCGGAATGATGATGCCGGTCATGCAGTTTGTAGGAAATCTGGGCTATGTGGGCGTGGTGATCCTGGGCGGATATCTGGCTGTCCAGAAAACCATTCAGGTGGGAGATATCCAGTCTTTCATCCAATACGTGAGAAATTTCACATCGCCTATCCAGCAGGCCGCACAGGTGGCAAACCTTCTGCAGTCCACAGCAGCGGCGGCGGAACGGGTATTTGAATTTCTGGAAGAAGAGGAAGAAGTACAGACAACCGCGCGGCCTCTGGCTGCAGATGACTTGAAGGGATGCGTGGAATTTGATCATGTAAAATTCGGATACCACAAAGATCATATGATCATCCATGATTTCAGCGCCAGGGCGCTGCCTGGGCAGAAGATTGCGATCGTCGGGCCCACTGGCGCAGGGAAAACAACTATGGTAAAATTATTGATGAGATTTTATGACGTATGTGATGGCGCGATCCGGGTGGACGGTCATGATATCCGGGAGTTTGACCGGACGGAACTGCGTCGGGCGTTCGGCATGGTGCTGCAGGATACGTGGCTGTTTAAAGGAAGCATTGAGGACAATATCCGTTACGGAAAACTGTCTGCTTCCCATGAAGAAGTAGTGGAAGCGGCAAAGGCAGCCTATGTCCATCATTTTGTACAGACACTGCCCGGAGGATATCAGATGGAATTAAATGAAGAGGCGAACAATGTATCGCAGGGGCAGAAGCAGCTTCTGACTATTGCAAGGGCGATCCTGGCAGATCCGAAGATCTTGATCCTGGATGAAGCTACCAGCTCGGTGGATACCAGGACCGAAGTGCGGATCCAGAAGGCATTTGAACGGCTGATGGAAGGCAGGACCACATTTATCATCGCCCACCGGCTGTCCACCATCCGGAATGCGGACCTGATCCTGGTGATGAAGGACGGGGATATCGTAGAACAGGGAACTCACCAGGAACTTCTGGAAAGAAACGGGTTCTATGCAGAACTATATAATTCCCAGTTCGAGCAGGATCCGGCCGCCAGTGCGTAACGGCGTAAAAGGATTGTAAAATACAGTGTGAAATCAGAAAATATACGGAGAGGATGTGGATGTATGGACCGGCTGGACCAGTTGTTTGCATTTGCAAAAGAAATAGACAAGGAAAAACTCATTGGGCGCCAGACGTATCTCGCTGATGGGCAAAGGAAGGAAAATGATGCGGAGCATGCCTGGCATCTGGCGCTGATGACGATTTTATTCAGTGAATATGCTAATGAAAAAATTGATGTACTGAAAACCGTGACTATGGTACTGATCCATGATATCGTGGAAATCGACGCAGGGGATACCTACGCTTACGATGAGGAGGCGAAGAAAACTCAGAAGGAGCGGGAAGAAAAGGCAGCCGCAAGGATTTTCGGATTGCTGCCGGAGGATCAGGGCAGCCGTCTGATGGGACTCTGGCAGGAATTTGAAGAAAGAAAGACGCCGGAAGCCAGATTTGCAAGGACCATAGACAATATCCAGCCCATCATGCTGAACCATGCTTCAGACGGCAAGGCCTGGGAAGAGCATGAGGTCTGTCTGGATCAGATCCTGAAGCGAAATGAGCGGACAGCTGAAGGATCCCGGCCTCTCTGGGATTATGCAAAAGAGCATTTTATCCGGCCGAGCCTGGAAAAAGGCAGGATCCGGCGCGTTCCGTCAGAGTAAGAAAAAGTTTTTCCATTCCCGGATCCAGGGATAAAAGGACTTCCGGATGCCACTGGACGCCAAGGGCAAACGGATGCCCGGGGATCTCAATGGCTTCCACCACTCCATCGGAAGCAGTCGCCACGGGGCGGATCTGCGGCGGAATGAAGTGGAGACATTGGTGATGAAAACTATTTACATTTGCATGAGTTCCAAGAAAATCAGATAGCATGCTATTTTGTGAGACGGTGATCTTGTGACAGGGATCCTTGCGGGAACCGGAAATCTGCATGTGCTGCAGCGTGGGGGAAGGACGCAGGGAAAGATCCTGATAGATGCTGCCTCCAAGGGCAAGATTCATGACCTGCATACCCCGGCATATGGCAAGGACCGGACGTTTTGCATGTAATACCTTTTGCATCAGAGCCAGATGGAAACGGTCTGTGAAAAGGTCTGTGCCGCCACGGTCTGTGAGCAGTTCTTCGCCAAAAAGAAGGGGTGTAATGTCTCTGCCGCCGCAGAACAAAAATCCATCACAGATCTGCAGGTAGTCCGTCAGGATCGCGGCATCATCCAGAATGGGAAGGATCAGAGGAATCCCGCCTGTGCGGGAGACCGCCTCGATGTAAGCTTCTGTCACAAACTGCCGGTTGTCTGTAGATCCGCATGCGGCGATTCCGATGACTGGTTTCATAAAACAGCACCTTCCCCAATACAATAGCAAGAGTTATACTGAACATATGAGAGGAGCGGATAAAATATGAAACTGATCGACCTGCACTGTGATACATTATGGAAATTAATGGATCTAAGTGGAAACGGAGATCTGATGAAAAACGATGGATGCGTCAGCATAGAAGCCATGAAAAAGGGCGGAACGATGGCTCAGTTTTTCGCCTGCTTTACCTATGCAGAGGATTATAAGGAGACAGGCGGGTACGACGCCGCCTGGCAGCATGTGCTGGAAATGATCGCATATCTGAAGGAACAGACCCGGATTTATGCAGACCAGATTTCCCTTGCCACTTCCTGTCAGGAAATGCGGGAAAATGCCGGACAGGGGAAGATTTCGGCATTTCTTACTGTAGAAGAGGGCGGTGTGCTGAATGGTCACCTTGACCGGCTGGAGGAACTGTACCGACAGGGAGTGCGCCTGATGACACTGATGTGGAATTATGAAAACTGCATCGGCCATCCAAACAGCCGGGATGCTTCTGTCATGTGGCAGGGACTGAAGCCCTTTGGCAGAGAAGTGGTGGAACGGATGAACGAGCTGGGGATGATCATAGATGTGTCTCACGCATCCGATGGAGTATTCCGGGATGTGCTGGAAATCTCCCGGGTGCCGGTAGTGGCGTCTCACTCTAACTGCAGAGCGCTTTGTTCGCATCCCAGAAATCTGACAGATGACATGATCCGGGCGCTGGCAAACACAGGCGGCATCGCAGGCCTGAACTTTTACGGAGCCTTCCTGGGAAACGAACATGCGTCGAAACTGGAAGAAATGACCATGCATGTGCTGCATATGCTGGACGTGGGCGGCAGCGAATTTCCGGCCATTGGCACAGACTTTGACGGATTCGACGGAATAGAAGAACTGGATATCCCGGATGCCAGCCAGATGGAACGGCTCTGGGAAGCATTGCGGAAAAAAGGCCTGTCAGAAAATCAGCTGGATAAGATCTGGAATGGAAATGCAGAAAGAATCTGCAGGCAGATACTGTAAAATGTAAACGGAATATGAACGGGGCCGGGGGATTTTTGAAAATCCCCCGGCCCCGTTCACATTTTTGTTTACATCTATTTGCTCTCTGTCTGTGTTTTCTGCATTTTCATAGCGCGCACTTTGAGCGGCAGGCCGAACAGGTTGATGAATCCGTCGGCGTCATGGTGGTCGTAGAGATCACCGGTGGTGAAGCTTGCCAGGGATTCACTGTAGAGTGAGTAAGGAGAGGTGGTTCCGGCTTTGGTGATGTTGCCTTTGTAAAGTTTGAATTTGACCTCTCCGGTCACGTATTCCTGGGTGCTTTCGATGAAGGCCTGGATCGCTTCGCGAAGAGGAGTAAACCATTTTCCTTCATAGATCACCTGGGAAAGTTTGTTGGCCATGTCTTTTTTCACTTCATAGGTGGCCCGGTCTAACACCAGTTCTTCCAGCTGCTGGTGCGCCTCGTAGAGAATGGTTCCGCCCGGTGTCTCGTAGACGCCGCGGGACTTCATGCCTACGACGCGGTTTTCTACGATGTCGCAGATACCGATGCCGTGTTTGCCGCCCAGCTCGTTTAATGTGCGGATGATGTCGGAGACTTTCATCTCTACACCGTTGATACTCTTGGGAACGCCTTTTTCAAAGGTCATGGTTACGTATTCCGGTTCATCCGGAGCATCTTCCGGTTTGGCGGTCAGCACCAGAAGTTCATCGTAGTTGGGTTCCAGGGATGGATCTTCCAGCTCCAGGCCTTCATGGCTGATGTGCCAGAGGTTCCGGTCGCGGCTGTAGCTGTGGCTTGCGTCGAAAGGAAGATCAATGCCGTGCTGTTTGCAGTATGCGATCTCATCTTCCCGGGACTGCATGGTCCACAGATCGGTCATTCTCCAGGGAGCAATGATCTTGATATCCGGAGCCAGAGCGCGGATGCTGAGCTCAAAACGGATCTGGTCATTTCCTTTTCCGGTTGCGCCGTGGCAGATGGCGACAGCGCCTTCTTTTCTGGCAATCTCTACCAGACGTTTGGAAATGGCCGGACGGGCCATAGCGGTTCCCAGCAGATATTTATTTTCATAGACTGCGTGCGCCTGTACGCAGGGCACAATGTAGTTGTCGCAGAAATCATCTACGATATCTTCAATATATAATTTGGAAGCGCCGGACATTTTGGCTCTTTCTTCCAGTCCGTCCAGTTCTTCGCCCTGTCCGCAGTTAACGCAGCAGCAGATGACGTCATAACCAAATGTTTCTTTGAGCCACGGGATGACGGCTGTGGTATCCAGACCGCCGGAGTAGGACAGTACAACTTTCTCTTTCATCTTTGAAAACCTCCTGAATTTTGCAGTAATTTATGATGATTCTTTTTCTCAATGAATTGCAAGGAATACTATACACTAAAATTTATATTTATGCAAGAGAAAGTATAAAAATAATATCACAAAAAATGAAGAAAGCGGTTGACAGATCACAGGCTGCCCGATATTATATAGGTAACCGATATATAGATAATCTATACAATGTTGTAAAGGAGGGATCGAAACGTGCGTATGGATAAGAGTCTGATTTCCGGAAGTACTTCGATGCTGGTGCTGCGTCTTCTGGAAGAAGGGGATCTGTATGGATACCAGATGATTGAAAGGCTTAGGGAGCGATCCAATTATGTATTTGAACTGAAGGCGGGAACCCTTTATCCGCTGCTCCACGGGATGGAAGAGAAAGGCTTTCTTACCTCTTATGAGCAGGAGGAAGGCGGAAAGGTCCGCAAATATTATCATTTGACCAGAGACGGCAAAAAGGCGCTGAAGGAAAAGGAGGAAGAGTGGAACACCTATCGAAGTGCAGTCGAGCGTGTGCTGCAGATGGGAGGTGCGCTGTGAACCGGAGAGAATATCTGAAGACGATCACAGAACAGATCCGTTGTGAGAAAGCCAGGGAAGGGATTGCAAAAGAATTGAACGGCCACATTGAGGATCAGAAAGAAACCTTTTTAAAGGAAGGAATGACAGAGACCGAGGCAGAAGAGGCGGCGGTCCGGGAGATGGGTGATCCGGTGGCGGCAGGTGTGGAACTGGACCGGATTCATCGGCCGAAAATGCCCTGGGGGCTGATCGCCCTGATCGGAATCCTTCACGCTGCCGGATTTTTCCTGCGTCACCTTCTGGATGCCAGGATCGAAGGCGTGGTGTTTGTGTCATCCGGAGGATCCGGGATCCTGGGAGAAATCGTTTTTCTGCTTGCAGGTCTGGCTCTGATGATCGGCGTGTGTTACCTGGATTACAGCCGGATCGGAAGGTACGCAAAGGGAATCTGGTGGGGCGCTTTTCTGGTGTTGTTTCCGGGCGTGTGGTTTTTTGGCCCTGTCATCAACGGAGCGTCCTGGGGCGCCTATGGAATGGTGTTTAATCTGCAGTTGCTGCTGTTTCTGGCTCTGCCGCTTTATGGAGCCATCTTATTTCAGAGCCGGGGCGGCGGGTACCGGACGGTAGCCGGAAATCTCTTTCTTATCAGCCTGCCGGTGCTGCTCTGCCTGGGGATCCCGAGCGCAGGCAACGCCATTTTCCTGGGAGGACTTCTGGTGGTTCTGATGTGCCTGGCGCTCTGGAAGGGCTGGTACCGCGTGAACAGGGCAGGGACGTTCCTGGCGATCCTTGGGATTTTCGTTGGTCTGCCGGCGCTTCTGGCAGTGCTGTGGTGGAAGGGTGCCTTTGGATTGCCGCCCCTGTATCAGATCGAAAGACTCCGGGCCATTTTCCGTCCTTCCGTCTATGCGCCGGAGATCGCAGACTGGATGGAAGGCCTGCGGCGGATCTTTCTATCGGGGAAATGGATCGGATCCGGAGGAGAACTTCCGCAAGACAGCTATCTGGCAGGAGACGGCAGCTCTTATATGCTGGCCTATATCGCAGCCAGTTTCGGCCTGCTTTTGGCCCTTGTGCTGACCGGGCTGATCGGATATCTGTTCTTCCGCCTGCTGCAGGTTTCTCTGAAACAGAGCAACCAGCTGGGAAGAATGATGGGAATCGGCTGTACGCTGGCGCTGGCGGCCTGGTTTGGTATCTATGTTCTGGTCAATACGGGACTATTGCCCCGCGGATCGGTGTATTGTCCCTTCCTTTCCTTTGGAAATACCGGCATGCTGGTGACAGATGTGCTGCTTGGGATCTTACTTGGCATCTACCGGTATCAGAACGTGCCGCTTGTCACGACCCGTCCGGCGGGAGGGAAAAACGTCTGGCGGGGGAGATTCCTCTGGCAGGGAAGATCGTAACAAAAGAAATATATAGAAAATGAGAAAAATAGCTTGCATGTTTTATACAAATGGATGTATAATTATGCAAGCTATTTTCTTGTGAAAATACCTTTGATTCTCAAAGGATTTCATATATAATGGAATGCGTAAGTCAAGAGAAGAAATAAAGGATGTGAGCATATATGATAAAAGCAGGAATCATCGGCGCGACGGGTTACGCGGGAGCGGAACTGGTGCGGATCCTTACAGGACATAAGGACGTGCAGATCGTCTGGTACGGGTCCAGAAGTTATATTGATCAGAAATTTGCGGATATTTACCGTAACTTTTTCCGGATCGTGGATGCCAGGTGCCTGGATGACCACATGGAAGAACTGGCAGAGGAGGCGGACGTGATCTTTACCGCCACGCCTCAGGGGTACTGTGCCTCTGTGATCAGCGAAGCAATCCTGTCAAAAACCAAAATCATCGACCTGAGCGCGGATTTTCGTATCAAAGATGTAGACATTTATGAAAAATGGTACGGGATTAAACATCAAAGTCCACAGTTTATCGAAGAAGCTGTCTATGGACTTTGCGAGATCAACAGGGAAGAGATCAGGCAGGCCCGGCTGGTAGCCAATCCAGGGTGCTACACCACCTGTTCGATCCTGACGGCCTATCCGCTGGCAAAAGAAGGAGTGATCGACATGAATACCCTGATCGTGGACGCGAAATCCGGCACCAGCGGCGCGGGAAGAGGCGCAAAAGTTGCCAATCTCTTCTGCGAGGTCAATGAAAATATCAAGGCCTACGGCGTTACGACCCACCGCCACACGCCCGAGATCGAGGAACAGCTTTCCTATGCTGCGGGCGAGCCGGTCCTGCTCAACTTTACGCCCCATCTGGTTCCGATGAACCGGGGGATCCTGGCTACGGAATATGCGTCTTTAAAGAAACCTGTGACCATGGAAGAGGTCGGCAGGATCTATCAGGAGTATTATGGCGGGGAAAGATTTATCCGCCTGCTGGAGCCGGGGACCTGTCCGGAGACCCGATGGGTGGAAGGAAGCAACTATGTAGATATCGGTTTTCAGATCGATGCGCGGACCGGAAGGATCGTGATGATGGGAGCCATCGATAATCTGGTGAAGGGAGCGGCCGGCCAGGCAGTGCAGAATATGAATCTGATGTTCGGCCTTCCGGAAAACGAAGGACTCGATCTGGTCCCGCTCTTCCCATAGAAACGTGACCGGTGATAAGGAGAAGGAGAACATGTATACAGTAAGAGTGATGAACAGCAGGGATTATGACCAGGTGTATGCGTTGTGGAAGACCATCAAAGGATTCGGGATCCGCAGCATGGACGATTCCAGAGAAGGTGTGGAACGGTTCTTAAAGAGAAATCCAACCACCAGTGTGGTGGCAGAAGAAGACGGAAAGATCGTAGGAGCGATCCTGTGCGGCCATGATGGAAGACGGGGCTGCCTCTATCATGTGTGCGTAGATCCGGCCCACCGGATGCGGGGGATCGGCAGAGCTATGGTAGGAGCGGCAATGAATGCCCTCAAAGAAGAAGGCATCAATAAGGTTTCCCTGATCGCTTTTACCAGAAATGACATTGGAAATGCATTCTGGAAAGAGATCGGATGGACAAAGCGGGAAGATTTAAATTATTATGATTTTACATTGAATGAAGAAAACATCACTGCATTTATTCAATAGAAAGAGAAAGAAAGGAAGGATAGTTTTATGGAGATCATTACCGGAGGAGTAACAGCAGCAGAAGGATTTGAAGCGGCCAGCACGGCGGCGGGGATCAAATATCAGGACCGCACTGACATGGCGCTTGTATACAGCAAAGAGCCCTGCGTGGCGGCAGGAACTTTTACTACGAATGTGGTAAAAGCGGCGCCGGTTCAGTGGGACCGGCAGGTCATTGACGGCAAAGGAAAGGTCCAGGCAGTTGTGGTTAATTCCGGGATTGCCAACGCCTGCACAGGTAAAGAGGGTCTTGGATATTGCGAGGAAACCGCACGTGCGGCAGGAGAAGCGCTGGGGATCGCTCCGGAATCCGTTGTTATCGGTTCAACAGGAGTGATCGGCATGCAGCTTCCCATCGAAAAGGTCAAAGCAGGGGTCCGGGTGCTGGCGGAGAAGAAAAACGGTTCTCTGGACAATGGCACGGATGCAGCCAGGGCCATCATGACTACAGATACCTGCGAAAAAGAGCTGGCAGCGATCATTAAGGTGGGGGAAAAGACAGTGACCATCGGCGGTATGGCAAAGGGTTCCGGCATGATCCATCCCAATATGTGTACCATGCTGGCATTTATTACTACAGATGCCGTCATCGGGCAGGAAACGCTGCAGAAAGCTTTAAGTGAAGATGTGCAGGATACTTACAATATGATCTCGGTAGACGGAGACACTTCTACCAATGATACGGTTCTTTTGCTGGCAAACGGACTGGCGGGCAATCCCGAGATCCGGTATGGCACTCCGGAATACGAGACCTTTGCCGGGGCCCTTCATGCGATCAATGAGTATCTGGCAAAGAAAATCGCAGGAGACGGAGAAGGAGCCACCGCACTGCTGGAAGCAAGAGTGGAAGGCTGCGAGAACAGGGAACAGGCGAAAACTCTGGCAAAATCCATCGTATGCTCCAATCTGACCAAGACAGCCATCGCGGGCCATGACGCCAACTGGGGCAGGATCCTGTGTGCCATGGGATATTCCGGTGCGCAGTTTGATCCGGAAAATGTGGATCTGTTCTTTGAAAGCAAGGCAGGAAAGATACAGATCATTGAAAATGGAACGGCTCTTCCCTACAGCGAGACAGAGGCCGCAAAGATCCTCTCTCAGCCGGAAGTCACTGTGATCGCCGATGTAAAGATGGGAGAGGCAGGCGCCGCCGCCTGGGGCTGCGACCTGACGCACGGATATATTGACATCAACGCAGATTACCGCAGTTAAGTTTGGAAGGAAGCGAAAGAAATGGAAAAAAGCATGCAGAAGTATCTGGACAAGGCAGAGGTGCTGATCGAAGCGCTGCCTTATATCCAGAGATTTAACCGGAAGATCATTGTAGTAAAATATGGCGGCAGCGCCATGGTTGATGAGACGCTAAAAGAGCGGGTCATTCAGGATGTTACCCTTCTGAAGCTGGTCGGATTCAAGCCGATCATTGTTCACGGCGGAGGAAAGGAGATCAGCAAGTGGGTGGGAAAGGTCGGCATGGAGCCGGAGTTTGTCAACGGACTGCGTGTCACCGATGAAGCCACCATGGAACTGGCGGAGATGGTGCTTGGAAAGGTCAACAAAAGCCTGGTACAGCTGGTGGAAAGCCTGGGCGTGCGGGCCATCGGTATCAGCGGGAAAGACGGAAAGCTCCTGTCTGTGGAGAAAAAGTATGCAGACGGAGAAGATATCGGGTTCGTAGGAGAGATCACGCACGTCAATGCAGATATTCTTTACGACCTGCTGGAAAAGGATTTTCTGCCGATCGTCTGCCCCATCGGCCTGGATGATGCGTACCAGACCTACAATATCAATGCCGACGACGCGGCCTGCGCCATTGCAAGGGCTATGAAGGCGGAGAAACTGGCGTTTCTGACGGATATTGAAGGCGTCTATAAGGATCCGGATGATCCGGACACGCTGATCTCAGAACTGCCGGTCACAGAGGCGGAAGCTCTGATGAACCAGGGCTATATCGGAGGCGGCATGCTGCCCAAGCTTCAGAACTGCATTGACGCTATTGAAAACGGGGTGTCCCGGGTGCATATCCTGGACGGAAGGATTCCCCACTGTCTCCTGCTGGAGATCTTTACCAACAAAGGAATCGGTACAGCCATTCTGAACGATACGGATGAGCGGTACTATCAGGGAGAATAGGACGGACAGTGAGAAAGAACGGAGATGAGAAAATGAGAACCCCATATATGAAGGAAACAGAAGAGGCGCTTTTGCACACCTACAACCGGTTCCCGGTAGAATTTGACCGGGGAGAGGGCGTGTATCTTTACGATGCGGAAGGCAGGAAATATCTGGATTTTGCGGCAGGTATCGCTGTGTGCGGTCTGGGATACGGCCATCCGGAACTGACAAAGGCTCTGAAAGAGCAGGCGGAAAAACTTCTGCATACATCGAACCTGTTTTACAACGAGTCCTGCGGAAAGGCGGCGGCAGCGCTTAAAAAGGCCTGCGGCATGGACCGGGTGTTTTTTACCAACAGCGGGACGGAAGCCAACGAAGGGATGCTCAAAGCGGCCAGAAAATACGCCTGGAAAAGAGGAACCGGTCGATACGAGTTTATCGCGATGGAAGGTTCTTTTCACGGACGGAGCATGGGAGCTTTGTCTGTGACAGAGCATGAAGCCTACCGGATTCCTTTTGAACCGCTGATCCCCGGGGTAAAGTTTGCAAAATGGAATGATCTGGAAAGTGTAAGGGCACTGGTAACGGAGAGAAAACCTGCGGCATCATTTTAGAACCCATCCAGGGAGGAGGGCGGTATCAACATGGCGTCCCCGGAATTTTTAGAGGGCGTCCGCAGGATCTGTGACGAAGAGGGGATCCTTCTGCTCTTTGATGAGATCCAGTGCGGCATGGACGGACCGGAGAGATGTTTGCATGGCAGTATTACGGTGTGAAGCCGGATATCATGTCCATGGCAAAGGCCATCGGAAGCGGTGTTCCGGTGGGGGCATTTGCCATGACAGAAGCAGTGGCGTCGGATTCTCTGGAGCCCGGAGACCACGGCACGACTTATGGAGGCAACCTTTTGCCTGTACGGCAGTAGCAAAGACACTGGAAATCTTTGAAAAAGAACATGTGACAGAACATGTCAGAGATATAGGGGAATATCTGGCAGAACAGCTGGACCGGCTGGTGCAGGAAGAAGAAGCGTCCTGGAACGTAAGGGGCACCGGACTGATCCAGGGCATCCGTCTGAACCGCCCGGCAGGAGAGGTGACAGCAAAAGCCCATGGAAGAGGGGCTGGTGATCATTACCGCAAGAAGCGACGTGATCCGTCTGGTTCCTCCGATGATCATCGAAAAAGAGCATGTGGATGAGATGATTGAAAAACTGAAGAAATCTCTGTAAGGCGACAGGAAGAGTAAAAACATAAAAATCCCGGTCATTGGAGATACTAACCTGAAAAAGCAAGGGAGGTATCCAGACAATGATCGGGTTTTTGATTGCATTTTATCCGGCGCGCTGATGAGCGTGCAGGGTGTGTTCAATACCCAGGTGACAAAGACAACGGGGATGTGGGTCAGTAACGGCTGGGTGCAGTTCAGCGCCCTTCTTCTGTGTCTTGCGGCCTGGCTTCTGACCGGGAGAGACAGTATTGCGGCTATCGCGAAGGTGGAGCCCAAATATATGCTTCTTGGCGGGGGGTGATCGGCGCCGGGATCACCTGGACTGTGATTAAGAGCATGGCCCAGCTCGGCCCAGCAAAAGCTGCCTTTTTTTATTGTGATGAGCCAGCTGATCGTGGCTTATGTGATCGAGGTGCTGGGGGCTTTTCGGAGTGGAGAAAAAGAACCGCTGGAATGGAGACGGGTGATCGGCATGGGGATCGCTTTGATTGGAGTTGCAATTTTCCAGTGGAAATAGTACAATAGCTTTATCTAGGCATATGCAGGGTGTTTGCGGTTCCGACAGACCGTTAAAGGAGCAGATATGCAGAGAAAACAACAAAAGTATAGAGATGAAAACAGGAGATTTCCAGCGCGTTTTGCCGGTATATATCCTGATCCTTTTCTGGGGCGTTTCCCAGGCTGGATGTTCTTCCGGCAGGGAAGAACCGGCGCTGGCCGAGGTGCAGATGGAAGAAGAACGTCCGGAAGGGGAAGATACGAAAGATGCAAAAGAGGGCGGGGAAGCGAAAGAGCAGGAAGAACCCGGAGAATCTGTGGTGATCGTTCACGTCTGCGGGCAGGTGGCGTCGCCCGGCGTCTATGAACTGCCGGCAGGCAGCCGGATCTATGAGGCGGTAGAGGCAGCAGGAGGCTTAGGCCCCCAGGCTGCAGCTGAAGGATTAAATCAGGCGGCAGAGGCCGAGGACGGGCAGCAGATCTATGTCCCTTCTGCAGAGGAGATGGGGGAGGGGGACCGTTCCTTTGGAATCGGCCGGCCCGGCAGAGACAGGGCAGACAAAGGTGAACATCAATACCGCAGGAGCGGAAGAACTGATGACCCTGAGCGGGATCGGCGAGGCGAAAGCTTCCGCGATCATCCGGTACAGGGAAGAGAAAACGGGAAGTTTGGGAGTATTGAAGAGCTGATGGAGATCAGCGGCATCAAAGAAGGCGTCTTTGAAAAGATCAAAGACCAGATCAAAGTATAACAGGGGAGAGTTTCATGAACAGACATGTGTTGGTGGTAGACGATGAAAAGTTAATTGTAAAAGGGATCCGGTTCAGCCTGGAGCAGGACGATATGGACGTGGACTGCGCCTATGACGGAGAAGAGGCTTTGAAACTTGCCAGGGAAAATCATTATGACATGATTCTTCTGGATGTGATGCTTCCGAAACTGGACGGATTTGAGGTCTGGCCCGGCAGATCCGGGAATTTTCCGATGTTCCCATTATCATGCTGACTGCAAGAGACGACGATATGAATAAGATCTTAGGTCTGGAGTACGGGCGGACGATTATATCACCAAACCATTTAATATTCTGGAGGTAAAAAGCCAGGATCAAGGCGATCATGCGCCGTACAGGCAGAAGGGATCCGGAAAACTCCGGCGGGAAACTGGTGATCAAAGGAGAGATGAAGATCGACTGCGGAGAGCCGCAGGGGTAATGATCGGGGAAAAAAGAGATCAATCTGACGGCCAAAGAATTTGACCTTCTGGAACTTCTGGCCATGAATCCCGGAAAGGTATACAGCCGGGAAAATCTGCTGAACATCGTGTGGGGATATGAATACCCGGGCGATTGCAAGGACAGTGGATGTACATATCCGGAGGCTTCGCGAGAAGATCGAGACCAATCCGAGCGATCCAAAATATGTCTATACAAAATGGGGTGTTGGTTATTATTTCAGGGTTTTAAAAGATATTTTTCCAATCATATACTGGGAAGCCTCCGGTTCAGGATCATCCTTCTGGTGGTCCTTTTCGGGCGGTTCCGGCTCTGATCATGCAGGCCGTGATCCTGAACAGTTATGAGACAAGGGCAGTAGAATGTACGGACTGCCGAAATACAGAATCAATGTACAATTCTATGTAATCAGCTCGGGAGCCGGGGGGGACTCTGAACGGCCGGGCGGATGAATCTATACAGACGGAACTGGTGCAGATGTCCAATATTTACGACGGACGGGTACTGGTGATCGATATATAATTTCCAGGTGGAAGGAAGATACATATGATATGGATATTGGCAGAACCATCGTGTCCGCGGATGTGATCCGGTTCTGGAAGGAACGGGGTAACCAGCAGATATGATGAAGAGAATGCCTATATAGAAGTAACGTCTCCGGTCTACGATCCGTCCGGGGAGCATGTGCTTGGGGTTTTGCTGGTCAGTGTGTCTACAGATTCCATAGAAGATAATCTGGCCGTGCTGACCGGAAAATAGGCCGCCGTTGCGTGGATCACAATGACACTGGTGGTTCTGGTGCTGGCATTTTTGCTGGGATTTGTGATGGTCAAACCGTTTCAGAGGATTACCCAACACGCGATCTAGTG
>NZ_CAWVHE010000005.1:0-21523 GCF_963929015.1 uncultured Merdimonas sp.
ACACTAGATCGCGTGTTGCTCCCAGCCATTTCACATCTTCCTTGATGGACTCCACAAACTCCAGATCCTCTTTGGTCGGATTGGTATCATCGAATCGCAGATGGAACGTGCCGTTATATTTTTCTGCCAGGCCATAATTCAACAGTATGGATTTTGCATGCCCGATATGCAGATATCCATTTGGCTCCGGCGGGAATCTGGTGCAGACCTCGGTGTAGACACCCTCTGCCAGATCCTTATCTATTTCCTGCTCGATAAAATTCTTGGAAACCAATTCTTCTCCCATGTTGTTCCTCCTCATTCTACGTAACTGTACCTTATATTATCATAAATATTTTTTTGAAACAAGGCGTTTATCCATTCTGGATTTTGATAGAAAAAAAGACTCCCGAAAAGGGAGTCCAAGCTGCCGAGCGGAATCGAACCGCCGACCTCCGCCTTACCAAGGCGACGCTCTACCGACTGAGCCACGGCAGCACGCATATCTGTCATATGCAACAGTAGTAATATACAATACACAGGACCTGTTTGTCAATATCCTTTTTTACATTTTTTACTCTTTTTCTCTTTCCAGGATTTTTGCCGTCTTGGCCTTGATCCTTTGGAGAGCATTGTCCACCGTTTTGGGGCTCTTATCCAGAAGTCTTGCTATTGTCTTGTAGTCCGTCCCCCTCAGATGGAGATAGAGCACCCGTTTTTCCAGATCACTTAAACTCTCTTCCAGCCTGCTCTCGATCAACTCCGCATACTCCCGGCTGACAAAGAGCTCCTCCGGACTCGACTCCTGTCCGGCGGGCATGGTCTCGATCAGCGGAGCGCTCTCTTCGTGATCTTCATAAAAAGACACATAGGTATTCAAAGGACTGTGTTTCTTTCTCCGGGATGCGGCAATCGCCGAATACATCTGCCGGTTGATACACAGTCTGGAAAAGCTGAAAAAGGAGGCTCCCTGCTGTCCATCATAATCCTGCACCGCCTTAAAGAGGCCGATCATTCCCTCCTGGATCAGATCTTCATTCTCTCCGCCCAGAAGATACATGGCATTGGCTTCTTTGCGGACCTGATCCTTGTATTTTTCCATGATATGGTCCAGAGCATCCCTGTCGCCTTCCCGGTATCTGCGGATCAGTTCTTCATCCGCCATCTGCCCGTAATTTGGCATCCTTATGCCTCCCTCCCGCTGATTCCTCATCTGTTTTCCGTTTTCGCCCCCTGCATTAGCCAAGGCGCTGTCTGACGATCTCATAGGCCAGGACGCCCGCCGCCACCGATGCATTCAGGGAACTGATCTGCCCTTTCATGGGGATCGACGCCACAAAATCACAGGTTTCCTTGACCAGGCGTCCCACGCCTTCGCCTTCGCTGCCGATCACCAGGCCGATAGGGCCCTTCAGATTCAGGTCATACATACGTTCGCCGTCCATATCCGCACACACGAACCAGAGCCCCTGCTCCTTTAATTCCTCCATGGTCTTCACCAGATTGGTCACCTTCGCCACCGGGGTATAATGAAGCGCTCCCGCCGACGTCTTTGCCACCACCGCTGTAAGACCTGCTGCCCTGCGCTTCGGAATGATTACGCCATGGGCTCCCGCCAGGTTTGCCGTACGGATGATAGCCCCCAGATTATGGGGGTCTTCAATATTATCCAGAAGGATCAGAAACGGATCCTCACCACGCTCCTTTGCCAGCGCCAGCATTTCTTCCACCGTGGAATACGCATAGGATGCAACACTTGCGATCACTCCCTGATGCTTTCCTGTCTCTGAGAGCTGGGACAAACGTTCCTTCCCTACAAACTGGACAATGGTATCCTGTTTCCTTGCTTCTCTTAAGATTGTCTGTACCGGGCCGTCCTTACAGCCGTCCTGGACATAGAGCTTATCTACCGTTTTTCCGGACCGGAAGGCCTCCAGTACGGCATTTCTGCCCTCGATCATATTTTCATTGGTTCTCTTTTCTTCTCTCATGAACTTCTCCATTCTGCCGCCTGTGTGCTATTTACGACTCTTCCAGGCTTTCAAGCCCGGTCTTTACCAGCTTAAGCATCCGCTCCCAGTCCTTTTTCAGATACAGGTATCCCATCAGAGCCTCAAAGCCGGTTGCTCTGCGATAATCCGTTACCGACTGGTTTTTGGCCGGGGACACACTCTTGGAATTCCTTCCCCTTTTATATACCGCATGCTCCTCCTCTGTCAGTTCCTCCTGGAGACGCCTCATCATCTTCGACTGGGCAGACGCCTGCACCAGGGCACTGGTCTCTTTATGGAGTTTCTGTACCGGCTTATTACCCTCATTGACTACCAGTGTCCGGATCAAAAGCTCATAGATCCCGTCCCCGATATAGGCCAGCGTGAGAGGGGAATACTCCTGTATCTCCACCTCTCTCAGCTGAAAGATTTCCTGCATGGCGGCCTCAAACTGCCACTCTACGCTTTTTTCCATTTTACGCCTTCTCTCGTATCTTCCAGAATGATCCCTTTTGCCAGCAGTTCGTCCCGGATAGCATCTGCCTTCGCAAAATCCTTTGCCTTTCTTGCCGCCTGTCTCTCTTCGATCATCTTCTCGATATCCTCGGCAAGCATTTCTTCTTCCTTATCCACGATCAGCCCCAGCACGTCGCACAGCTTCGTAAGACGTTCCAGAAGCTTCTTCAGATATTCCGCGGAGCTTTCCTCTGAGGTATTGGTATTAATATATTTTACCAGATCAAAGACGGCTGCCACCGCGTCTGCCGTATTGAAATCATCATCCATGGCAGCTTCGAATTTACCCACAAATTCCTCTGTCTTTGCGTAAGCTTCCTGTTCTGCCTCTGTGAAAGCCTCTTCTTTTGCATTCTTCATCCGGAATTTCAGATTTTCTGCTGCATTTACAATACGCTCCAGTCCGTTTTTCGAAGCTTCCATCAGATCCGCGCTGAAGTTTAAGGGGCTCCTGTAGTGAGCGCTGAGCATGAAGAAACGCAGCACCTGCAGATCATACTGCTCGCTGATCTCCCGCACAGTCCGGAAGTTTCCAAGGGACTTACTCATCTTCTTATTGTCAATATTCAGGAACGCATTGTGCATCCAGTATTTTGCGAATTCTTTGCCGTTGGCCGCTTCACTCTGAGCGATCTCGTTTTCGTGATGAGGAAATACCAGATCCTCGCCGCCTGCATGAATGTCGATCTGCTCGCCCAGGTACTTCTTGGACATCTCGGAGCATTCAATATGCCATCCCGGACGTCCCTCGGACCAGGGCGACTCCCAGAAAGGCTCTCCTTCTTTTTTCGGCTTCCAGAGCACGAAGTCCAGCGGGTCTTCCTTTTCATCCTCTCCGGTTACAAGAAGGGCACGCTCTCCGGAACGCAGGTCATCCAGATTCTTATGAGACAATTTGCCGTAATCCTCGAACTTCCGGGTACGATAGTAAACGGTGCCGTTCTTTTCGTAAGCATAACCCTTGTCGATCAGTGTCTGGATCATATCAACCATCCCGCAGATCTCCTCCGTAGCCAGCGGATTTTTCGTGGCCGGCTTGATGTTCATGCCTTCCATGTCTTTTTTGCACTCTGCAATATAGCGCTTCGATATCTCGTCAGCAGACACTCCCTCTTCAATGGCCTTTTTAATAATCTTGTCATCCACGTCTGTAAAGTTGGAAACAAAATTCACATCATAGCCTTTATACTCGAAATACCGGCGGACTGTGTCGAACACGATCATAGGGCGCGCATTTCCAATATGGATAAGGTTATAGACGGTAGGTCCGCAGACATACATCCTTACTTTTCCTTCTTCCATAGGGACAAACTCCTCCTTTTTCCTGGATAAAGTATTATATAATTCTATCATCTTATTTTCCTCCTGAATCTTCTTTATTTTTAACCGATTTTCTCTTCCTGATGAAACTTGCAGATAATCTCCTCCAGCTCTTCGATCTTCCGGCGCATCCACAGATTATCATTCTGAAGCTTAAGAATATCACTGCTAATAGGATCCGGCAGATGTACCTGATCCAGATCCATCCGCGGAATCCGCTGATTTTCTCTTTTTACGATCCGCCCCGGCACTCCTACTACTGTACAGTTCGGCGGAACCTCTTTCAGAACTACGCTGCCGGCACCAATCTTCGAATTTTCTCCGATGGTAAATGAGCCCAGCACCTTGGCTCCAGCACTTACCATCACGTTATCCTTCAGGGTAGGGTGACGCTTGCCATGTTCCTTACCGGTACCGCCAAGGGTAACGCCCTGGTACAGAGTCACATTATTGCCAAGCTCTGCCGTCTCCCCGATGATTACTCCACTGCCATGGTCGATGAACAGGCCCTTCCCGATCGTCGCACCCGGATGGATCTCGATCCCTGTTTTCCTTGCAGCCCGCTGAGATACCCATCTTGCCAGAAAATAATGTTTTTTCCGATACAGCTTATGAGCAACGCGGTAACGCAGGATTGCCTGAAAGCTGGGGTATAAAAACACCTCCATGTTAGACTTGATCGCCGGGTCTCGTTCACGGATTACCTGTATCTCTTCTTTTACATAAGATATGATTCCCATACACACGCTCCTTTTATGATTTTCAGAATAGGGTCTCTGATGGAATAAAAAAAACTTCGTCTCCTGCATGCAAGAGACGAAGTATATCCGCGGTTCCACTCTTTTAGAGATTCCTTTTCTTAGTTCCCGTTACTCAGGGCAGAAAAGTCCTCTCCTCTTTCGGACGCCTAACGCGCGTCTGACGTACCCGGCTACCCGATACTCTGTCTGGCCTTTCATGCCGCACTTTTCGCTCGCCGGATCGACTCCCGGATGCACTTCACAGACACTTCCGCTTAAAACTGCTCTCAGCCGGTGACAGTTTCTCTCTGGCAGCCTATGTTATCTGTTACTCTTTCCGTTCTACGTCTTTTTCGTATAGATTATATCATATGTGAAAATCTGGGTTTTGTCAACACAAATCCCGGAATCTCACCTGTGTTTTAAACAGATCTCCGTCAATTTCTATGCCAAACTCCCCTCCCTGAAGTTCTACAAAGCTTTTCACGATGGCAAGGCCAAGCCCTGCACCTTCTGTATTTCTGGCGGCATCTCCTCTGACAAACCGCTCTGTCAGCTCCTGCCCCTGAATGTTCAGCTCTTGTTCGGAAATATTCTTCATCCGGATCACCGCCTGGTCATCTTCCCGCAGGATCTCAATAAACACCCTGGTATGAGGCATGGCATACTTTACGATGTTCACCAGCAGGTTTTCAAAGATCCGATAGGTCTTCTGACTGTCCAGACGGACGGTCAGCTTTTCTTCCGGATAGCTGCATCTGAAATCCAGGTCAGCCTTTTTGATCTTGTCCTCCAGCTCCAGCTTTACCTGCTTGAACAGGTTAACCACATCCACATCCATTAGCTCCAGCTTCACATTTCCAGAGCCCGCCTTGCTGATCTCAAACAGATCCTCGATCAGGACTTTCAGCCGCTGGGACTTCTTCTCCAGCACCTCCACGTATTCCTTCTGCTTTCCCGGATCCTCTTCCTTTTTTAGAAGATCCACATAAGTAATGATTGCCGTCAGCGGAGTCTTCAGGTCATGAGACACGTTGGTGATAAGTTCTGTTTTCATCCGCTGGCTTTTCACCTCTTCCTCCACCGCTTTTCCGAATCCCTCCTGGATCTTTTGAAGGCTTTCCGCCACCGGTTCAAAAAGCCCCGTGTCAGCGGGAATCTCGGTCTTTAGATCCCCGTTTGCGATGGCCGCCGCCGCTATATTGAGGCGGTCATATTTCTCACGGATATCCCGGAAGTACCCTCTCAGGAAGTAGAATAATACTGCGGAATAAATCACCAGCAGGATCAGGCCATAGTACCAAAAGCAGGTAATTACTGCCAGGATCACAAAATTAAGTCCCACCACCTTCAGGATCATCCGGTTATTTACGTCAGATAGTTTCAGGTCCAGCAGGGTGTCCATCGCCCGTTTCCGCCATCTTCCCATGGTTTCCCAGGCTTCTTTTACGCCTTTTCGGATGCCGCACTTCTGGGACACCAAAAGAGAATATTCCTTGAAATACGGTATAGGTCCAAGGACAAAGATCCGCCTCAGGTTTCCTGCCGCCCAGTAGACAACCGCAAAATACAGGAACCATACGGCAAGATCCAAAGGCCCTGCCACGCCATCACTTCGGCGGATCATCCATCCTGCATTTACACACACTGCTGTAATGACCAGGACAGCTGCAATGCACACCACTTCCAGCGGTGCCCGGAACACCTTTTCGTCTCCGGTGTTGAAAGATTTGACCAGCGGATATAAAAGCGCCGCCGCAGCCACCAATAAGCTCAGCCCGAAGATATGCGTCTGTCCGCCATCTGGCAGCAGATCGTCTGCATAGTAAAAATGCTCTTCCAGATATGTCCAGAGGTTTCCCTCTGTCATCGCAAAGGTAAATTCTCTGTTCGCAGGCATCGGAATATCATACTCCGAAGGCATTTCCCCCCAGTAATCCCCTGCCTCCAGTCCATTCAGGACCCTCCGGAATTCCCGGGCAATTTCCGCACGGTCCGGCCCTTTCCGGACCCGGATATCCGCCTCCCCATTTCCGTCATAGCTTAAGTTCAGTGCAATGGCATAATTCGAGAAGTCTCCCTCTGTCAGATCCTCCCCTATAGGCGCCACACTCTGCGAAATAACGTCGCCGTCCCCATCTGCCATCACATACTCCAGGTAAGGATAGAATCCGTCATATTCCTGCAGGGTGCTGGGGATGACGTCTTCCAGACTCATGCCCGCATATCCGGTTCCTTCTTCCCCCCACGAAACGTCCCTGTCTTCTTCAAGATAAATGACCCAGGAGGCCTGGACAAACTGCCTTAAGAAATCCTCGGAACGAAGCATTGCCTGCCTTGAATTTTCCTGTTCCTCCTTCATCTGGTTTTCATAAAGGCCATAGTACGATGTTATATTTGCCGTTGCCATCAAAAGAGTCAGTATGATCAGCACTACCGCCAGCTTATGCCTGTTTTTCAATTTTGTATCCAACTCCCCACACCACCTTCAAATATTTTGGTTCTCTGGGATTGATCTCAATCTTCTCCCGGATATTTCTTACATGCACCATGATCGTATCTGTGTTGACGGCCCGCTCATGCCATACCCATTCATAGATCTCTTCCGCTGAAAACACCTGCCCCGGATGTGTCATCATAAGCAGCAGGATCTTGTATTCTGTCGGCGTCACCTTCACCAGCTCCCCGTCCACCGTCACTTCTACTCTGTCCTCATTGAGTTCCAGTCCGCCAACGATATGTATATGCTCCTCTTTGGTATTCTGATCCAGCTTTTCCATAAACCGCCGGTATCTGCGGAGCTGGGAATTTACCCTTGCCAGAAGTTCCATAGGCGTAAATGGTTTGGTCACATAATCATCCGCCCCCATGTTAAGCCCCAGGATCTTATCCACTTCCTCTGACTTCGCCGATAAAAATATCACCGGGAAATCATAGCTTTCCCGCAGTTTCATCGTCATCTGGATCCCGTCCATCCTTGGCATCATAACATCCACAATGGCCAGGTGGATTTCTTCTTTCCGGATCACATCCAGGCCCTCGATACCATCCGCAGCCTGGAACACTTCATATCCCTGGCTTTTTAAATATATCTCGATCCCTTCCCGGATTTCCTTGTCATCTTCTACGATCAGCACATGGTTCATTTCCATAGTATCTTTCTCCCCTCGTTTTCTTTCCTGTCTTAATGATACGATTTTATGCAAATATCGTAAAGACCTTCCTCCTTTCTATCTAACAGCATAGCCCATATTTCTTAAGAGCATCCGGACAAATTTCTAAAGATATTCTGAAGAAAACAAGTGCAAAAAGAAAAGAGCCCTTCCGAGCTCTTTATACTTTATCCCTTATACCATTTCATTCAGATAGATTTCAGAAAGCGGAAGGAGCTTTTCTAATTCCCCGGCCATCCGGTCTGACATACTGACGCCCTCTTCCTTTCTTAATTCTTCTATGGATTTCACGCCAAACACCAGGTCGGCAAGCGCCCGGACGCTTATCACACCCTCGCTGTTCTCCGGCTTTGCATCCATCAGCATGACTCCCGAGAACTCAGTCCCCATAAGGGTCAGGCACCGGTTATTGTCCTCGATGATGGGATCCGTCACCGTAAAGCACACGCCTGTTAGTTCAGAAAGCTCAAGAGACATCAGCATCCTTCTTACGTCCAGGATCCGCACCATGATCTTACCCTGCTCCGGATGTTCTTTCGGCACCCAGATGCCAAAATCCGTGATCTTCCCTTGCGCATCTCTCTTTAAAAGGAGCTTCCCGCCGTCACTTTCATATTCCCGCAGCATCCTGAGATAATAGTCTTCATCCCGGACAGCATAGACCTGGCAGCTCTTCTTAAGGCTGTCGTTGGCCCACTCCGATAGTTCCTGGCAGTCTTTCCCTCCTGCCTGTATCCATCCTTCCAGATCCTTTACATAGGGCCTTGTCTGTTCAAATACCGTACGAAAATCATAGGGCTCATAGATTCCCTTTGCCGCCGGCATCAGGAAAGTAAATATCTCCCCCTCCCGGTACATATCCTCAAGCGCCCTCCTCAGGACGGCTCCCATATATCCCCGTCTGCGGCACTCCTTTTTCGTAGCCACTGCCACAATATAATGAGTTTCCTTCCGGCTTCCATTTACAGATAAGGAATAAGGATTCAGATGAGCCATGGAACAGATCTTTCCCTCTTCCTCCAGCACATATATCTGATTGTTCTTTGTCTTTTCTGTATAGTAATAATCGGTGAAAGCCTGGCTGTCCTCCGGAAATGCCTCTTCATAGAGGAACCTGGTCATCCCTTGTTCTTCCGTCTCTAATTTTCTGACGTTCATGACTCTTCGCCTCCCTGCATCCGCGGACAGCCGCCGCAGCCGGCACAGCCCGCCTCAGTGGAGGCCGCCGTATAACTGTAGTTCGCCACTGTTTCCAGGGCTGCTACAGCCTGTGCCGAGATTCCTTCCCCGCTTCCGGTAAATCCAAGCCCTTCCTCCGTCGTTGCCTTGATATTCACCTGGGAAACCTCCAGGTGCAGTACTTTTGCCACATTTTCCCGCATCTCTTCAATATACGGTGCCATCTTGGGCCTCTGTGCGATGATGGTGGCATCAATATTACTGATCACATAAAGCTCCTGCCCGATCAGATCACCCACATGCTCCAGCAGCTTCAGACTGGACGCCCCTTTATACGCCGAATCCGTATCCGGGAAATGCTTCCCGATATCGCCTAATGCCGCCGCCCCCAGGAGTGCATCCATAATCGCATGAAGGAGCACATCTGCATCCGAATGTCCCAGCAGTCCCTTCTCATATGGAATCCTGACCCCTCCAAGGATCAGATCCCTGTCTTCCACCAAACGGTGAACGTCATATCCCATCCCGATCCGCATCTTTACTTCTCCTCTTCTTTTTCTGCATCCTCTAGCGCCCGTTCCATCTCTTCTGCATCATCATCCATCATTTCTTTATAATCATGGGTGGCCAGCTTTTTAATCGCAAGACCTCCCCATACAACGCCAAGAAGCGCAAAGGCCGCTCCGGCCAGCGCATAGATCACATAGTGTTCCGGCTGATCAGCCAGTGATGACCTGATCAGGTTCCCGCCTACATATAAAAGCGCCAGGCCCGCAATCACCCGAAAAGTCAATGTCTTTTTATCCAGCATAGATTTTCCTCCATCCTTTTCTCATATTGAGTCAATTTTGTTTGTATTATACATGATTTGTCTTTCTTTGTAAAATGAAACGGACGGCAGTCTTAACTGACCTGCCGTCCGTTTCATCATTTCCCTCTTCCTCAGTCTGTGCATAAAAAATAGCGGGAACTGGATTTGAACCAGCGACACCACGGGTATGAACCGTGTGCTCTAGCCAACTGAGCTATCCCGCCACATTTGATATGGGGCCTATAGGGCTCGAACCTATGACCCTCTGCTTGTAAGGCAGATGCTCTCCCAGCTGAGCTAAGACCCCATATTCCTGCGGGTCCGTACCTCGAACCCGCTTTGCTATTATACTATGAAAAAACTCCAAATGTCAACACTTTTTTTCATTTTTTTTAGATTCTCTGAAAAACCGTTGTTTTCTATACGATTCCCTGAGCATTCATGGCATCTACAACCTTTTCAAAACCTGCAATATTGGCGCCTGCCACATAATTTCCTTCCATGCCGTAGCGCTTTGCAGCATCCACCATATTGTGGCAGATATTTACCATGATACCTTTCAGTTTTCCGTCTACTTCCTCAAAGCTCCAGCTTAATCTCTCGCTGTTCTGAGACATTTCTAATGCGGAAGTTGCAACACCGCCGGCGTTGGCAGCCTTTCCAGGCGCAAACAATACGCCGTTCTTCTGCAGATATTCTGTCGCTTCCATAGTAGTCGGCATATTTGCTCCCTCTGCTACTGCGATACATCCATTTTCCACAAGAAGCTTTGCATCTTCCAGATTCAGTTCATTCTGAGTTGCGCAGGGAAGTGCAATATCTACCTTTACAGCCCACACGCCGCGTCCTTCGTGGTATTCAGAATTCGGACGATATTTTTTATATTCGGTCAGCCTTGCGCGCTGTACCTCCTTGATCTCCTTCAGGGCAGAAACGTCAATTCCATCCGGATCATATACCCATCCGGTAGAGTCACTGACTGTCACTACCTTTGCGCCCAGCTGCTGTGCCTTTTCTGTCGCATAAATAGCAACGTTTCCGGAACCTGATACCGCCACGGTTTTTCCGGCCAGTTCTATGCCGTTCAGTTTCAGCATCTCCTCAGTCAGATAAAGAAGCCCGTAGCCGGTAGCCTCTGTTCTTGCCAGAGATCCTCCATAACTTAATCCTTTTCCGGTAAGTACTCCTTCGTAAAGGCCTCTGATTCTCTTATACTGTCCGAACATATATCCGATCTCTCTTGCACCTGTTCCGATGTCTCCTGCCGGCACGTCAGTGTCTGCTCCAATATATTTACAAAGCTCTGTCATAAAGCTCTGGCAGAATGCCATTACCTCTCTGTCAGATTTTCCCTTCGGATCAAAATCAGATCCGCCTTTTCCTCCGCCGATCGGAAGGCCTGTCAGCGAATTTTTGAAAATCTGCTCAAATCCAAGGAATTTGATGATTCCAAGGTTTACTGACGGATGCAGGCGAAGACCACCCTTGTAAGGTCCTATCGCACTGTTGAACTGTACACGGTAGCCAGTATTCACCTGTACCTGTCCCTTATCATCTACCCACGGAACACGAAACTTGAACTGTCTCTCCGGCTCTACCAGTCTTTCAAGAAGCGCGTCTTTTCTGTATTTCTCCTCATTTGCTTCAATCACTACTCTTAAAGACTCCAGGACCTCCTTCACCGCCTGGTGAAATTCCGGTTCCGCCGGATTTTTGGCTACTACTTTTTCCAGGACTTCATCAACATAAGACATTCTTTCTTCCTCCTTGATGCTTTGATATAATATACGTGAAAAGGAGCCGGCAAAGAGCCAGCTCCTTTTGACACCTTTGTCTGTTTAACAGAATAAAGTATTCTGCCAAAAAACTCAAGTGTTTTTTGTATTTTTTTATCATTTTTTTGCAGCTTTATACATCTGTTCCTGCATTTTCCACGGATTTTTTATAGCTTTTTAATCCGGATTGCAATATTCCTCTCTGAAAAATGCAATTTTATTTGAAGTAAGCCACACCGGATTCAAAGATCTTCATATCCTGTTCTCCGTAAATATTTACTGCCACACTGCGGCCTCTGCGCTCAGAGTGAGCCATCTTTCCAAGCACTCTTCCGTCCGGACTTGTAATTCCTTCAATGGCATAATAGGATCCGTTTACATTCCACTCTTCATTCTTTGTAACATTTCCCTCCGGATCGCAATAGCGTGTAGCCACCTGGCCATTTTCAAACAGCTTCTGGATCGTCTCTTTCGGAGCCACGAATCTTCCTTCTCCATGGGATGCCGGATTGACATATACGCCGCCAAGCTTGGCTTTCGCAAGCCACGGGGATTTATCCGTTACTACCTTTGTGTAAACCATTTTGGAGATATGGCGTCCGATAGTATTGTAGGTCAGCGTCGGGGACTGTCCGTTCTGTCCGGTAATCTTTCCGTCCGGAACCAGCCCCAGCTTAATAAGTGCCTGGAAGCCGTTACATACGCCGAGTGCCAGCCCGTCTCTTTCATTCAGCAGCTTCTCTACTGCTTCCTTAAGCTTTGCATTCTGGAATGCCGTAGCAAAGAATTTTGCGGAGCCGTCCGGCTCATCGCCTGCACTGAAACCGCCTGGGAACATGATAATCTGCGCCTGGGCGATCGCCTGTTCAAACACCTGGACAGAGTCCACGATATCTGCAGCGCTTAAGTTCTTAAATACCTTGGTGACTACCTTTGCACCGGCACGTTCGAAAGCTTTCGCGCTGTCATATTCACAGTTCGTCCCCGGGAATACCGGAATAAACACGGTAGGCTGTGCAATCTTGTGTTCACAGATATGAACGCGGGAAGCATGGAAGCATCCGTCTTCCTGCAGTTTTCCGTCTTCGCTCTCTTTTGCAGGCAGTGTCCAGTCATCTGTATCTTCCGCGCCAGAACTGGTAGCAAATACCTGTTCCAGAGTTCCTTTCCATGCACTTTCTGCCTCGTCCAGCCCGATCACACAGTTTCCATAGGAGAAGCGTCCATCGTCTGTCACCTCACCGATCACAGTATAGGAAATCTGGAGATTTCCAACTTCTCCGGCCGGCACCTCTGCGATCAGGTCTCCAAAGCCTGGTGCGAAGAAGTCTCTCGGATCCAGATTGTGCTCGATCTTTACGCCGCAGCCGTTTCCAAATGCCATCTTGCTGACTGCCGCCGCAATCCCGTGACGGTCCAGGGCATAAGCGGATACGATCCGGCCGTTTCCTATATCTTCATGAAATTTTCCGTACTGCTCCATCACTTTTTCATAAACAGGAATGTCATACTCATCTGTCTCTATCCGAAGCCATACCAGTTTATTTCCCGCCTTCTTAAGCTCTGGCGTGATAATATCCTTTTCTCTTGCAATGTCTACCGCAAAGGACACTAAAGTCGGCGGAACGTCAATATCCTCGAACGTACCGGACATACTGTCCTTTCCTCCGATAGACGGAAGGCCGAAGCCAAGCTGTGCGTTATAAGCGCCAAGAAGGGCTGCAAACGGCTGGCTCCATCTGTGTGGATCCTCTGTCATGCGGCGGAAATATTCCTGGAATGTAAAGCGGATCTTCTGATAGTCTCCGCCGGAAGCCACGATCTTCGCCACTGATTCTGTTACCGCATAAATTGCTCCGTGATACGGGCTCCAGGTAGACAGGAACGGATCGAATCCATAACTCATCATGGTCACCGTGTCACAGTCGCCTTTCAGCACCGGAAGCTTAGCTACCATAGCCTGGGTCTCTGTCATCTGATACTTGCCGCCGTGAGGCATAAATACAGAGCCGGCCCCGATGGAACCGTCGAACATCTCCACCAGTCCCTTTTGTGAGCACACATTCAGATCTTTCAGGGTACCAAGCCACTGTTCTCTGACATCACCCACCTCCTGACGGGTCAGGATGGTATCTTTACGGTTCGGAATATCTACAGCCACAGTTGTCTCCTGGTGTGCACCGTTGGTATCCAGGAACGCGCGGGAAAGATTTACGATCTCTTTTCCTCTCCAGGAAAGTCTGAGTCTTGGCTCTTCCGTCACAACTGCCACCTTTGTGGCCTCCAGATTTTCTTCTGCTGCATAAGCCATAAATGTATCGGCATCTTTTGGATCAATAACCACTGCCATACGCTCCTGGGATTCAGAGATTGCAATCTCCGTTCCGTCCAGGCCGGCATATTTCTTCGGCACTTTGTCCAGATCAACTTTAAGGCCGTCTGCCAGCTCTCCGATAGCTACTGATACACCACCTGCGCCAAAGTCGTTACATTTCTTGATCAACCTGCTGACTTCCTCTCTGCGGAACAGTCTCTGGATCTTACGCTCGGTAGGCGGATTCCCCTTCTGTACCTCCGCACCGCAGGTAGTCGTGGACTCTTCTGTATGCACTTTAGAAGAGCCCGTCGCTCCGCCGCAGCCGTCACGCCCGGTGCGTCCGCCAAGCAGGATGATGATATCTCCAGGATCAGAGGTTTCCCGGATCACAGCTCTTCTGGGCGCTGCTCCAAGTACCGCCCCGATCTCCATACGTTTTGCCACATAATTGGGATGATAGATTTCTTTTACTGCTCCTGTCGCCAGACCGATCTGGTTTCCGTAGGAGCTGTATCCATGAGCTGCTTCTCTGACCAGTTTTTTCTGCGGAAGCTTTCCTTTTAAGGTGTCTTTCACTGATACTGTCGGATCTGCCGCACCTGTCACACGCATAGCCTGATAGACATAGGTACGTCCTGACAGCGGATCACGGATCGCTCCGCCCAGGCAGGTAGCGGCTCCACCGAAGGGTTCGATCTCTGTGGGGTGGTTGTGGGTCTCGTTCTTAAAGTTGACCAGCCATTCTTCCTCCACGCCGTCTACCGTTACCGGAACCACGATGCTGCAGGCGTTGATCTCTTCAGACTCCTCCTGATCCTCAAGCTTTCCTTCCTTTTTTAACTTACGCATAGCCATCAGAGCAAGATCCATCAGGCAGACAAACTTATCCTCCCTGCCCTTGAAAATCTCACTGTGATCCGCCAGATACTGCCGGTAGGTTTCTTCGATCGGAGCTTTATAGTCACCCTCTCCGAAGGTAACGTCCGTCAGTTCTGTGGAAAAGGTGGTGTGCCGGCAATGGTCAGACCAATAGGTGTCCAGCACCCGGATCTCCGTCATGGACGGATCCCGTTTTTCCTCTCCCCGGAAATAATTCTGGATATGGAGAAAATCTTTAAATGTCATCGCCAGGCCCAGCGAATCATACAGCTCTTTTAACGGCTCTTCTTCCATATCTTTAAAGCCTTCGAAGATGATCACATCCTCCGGCTCTTCAAACTGTGTTACCAGAGTTTCCGGCTTTTCCATGCCTGTCTCTCTGGAATCCACCGGATTGATACAGTGTTTTTTGATCGCCTCAAATTCCTCATCTGAGACTGCCCCCTCTACCACATATGTGGTAGCCGTATGGATCACCGGCTGTTCGTCTTCTTTAATGAACTGTACACACTGAACCGCCGAATCTGCTCTCTGGTCAAACTGTCCGGGCAGAAATTCTACGGAAAACACACGGCTTCCTTCTTTTACCGGAAACTCTTCCCGGTACAGCGTGTCCACAGGCGGCTCTGAAAAGATGCCGCTGCATGCCTTCTCGAAGGTCTCGTCTGTCATATTTTCTACATCATAACGGATCAGCACCCGCACATTTTCAAGGCTTCTGATCCCCAGATAACCGGAAATCTCATGGTACAGATCCTTCGCCTGTACTGCATACTCCGGCTTTTTCTCTACATATACGCGTTTTACATTGCCCATAAAGCTTCCTCCATCTTCCGTCTTATTATTGAAGTAATGCCACGGATCACTGGCACATCCCATGCTCACGCAATCCTAAGACCATCATAACACAGGAATCCCGATTAGTAAAACCAAACTATTGGCTGTCTGTCGATTTCCTGTCATTCTTTTTATGCCGTTCCCAGAATTTCCAGAGAGCCCTCTGTCTCCATCCGGCCATGACCGCGAAAAGTAAAACCAGGCCTCCCACAAACCAGGCCCCGATCCGCATGACCATATCATAGAAGAATCCCTCCGGCAGCATCCGGATCATATAATCCGTCGCCGGATCAAAGAGCCACAGATCATTGGTAAAAAAAAATTTCATGAAAAAGAGTAAAGCTGGCGGTAAAGTCCACGGCAAAAGAGCACAGAAGCACCACGATCAGCACGCCGAACACGCCAAGCGCCAGAAAATACCCTCTGGTGATCTGCTTTCTCATGTCCGCCTTTGTGGCTGCCAGAAAGAGCACAAGCAGCACTGCCAGCACAAGGCAGACCGTACGAAGCTTTAGCCCTCCCAGGAACAGGTTCTTCACATCCTCCATGTGCAGTCTGTCCTGCTCATTGAAGAAATCCTGGGTTTCTCCATCCACATTTGTCTCGATGGAAAGCACCTCTTCTCTTCCGATCAGATAATCCATCATATACTCTGTTACTTCCATGACATCTTCTATGGTCATATCCAGAGAATCTGTCACGTTATACTTTTCATATTCCTCTTTGTAAAATCCATACTCCGGATCTCCATAGATCCCTATCTGGAAACTGGTGATCAGCAGTGCGATGATGACCAGAAACATCGCCGCAAAGCCTGCTGCCCCATGCAATTTCTTCATGCTGTCACTCCTTTTTGTTGTAATCAGTCTTCTTTTTCTGACTCCCAGAACTTTCGGATCTTCTCCGATGCGTTTTCTCCATTACAAAAGCTGTAGGATGCCCATTCTCTGGGAAAAGTCTCCCGGTACCGTCTGTCCGCAAACCGGTCGTCCAGGAGAAGGATCACGCCCCGGTCCTCATCCGTACGGATCACCCGTCCGGCCGCCTGGAGCACTTTGTTCATTCCCGGATACAGGTAGGCGTAATCGAATCCTTTAAGCCCCTGCCCGTCAAAATACTGTCTCAGAAGCTCCCGCTCCCTGCACACCTGGGGAAGCCCTGTCCCCACGATCACTGCGCCGATTAGCTTATCCTCCGTAAGATCGATCCCTTCTGAAAAAATACCACCCAGCACACAAAAGCCCATCAGGCTGTTTTCCCGGTCTTCCTCAAAGTTTTCCAGGAAAATCTCCCTGGCCTCCTCCGACATATACTGGGACTGCATCACATACTCCACGTCCCCGCCTTTTTCCTCCAGGAGAGCCAAAAACTCCTCGTATACCTCTTCCATAAACCGATAGGAGGGGAAAAACGCTATATAATTTCCCGCTTTCGCTTCCGCCACCTTCAACAGGTACTCTGCGTATTTCCGGTACATCAGAGTTCCCCGGAGCTTGTACCTGGTGCTCACATCCGTCCCCAGCATCAGCAGCCTGTGCTCTGTATCAAAAGGCGATTCTGCATAAATCGTGTAATCGTCCGTCACTGTGCTGAGAAGCTTTTTGTAATAGTGGATCGGAAGGAGTGTCGCTGAAAAGAAGATTGTACTTGCTCCCTTTTCCAGATATTCTTTCAGTCTTCCGGCAGGATTGACACAGAACAGGTGAAGATAAAATTTATCATCTCCGCCAAGTTCCGAATAGATCATATAGCTTTCATCCAGCACCTCATACACACCGATAAATGTCCGTACATCAAAATATAATTCCAGAACTTCTTTCCGGATTTCTTCCCTGTCACATTCCTCCAGGAAACGCTCCATCTCGCCCATTAAAGAGACCAGCTTCAAATAGACGTTCCCCGCACTGTTCAGAACCTGACAGCCGTCGCACTCCCGCTTCAGGGAGAGAAGCTGGCGGTTACATTCCTCCAGCCGTTTTCCAAGCTTTACATCCTCTGTCTTCACCATCCTCTTAATCTTCAGAAAGTCTTCTTTACAGATCCTGGCGCTGTACATCTCCCGGCCCCGGTCTACCAGGTTGTGGGCCTCATCGATCAAGAACAGGTAGTCGCCTTTGTTTCCCTCGCCAAAGAATCTCTTCAGATGCGCATTGGGATCAAAGACATAATTATAGTCGCAGATCACGGCATCTACCCAGGTCGATATATCCAGCCCCAGTTCAAAGGGACAGACCTTCCATTTTTCTGCCTGCTCCTCGATCACTTCCCGGCTGATGGCGTCAGTGGTAGTCAGAAGCTCATAGACGGCATCGTTGACCCGATCGAAATGACCTTTCGCATAGGGGCAGGCGTCCGGGTTGCATTCCGTCTCTTCACAGAAGCAGATCTTTTCCTTTGCCGTCAGCACGATCACCTTCATCCGGAGCGCCTGGTCACGCAGGGTCTCGAAAGCCTGCCAGGCCACGGTCCTGGTGATGGTTTTGGCCGTCAGATAAAAGAGTTTCTCGCCCAGTCCTTCTCCCATTGCCTTGATGGACGGAAAGACTGTGGCAATGGTCTTCCCCACGCCTGTCGGCGCCTGGATAAAAAGCTTCTTTTTCTGTTCGATCGTCCGGTAGACAGCAGCGGTCAGCTTTTTCTGCCCTTCCCGGTAGGCAAAGGGAAAATGCACCTCCCGGATCGAAGCATTTCTCTTTTCTCTCCACTCTATCTGGAATCTGGCCCATTTTTCGTACTGCCCGACAATCCCCAGAAACCATTCCTTTAAGCTTTCCGTCTGATGGACGCTCTGGAATCTTTTGATGTCCTCGGTATCCATATTGCAGTAGGTCATCTGTACGCCAATCTCTTCCAGGCTCTGCTGGCTGGCATAGATATAGGCGTAGCACTTGGCCTGGGCAAGATGTACCGGAACCGGTTCTTTTAAAAGCTCCAGATCTTTATATATCCCTTTGATCTCATCGATCACAATGCCGGAAAGGGTCTCTATGACTCCGTCCGCTCTTCCTTCCACGGACAATATGAAACCGCGGCAGGGAATCTCCATTTTCATCGCCACTTCGGCGTGGTAATCTGCTCCCATTCTGCGCTGGATCTTCCGATGGATCTTTCCTCCAAGGAGCATTGCATCTTTGTCTGCCCCTCCTGCCCGGTTATCGATATCTCCGCTGCGCAGGATAAATTCCACCAGGTTTCGGACAGAAATCCGGACCAGCGGCTGTTCTGTTTCCATATGATCTCTTCCTATCTTTTCTATTCAGTCCCTTTCCGGACTCCGAAGACATCTTACCACACTGGCTGCGGACTCTGCAAGAGGCCTGCTCTCTCCTGCCGTTCTCTTGATTCTTTCCCGCAGATGTTCCGCTGGGGCTTTAGCGGATATTTTCCCCTGCAAATTCTGTCATATTCGGCCGGTATCGAAGCGGAAGATGGCTGAGCTGGCACCCTGGATTTTTCCGTTCTTCAATCGAGATCGCCCGGCAGAATCCCTTCCACAGGCGGACGTATTGTCCCTCCTCCACGGACACACGATCAAACTTTTCTTTCTGCTTCTTTCTCATTTCTTCTGTCTCTTCTGCCAGAACCCACTGCTTCCCCGCCTCATGGACGGCAAACATCTGATGGTTCTTATCATGGATCATCCAGTTTTCCAGAGGCAGCCGGTCGGCAAAATGCGGTGCGAGACAGGTAAGCACCTGGGCTTTCGGTGTGATCGGCGCATACAGCACGCCATTTTCCAGTTCCCGGAACCTTAAGAACCCTTTCAGATTATGGGCTTCTCCTCCCACACTCCGACTCAGTTCAAAGACTTTTTCTACCATCGGGTGGCTTAGATGTTCCATGATCCTCCTGCTGTCCGGAAGACGCCTGGCCGCCATCATGGTTCCAAGCACCACATTTCCTTTCTCTCTGTCATTGGAAAGGAGCGCATAATAGAGGTCCCGATGCGTTCTTTCTCCCAGGTTTTTCCGAATCATCCGGTCCACTGCGGCAGCTTTTTTCCAGCTTTCCTCCACTTCAGCATAATCACAGAACAGCTCCTGTTCTACCAGCCCCTTCAGGGCGATTCCGCACTCCCCTTCTTCCTTTCCACTCTTCCAGGCGTCGTAGATCCCGGAATAGATCCCTGTCACAGAATCCTCACACACATAGATCGTTTTCATAGCATCACATTCTCCCTGAATCTAACGTCGTCAAACAGCGACATCTGCCGGTATCCCATGTTTCTGACCTCCACAGGCAGCTTTTCTTTTGTCTCCAGCAGATTCCTTGCGATATAATCCTCTTCCATCCGGGTAGGATACATCATTTTCCCGCTGCAGGTAATAAAGTACAGCGCCCTTTTCAACACCACTCCCATTTTCTTCAGATCCTCAAATTTCAGGACTCCCAGCCGTCTCGCCTTCACGATCCTGGACGCAGACTTATATCCGATCCCCGGCACCCGAAGAAGCATCCGGTATTCCGCCTGGTTGATCTCCACCGGGAAATAGTTCAGATTCTTCAAAGCCCAGTTACATTTAGGATCAAACAGTACATTGAAGTTCGGATCCTCCTCAGACAAAAGTTCCTCCGCCTGAAAGTAATAGTAACGCAGCAGCCAGTCCGCCTGGTACAGCCGGTGCTCCCGAAGAAGCGGAGGCCCTTCTCCCGTCCTGGCGGGAAGCGCCGAATCTTCATTTACATGCACAAAGGCCGAGTAAAACACTCTTTTCAGGTCAAATTTCTGATAGAGGGACTGGGCCACCTGGATAATCTGATAATCCGTCTCCGGAGTAGCGCCGATGATCATCTGCGTACTCTGTCCTGCCGGCACAAACCTGGGTGCTCCCCGGTACACCTGGATCTCCTGCTTGTTCTGCGCTGTCCTTGTCTGCACCAGACGCATAGGCTCTAATATTTTCTTTCGCGTCTTATGGGGAGCCAGGGCTTTCAGCCCGTCCGCCGTAGGGAGCTCCAGGTTTATGCTCATCCGGTCTGCCAGAAACCCCCAGACGCTCCACCAGGTCCCTGCTGGCCCCCGGAATCGCCTTGACATGGATATACCCCTGAAAATTACACTCTCTGCGCAGTTTATAGAGCGTGGCGTATAAAAGCTCCATGGTATAGTCCGGGCTCACAAGCACACCCGAGCTTAAGAAAAGCCCCTCGATATAGTTTCTCCGGTAAAACTCCATAGTCAGTGTACAGACCTCGTCCGGCGTAAAGGAAGCCCGCGGCACATCATTGGTCCGGCGGTTGATACAATATTTACAGTCGTAAATACATTCATTGGTAAATAAAATCTTCAAAAGCGAAATACAGCGGCCGTCCGCCGAGAAGCTGTGACAGATCCCCGCCCGCTCGCAGCTTCCCATCCCCGTGCCGTCTCCCTTACGGTCCGCCCCGCTCGACGTGCAGGCCACATCATACTTTGCCGCATCCGTAAGAATCTGAAGTTTATCATAAAGGTCCATCGTCTCCTGGATCCGCATACAACCACCTCCCGGGGACGTACACCTATTGCATTTGTCTACGTCCCCATTTGCGCAAAAGAACATTTGTTCGATAAACCAATTATACGAACAAATGTTCTTTTTGTCAATCCGGTATTCTCTTTTATTCAAACATTGCATCATGCTCTGCCAGCAGTTTTCCCAGGTTTAAAGTCAGACCTTTGATCACCCGCGAAGCCATCTTTTCCCTGAAAGGCTTTACCACGGGCGACATGCCTTCCTCCAGGTCATACATCATGATATTTTCCTGTTCCGGATCGATGATCCAATACTCCCGCACATCGTATTTCGAATAAATTCCCAGCTTCTCCAGGCAGTCATACTTCTTATTACCTGGGGACAGAATTTCCACCACCAGATCCGGCGGCCCCATACATACTCCGTCCTGTATCTTTGTCCGGTCACAGATCACCGACAGATCCGGCTGTACCACCACCGCGTTTCGCATACTTAACACGACGCAAAACGGCGCAGGGATCACCTCGCATTTTTTACAACACGCGATCTAGTG
>NZ_CAWVHE010000006.1:0-12578 GCF_963929015.1 uncultured Merdimonas sp.
CACTAGATCGCGTGTTCGGCCACCAGCAGGGCCGGAATAATCCCGATCAGGATCAGAAAAACCATGATCCTGAAATTCAGGCTCCGGAGAAATTTTCTCACATTCATCTTAAGCATTGAAATAATACCCTACTCCCCACTTCGTATGTACATATTTGGGTTCGCTGGGATTCTGCTCGATCTTCTCGCGCAGACGCCGGATATGGACGTCCACTGTCCGCACGTCTCCCGGATAATCATAGCCCCATACCGCGTTGAGCAGATGATCCCGGCTGTAGACTTTGTTCGGATTCAGAGCCATCAGTTCCAGCAGATCAAACTCCTTCGCAGTCAGATTGATCTCCTTTCCTCCGATGGTCAGACGGCGGCCTGTCACAGTCCATATGCAGGTCGCCTTTTTCTATCACCCGGTTTGCCTCCTTCTCCGGCGCTTTTTTCTTTGTACGGCGGATAATGGCCTTGATCCTGGCTTTCACTTCCAGAATATTGAACGGCTTTGTAATATAATCATCCGCTCCGTACTCCAGTCCTAATATCTTGTCCATATCGTCCCCTTTTGCCGTCAGCATCACCACCGGAACGTTAGAGGAACTCCCTGATCTGCTGGCATACCTCAAAACCGGTCAGCTTGGGAAGCATCACATCCAGCAGAATAATGTCATACTCCTTTGCGCGCACCATTTCCAGAGCCTCTTCCCCGTCATATGCGCAGTCTACTTCCATCCCGTCCTGCTCCAGGCTGAACCGGATACCTTTTACAATTAATTTTTCATCATCCACTACCAATACTTTCTGTGCCATCTTTCACCTCAACGAACTACGATCTGATCCTGTATCTTTGAAAAAATGCCTTCTTTGATACCGGGGATCAACATGATCTCCTCGATGCTGACAAAAGGCCCGTTCTGTTCCCGGAATTCAATGATCGCAGCAGCCCGCGTCTCTCCGATCCCGTTCAGCGTCATCAGCTCCTCCGCTCCGGCGGCATTAATATCTATCAGCTCCTCCGCCCGGCTTTCTTTTTCCGGCTGCGTATCCGTGCCTGCGCCAGACAGATTCCCTTCATCCTGCTCCTGAGATGATAAGGTTCCATCTGCATCACCGTCCGATAACTCCGGCCGTGTACTGTCGTATTCCTCACAGGCAAAAACCATCTCGTCTTTATCCTGCAGCGAAAATCCGCAGAAAGACATCCCGCATCCGGCAAGAGCCGCGCACACGGCGCCTGTCAGTATACCAAAGAATACATTTTTCCCAAACTTTATTTTCATGCCTTTCTCCTTTCGAAGAAAAGCTTTCTGTGTCCAGTTTTTATTGTAACGGAGTTGGACAGGAAACACAAGGGCTATCTTAGGTTTCCCATTCAAATAATATAACGCCGCCCACTGCCACCAGAAGCCCGATCAGTTTCCGCCAGGAAAACATTCCCTTATCCAGGCCGAACAGACCCAGAAGCTCTACCGCCCAGGAAACCGTAAGCTGGGCGATCACAATCAGCATGGTCGCCCTGGCCGGCCCCAGGGCAGACATACTCTGGATCACCGTATATGTGATAAAAGCTCCGAAGACACCTCCCAGAAGCATATATTTCGGCGTCACTTTAGCGATGGCCATCAGACTTTCCCGGTCAAACATTGCCCAGATCGCCAGACACGCCAGAAGCGCGCTGAACTGCACCCATGTGGCGGACACCCATACGCTGCTCTGTTTCGTCACCTCCGTATTGAATACTCCCTGCAGGCTCATCAGCGCCCCCGAAAGTAAAGCGATAAAAAATCCGATCATAGAGAGAACCTCCTTTTTACGAACATTTTCTCCCCACGATCGGATTCTTATACACACGGTCAGAAAGACCGTTCCAGTTTTTCCGCCATTTCATCCACGTCCGCTTCCGTGATCACCAGCGGCGGCAGAAAACGCAGCACATTCGTCCCTGCTGTGATGATAATCAGCCCCTGCTCCAGAGCACGGTTTACGATCTCGCCCACAGGTCTGCCGGTTACTTCCAGTCCCTGGATCATGCCTTTTCCACGACGCTCCGCAAGAAAATCGTACTTATCCACCAGATCATCCAGTTTCCGGGTAAGGTATGCCCCCACCTTCTGTACGTGTTCCGTAATATGCTCTTTCTCATAGATGTCCAGCACCTTGCTCACCGCCGCGCATACCAGAGGATTCCCTCCGTAGGTGGTGCCGTGGTCTCCCGGAACCAGCGACGTTTCCGCGGCTTTCTTTCCAACCGCGAACGCTCCCACCGGGACGCCGCATCCAAGGGCCTTCGCCACAGTCATCACATCCGGTTCCACACCGTATTCCTGCCATGCGAACATGTAGCCCGTACGGCCCATGCCGCACTGGATCTCATCCAGGATCAGCAGAAGATCATGTTCATCGCAAAGCTCCCTGACGCCGCGCAGAAAATCTTCCGAAGCCACATAGATACCGCCCTCGCCCTGTATGGTTTCCAGAATAATCGCGCAGGTTTTATCGGTTATCTGCGCTTTTACGCTCTCCAGGTCGTTGTATTCCGCGAAACGCACGCCGCCTATCAGCGGTTCAAAGGGCGTCCGGTAAGATTCCTTCCCGGTAACGGACAGCGCTCCCATACTCCGTCCGTGGAAAGAATGGTTCATGGCGATGATCTCATACCTTTCCGGCCCGTACTTCGTATAAGAATATTTTCTTGCCACCTTCAGCGCCCCTTCGATGGCCTCCGTGCCGCTGTTGGTAAAAAATACTTTTTCCAGTCCGCTGGCCCTGCGCACCTTTTCCGCCGCTTCCGTCATGGGAACAGAATAATACAGGTTTGAAATATGGGTCAGCTTATCCGCCTGGGTCTTCAGCGCTTCCGTATATTCCGGATTACCGTATCCCAGAGACTGTACCCCAATGCCTGCGGCGAAATCCAAATACTCTTTTCCTTCCACATCATAAAGCCGCACGCCTTTCCCATGATCCAGGACAATCTGATACCGGTTGTAGGTGTGCAGAATATTTTCTTCCGCTTTCTCGATATATTCCTTTTCCTTACTCATGATAATACTTTTCCTCCGAATCTCCAAGGATCGCCGTGCCTACGCCCTTGTTGGAGAAGATCTCCAGCAGAAGACTGTGGCGGATCCTTCCGTCCATAATATGCACTCTTGAAACGCCTGCCTCGATGGCGTCGATGCAGTTGGAAAGTTTAGGCAGCATTCCGCCGCCGATGGTACCGCTCCGGATCAGTTCCTTCGCTTCTCCCACATGAATCTCCGAGATCAGAGAATCCTTGTCGTCGAAATCCCGGTAAACCCCTTCGATATCTGTCAGGAACGCCAGCTTCTCCGCTTTCAGGGCCTTGGCGATGGCGCATGCCGCGTCGTCCGCGTTGATATTGTAAGTGTCGAAATTGCCGTCCATCCCCACCGGGCAGACGATCGGGAGAAAGTCCTTTTCCAGCAGGTCGTAGAGAATCTTGGGATCCACTTCCGTGATCTCTCCCACATAGCCGATATCATGCCCGTCGGCGTATTTCTTCTCCACCTTCAGAAGACCGCCGTCCTTCCCGCTGACGCCTACGGCTTTTACTCCCAGCTGCTGTACCATGGACACCAGGCTTTTATTCACCCGGTTCAGCACCATCTCCGCGATCTCCATGGTCTCTGCGTCGGTCACTCTCAGCCCGTTTACGAATTCCGCTTCTTTTCCGACCTTGCTCACCCACTTGCTGATCTCTTTTCCTCCGCCGTGTACGATGATCGGCTTGAAGCCTACCAGTTTCAGCAGGGTCACGTCGCTGATCACGCTCTTTTTCAGTTCTTCGTCCACCATGGCGCTTCCGCCGTATTTCACCACGATAATCTTGCGGTTGAATCTCTGTATATAAGGAAGGGCCTCCACCAGTACGGCGGCCTTCTCCAGGTAAGTTTCCATCTCTTCTCTCATTTCGTCATGCTCCTTCAGCTCCTGTAATCTGCGTTAATGTTGACGTATTCATGGGTCAGGTCGCAGCCCCACGCCGTAGCGCTGCAGGTCCCCATTTTCATATCCGCGATGGCTGTCACATAGTTCTCGGAGAGGATCTTTGTCGCTTCTTCTTCACTGTATCCTGTGGATACGCCGTTTTCGATGATCTTCAGCTTTCCTGCCGCGCTCTCAAAATACAGATCCACTTTCTCCGGATCGAACTGCACGCCCGCATATCCCAGTGCGCACAGGATCCGGCCCCAGTTGGCGTCATGCCCGTAGATCGCCGCCTTCGTCAGGCTGGAAGTGACCACGGACTTGCTCAGAGTCACGGCGTCTGCCTTGCTGGCTGCTCCGATTACCTTCACCTCAAACAGGCAGGTCGCTCCCTCTCCGTCCCCGGCGATCTTCTTCGCCAGTTCTGTATTCACGTAATGAAGCGCTTCTTTGAACGCCTGATAATTCTCGTCCTCCCGGTCAATAACCGGATTTTCCGCCATGCCGTTGGCCAGCAGCAGCACCGTGTCATTAGTGGAAGTATCTCCATCCACCGAGATCATATTGTAGGTATCCTGCACATCCTCGCTCAGCGCCTTCTGAAGCAGTTCCTTCGTGATCGCCGCGTCTGTCGTCACAAAAGCAAGCATCGTGCACATATTGGGGTGAATCATGCCGGAGCCCTTGCACATGCCTCCCACCGTCACATCCTTATCTCCGATCCGGATCCGGACCGCCGCATACTTGGGCTTCGTGTCCGTAGTCATGATCGCTTTCGCCGCTTCCAGACCCGCTTCCTCTGTGGAGGCCTTGCTCTCTGCCAGAAGGCCGACGCCCTTCGCGATGCGGTCTATCGGAAGCTGCATGCCGATCACTCCTGTGGATGCCACCAGCACGGAACTCTCCGGGATATGAAGGGCCTTGGCCGCGGCGGCAGCCGTCTCTTTGCAGTAACCGTATCCTTCCGCTCCCGTACAGGCGTTGGCGATACCGGAATTGATCACCACCGCTCTGGCTTCCTCTCCGCCGTAAACGACCTCCTGGTCCCACTTTACCGGCGCGGCTTTTACCACATTCGTCGTAAATGTTCCCGCAGTGACGCAGGGAGCCTGGCTGTACACCAGCGCCATATCCTTTCTGTCCTTATACTTGATCTGCGCTTCCGCAGCCGCCGCCTCAAATCCTCTGGCAGCCGTCACGCCTCCGGCGATGATCTCCATATCTACTCCTCCTCGATAAATGCCGTGATATTTTCTTTATTTAATATAAAATCATAATAGTTCAGATCTTTTCGCTCCGTCCATCCGATCCGGTTCCAGAACGCATTTCCAATATCGTTCCTCGTAAACGCGATCAGGCTGACATTGGTGATCTGCTCCTCCTGCAGCGCTTTCATACAGGCCACCACCATGGCCTTTCCCACTCCATGTCTGCGGTATCCTTTCCGCACGCATACATGGTAGAGACATCCTCTTCTTCCGTCGTGTCCGCAGAGAATCGCTCCGATCAGCTTATCCCCATCCCATGCGGTCATGCTGGTGGCGGGATTTCTCTTCAGGAACCGGGCGATACCCTCTCTGGAATCGTCCATGCTGCGCAGGCCAAATCCTCCGATCGTCTTCCACAGCGCGTATACCTTGTCGTAATCCTCGATCGTCATGACCCGTATATCTATATCCATCGTTTCTCTGTCCTTCCCTGCCTGTTTACGGGAACAGCGGAGCCATCCTGAGTCCCTCCGCCTCGTCCAGTCCGAATACCAGGTTCATATTCTGCACAGCCTGTCCGGCCGCGCCTTTTACCAGATTGTCCATAGCGCCCATCATGATGATGCGTTTTGTCCTGGGATCGATCTTGAATCCCACGTCCACATAATTGCTGCCTTCCACCCACCGGGTCTGGGGGCACACATCCTGCTCCAGCACGCGGACAAACCGTTCCTTATCATAATATCGGTCATAGACCGCTTTCACTTCTTCCCAGGTCACTTCTCTCTTCAAAGAAGCATAGGCTGTCACCAGAATCCCCCTCTGCATGGGCACCAGATGCGGCGTAAAGCTGATCGTCACCGGCTCTCCTGCCGCCAGCGACAGTTCCTGCTCGATCTCCGGCGTATGGCGGTGGGTCGCCACTCCATATGCCTTGATGTTCTCATTGACCTCACAAAACAGATTGTCAACCTTCGCCCCTCTGCCCGCGCCGGATGTCCCGGACTTGGCGTCAATGATCACGGTGGATGGATCGATCAGCCCTTCTTTCAGCAGCGGATAGATGGACAGGATACTGCAGGTGGGATAACATCCCGGATTCGCCACCAGACGCGCCTTTTTCACCGCCTCCCGGTTGATCTCGCACAGCCCGTATACGGCTTCGTCCAGATACTGTTTCGCCTTGTGTTCGATCCCGTACCACTCCTCGTAAACCGCCGCGTCCTTGATGCGGAAATCCGCGCTCAGATCGATCACCTTTACCTTATTTAATATATCGTCGTTTACCAGCGACGCGCACAGGCCCTGAGGCGTGGCGGTGAAAATCACATCCACCTGCTTCGCCATCTCTTCCATATTGTCGTCCAGACACCGGTCGTCCACCAGCTGGAACATATTCTGATATACTTTAGCGTACTTCTGGTCCACATAGCTTCTGGAACCGTACCATTTAATCTCGGCCTCCTTATGCCCCAGCAGAAGGCGGACCAGCTCCCCTCCGGCATAGCCGGTGGCTCCGATGATTCCAACTTTTATCATAATCTCTTCCTCTTTTCTGATCTGTACTGAAAACTAATTCCCATCATATAACAAACAGAAGCCGAAGTAAATACCTCCACCCTGTTTTTTTGCATGTTTTCTCATTCCACTCGCATAATTATACATTTATTATTGAATTTATGCAATATATTTTTATAAAAAAGTCATTTAATGCATATTTTTTCACTTGCATTCCATCTGCACATGATGTATAGTAGTATGCAGCAAATCCATTATAAAAGAATATTACAGAGGAGAATCGATTTATGAAAGAAAAAGTAGTTCTTGCTTATTCCGGCGGACTGGATACCACCGCCATCATCCCCTGGCTGAAAGAGAACTTCGGTTATGAAGTGATCTGCTGCTGTGTAGACTGCGGACAGGGCAATGAGTTGGACGGACTGGACGAGAGAGCAAAATTGTCCGGCGCGTCTAAATTATACATCGAAGACATCACCGACGATTTTGCCGAGAATTATATCATGCCCTGCGTACAGGCAAACGCAGTATATGAAAACAAATACCTGCTGGGAACTTCCATGGCACGTCCGGCAATCGCCAAAAAGCTGGTGGAGATCGCCCGCAAGGAAGGCGCTTCCGCCATCTGTCACGGCGCTACCGGAAAAGGGAACGACCAGATCCGTTTCGAGCTGAGCATCAAAGCGCTGGCCCCGGACCTGAAGATCATCGCTCCCTGGAGAATGACCGACGTCTGGACCATGCAGTCCAGAGAAGACGAGATCGAGTACTGCAAAAAGCACGGAATCGACCTTCCGTTTGACCACAGCCACAGCTACAGCCGCGACCGCAACTTATGGCACATCAGTCATGAAGGTCTGGAACTGGAGGATCCGGCCAATGAGCCTAACTACGACCACATGCTGGTGCTGGGCGTAACGCCGGAAAAAGCCCCGGATGAAGCGGAATACGTCACCATGACTTTTGAGAAAGGCGTCCCCACATCCATCAACGGAAAATCGATGAAAGTGGCCGACATTATCCGCGAGCTGAACCGTCTGGGCGGCAAGCACGGCATCGGTATCGTAGATATCGTGGAAAACCGCGTGGTAGGCATGAAATCCCGCGGCGTATACGAGACTCCGGGCGGAACGATCCTGATGGAAGCGCATCAGCAGCTGGAAGAGCTGATCCTGGACCGCGCTACCATGGAAGCGAAAAAAGACATGGGCAATAAGATGGCCCAGATCGTATACGAAGGAAAATGGTTCACTCCGCTCCGCGAAGCCGTACAGGCATTCGTGACCAGCACCCAGGAGTATGTGACCGGCGAAGTAAAATTCAAGCTCTACAAGGGCAACATCATCAAAGCCGGCACCACTTCCCCGTACAGCCTGTATAACGAATCCCTGGCCTCCTTCACCACCGGAGATATGTACGACCATCACGACGCCAGCGGTTTCATCACTCTGTTCGGACTTCCGCTGAAGGTCCGCGCCATGAAGCTGGCGGAAGCCAAGAAAAATCAGAATTAAATAGTATCTAAAAGCAGGATGGGTCTGTCTCACTAAACAGTCGGCAAGATGACCCGTCCTGTTTCCGTATCTTCATTCTTGTTAAGCAAAGGACAGATCGCGGTTATCAATTCTAATATTCTTCATTATGCCGCGGCCGCGCCGGAATGCACGCTGCATTCTCTGGTTTTCAGTCCTTTACTGATCACTGGAAACAGTGAATCCATATTTGCCAAAAAATATATCCAACCCCTTTTATCCATCCGTTCATTTTCCGGTTTCCAGATCAGTGAAGCGGATACTTCGCAGGTATCCGGCTGGTTCAACCGCGCGTTCGAGGCGCTGGCAAACGATGTATGGGGATATGAATTTGTCGTCCGGGAAAGTCTTTCACAGATCTGCCTCTATCTCTACAGACAATTCGAATCGCGGATGGACGCTGCATCCCCGCCTCCTGACCAGGATAATCTCCGCATCCGAAAGATGCTGGATTTCCTGCACGAAAATTTTGCCCACAGTATATCGCTGAAAGAAATAGCCGCCGCGGCGGATATCAGCGAACGGGAATGCCTGCGATGCTTTCAGAAAATGCTTCAGATATCCCCGATCCAATATTTATTAAAGTACCGGGTCATGCAGGGAGCCAAGATGCTGCTTGAGGATCCGGCGGCCAGTATCTCAGAGGCTGCGGTCCGCTGCGGGTTTGACAGCCCCAGCAATTTCACAAAAATGTTCAGACGCTTTTATAACTGTACGCCGCGGGAATACAGGCACATGCAAATAGACGGGCCTGTCCGTCATCACTGATTTATTGACAGAGCAATTTTTGATTCCATAAGTCAAATCAGCAGCCCTTTCATATAGTCCAACACCACATCTCCGATATAGGCTGCATCCTCCGCCGCATAGGCCGCCGGGAAATTATCCGAAAAAAAGGATCTGCGCGGAAGCAGGGTATTCTTCATCACCTGCCCACAGGACGAAGCACAGCTTAAGATTTTCCAGAAACTGAAATTCGTATGCTGCGTCCCCGTAGTTTCGGGGAGCCCCTTTCAGCTTCTCCATGATATTTTTGAACGCATCCAGCCTGTTCCCGAACATTCTGGCCAGCCTCATTATACAGCGGCCGTAAAACTGACGATAATATACCTCGCCCCACGGGAGATCCCGGTAAGAAAGAAGATTTCCCGTGGCATCCATATAATCTCCTTCTGTAAAATAGCGGAGCAGCAATACTTTTGCATGAATATCATCGCACAGAACCGCCTGCCCCTCTTCTTCGTCCTGGCAGTGAATCTCCAGATCCGGATAACTGACCGTATAATTTTTCTCCATAAATTTCACGAGAAAAAGCCGGGTATTTTCGTCATATGGAATTCCCAGGCGCCGACTGATATCCTTTGGGTCCATATTCTGATATTCCGCAAGGTAATAATGATAGGGCTGCATTTCCAAGCTGTGTTTCTCATACTGTTCCTGTAGCATGTGATCCCTCCTGTTTCGATGCGAGAGAAATCAGAAAATTCTGCCAGGCGTTCAATGGTTTCCGGTTTTTCAGACAGTTCTTTTCCCGTCAGGCCCTCTTTCATGATCGCGGGATCCGTTCCGAGGCAGACCGCAACCTGTTCAGGTCTCCATATATTTTCATACATCATCTCCCGACTGTCTTCGGTTACTTTATTTAAAACATAATAGAAAGGCTTCCCAATGCTCTCTGCCAGTTCCCCGACCTTCTTGGAGAGCTGCAGTGATTCATAAGAAGGATCTACAATCATAAGCACCAGATCTACGCCATTATCAATTCCCCTGCCGAAATGTTCCACTCCGGCTTCCATATCCAGCAGCGCGAACTGGTTTTCGGCAAGCCGCAGGTTCTGGACAAACTGTGTCATGACCGTTCCCATTGCGCAGGAGCAGCCCTCATTGGCCTGATGGATTTTCCCGCTGACCATCAGTTTCACCCCGTCCTTCAGGTTGTAATATTTTTCCGGAATATCTTTCATTGTCCAGGTCTCCTGGAAAAACTGGTGAGTGAACTCCGATAACATCATATCATTCAATACATTCTCTTTTCCCCCGAAATATCCTGTAAAATCCCCGGGAAGTTCCATGCCCAGCTGTCTGTGAAGCCCATAATTAGATTCATCCGAATCGATCACCAGCACTTCGTTTCCCCGCCTTGCCAGAGCTTTCGCCAGCAGGCTGGTGACCGTGCTTTTTCCGCATCCGCCTTTTCCGCATATTGTCACTTTCATACAAGCATCTCCTATAGTTTCTAAATCCTCATGCCCGCTGATACGGGCACCGCCATGCATGAAAGCCCTCGGATTGCTCCGTGCTTTCATAGTAAATTTTTGAGGTAGTCTTCCAGGCCGACGCCCTCCGGGATCGTAAATCCGCATTGGCAACATACACTGTCCCCTACGGTCAGGCCGTCTCTTTCAAACACCTCAATGCCGTCTCCGGCTCCGCATTCAGGGCAGGCCATCTCTTTGATCATGACCATCCTCCGAACATCCTGACAATCCGCAAATACAGCCATTTTTTTCACCAGCTTTCTATAAAATCTTCTCGCTTCATATACCCAGTTTTTCTATGATCCCTTTCAGCGCTTCTCTGACCGGAGAGTCCGCCGGAAGCTGCACCGTGGGGCGTCCCTCGCAGTCGAAGCGGTATACGTCGTCGTCCTGAGGGACGACTCCCAGCAGGTCCAGATTCTGCTTCTGGATTTCTTCCATCGTTCCTTTGTCCAGTTCTCCGCCCGGCGCCCGGTTGACGATCAGGCCTACTTTCTTCGGATGAAAATTCAGTTCTTTCATCAGCGCCGCGATTCTTCCGGCCGCCTGTACTCCTCTCCGCGAGCAGTCGCTGACCAGGATCGCGATCTCCATATTCGGAAGAATCCCTCTGCTGATATGCTCCATACCTGCCTCATTGTCCACCACGATATAAGGGTAATGGCTCTGCAGCTTCTGAACCTGCGTCTGTACGATCCCATTTACAAAGCAGTAGCATCCCTGCCCCTGAGATCTGCCCATCACCATCAGATTCATAGTCGTCTTCTTCCGTCAGGGCGTCGGCGAGCCGGCTTTCCAGATAGGCTGCTTTGGTAATACCGGCGGGTATTTTGTATCTTGGATCGACACCGGCCCTTTCAATTTCTTCCCGGAGCTCTCCAACGTCACTCCTGTTTCCACTCCCAGCACCTCGTTAAGATTTGCGTTTGCGTCCGCATCTACGGCCAGTACCGGTTTTTTTCCCGGTTTCGCAGAGATACTGGATCAGCAGGCCGCACAGCGTGGTCTTTCCCACGCCGCCTTTTCCCGATACTGCGATAATATGTCCCATAATGTCCTCCTGTACATTTTGTATGTTTATAAACATAGTGTTGATTATTTCGTTAAATCTATTATAATAAAACTGTACCGTGTTTCAATCGTCAGATTCAGGAAGCTGTATGATTCCTGAACACTTTTGTATAATTGTACAGAAAGAGGTGTCTGTTTTGAGTTCCAAAAGAAATGGCCAGTCCGTGGACCGGCGTACCAGATATACACAGAATGTCATCCGCGATTCCCTGCTGTCCCTGATGCAGCAGAAACCATTCACCAAAGTTACGGTCACGGAGATCTGCAAACTGTCGGAGATCAACCGGGGAACTTTTTACCTTCATTATTATGATCTGGATGACGTCCTGGACGATATCATAGAAAAAACCATTCAGGACACAACGCAGGTCTTCGACCATGTGATGTGTCCTGAAAAAGACCGATGCACTTACCCTTTCTGCCGGAAAGTACAGGAAAGCCGGGAATTTCGCATTCTTTTTTCCGACGAGACCGCTTCTGCCCGGCTGCTGGATAAACTCTGCGAACTTTCAAAGGAAGATTTTATTACCAGGCTCATGCAGAACAGCCTGCTCTCTTACGAACAGGCTGAAGCATTACTCTACTTTCAGATGAACGGCTGTCTGGCTATCAACAAACGCATGCTGAAGAACAACTGCAGAGACTGGGGGAGTATCCAGCAGGTGATTGACCGTTTTATAAAATCCGGTCTGGAAAGCTTCCTGATCAAAGATGAACGCCGGAATATGCCGCCAGATCATGAAGAATCTCCGTCAGATCCCCGTCCAGTCCGTAAGACTTTTCCCGGATCTCATCCGGGATAAAAATCTCGCCCAGGTTAATCGTCACATAAACAGCCTGCGGTTCCTGTGCCGCAAGCCGCATCAAAGGCGCTTTGATCAGCTGATTTCTCCACCCGATGCCTAATTCCAGGATGACCAGCTTCTTTCCATGATATCGTTCCAGGAATATCTCCAGGCGCTTTCGGCTCTCCATATCCAGGATGAAATTCCTGTCAGTTTCCATATGTACCTGCATAGATCCGCCGCAGACCGAACACGCGATCTAGTG
>NZ_CAWVHE010000007.1:0-44594 GCF_963929015.1 uncultured Merdimonas sp.
ACACTAGATCGCGTGTTATATTGAGCGGATCACAGATAAAAAAAGAGACTATATGGAAATGCTGCTTCTGGCCGATCCGCAGGAAAGTATGATTGACAGATACCTGGATCAGGGCGAGATGTATGTGCTCTACGATCAGGGACGGGCGGTCACGGCTGCTGTGGTGACGGATCTTGGCGGCGGGAAGTGTGAGTTGAAAAATCTATCCACCATACCAGAAGAACAGCGCAAAGGATATGGCAGGTACATGATCCATTTCCTGTGCGAACATTACAGCGGCCGGTATGATCTGATGTATGTGGGAACCGGCAACAGTCCGGACACCCTGGGATTTTATCATGCCTGCGGGTTTGTGAATTCCCATATTGTGGCAAATTTCTTTGTAGATAACTATAAGGAACCTATTTATGAAAACGGGATCCGCCTGACGGACATGATCTATCTGAAAAAGAAGCTGGATTCAGAACTGGACGTCAAGAAGGTGGTGGATCTGGCGGTAGAGGCGGGCCGTATCCTGTTAAAGAACGGAGCCGAGATCTTTCGTGTGGAAGAGACCATGGATCGGATCTGCAAGAAATTTCATGTGGATTACGTGGATACCTTTACTTTGAGTCATGCCATTTTTATTACGGCGGAAAAAGGAATGAATGAAGTTTATACAAAAGTAAAGAATGTTCCACTTTCCGGCGCGCATCTGGGAATCGTCACCGAAGTCAATGCGCTTTCCAGAGAGATCAGCGCAGGGAAGATTGGAATCGATGAGGCGTGGGAGAAATTGCGGCAGATTGAAAAGATCCCGCCGAAAAAAGGATATTTTCAGGTCCTTGCAGCCGGCGTGGGCAGTGCGGCGTTCGGATACCTTCTGGGCGCATCAGTGAACGAAAGCCTTGTCGCGTTTGGGATCGGATGTCTGTTGTATCTCTGGGTATTATTTGCAAAGAAGCTGCACATGTCAAAGATTATCGTAAATATCGTGGGCGGCGCGCTGATCACTTTGCTGGCGGTTCTTGCGCTGCACATACCGGCTTTTGGAGTCGCAAGGCTGGATGGTATGATCGTGGGCGCGATCATGCCTCTGGTGCCTGGGCTTGCGTTTACCAACGCGATCCGGGATATTGCGAACAGTGACTTTTTGTCGGGTACCGTGCGGATGATCGACGCCCTGATGGTATTTGTGTACATTGCGGTCGGCGTCGGTACGATGCTTAGCATTTATAATAATATGATCGGAGGGATAGCAGTATGATGGGAAATGCAGTCGCGAACCTGATCTGTCCGTTTCTTGGAACGGTTGCTTTTGCCGTACTGTTTAATGTCCCGAGAAAATATTATCTGGCAGGAGGACTGACCGGAACGGCAGGATGGCTGGCATATATTTCTATTTTGCATTTTGCTTCCGCTGCGATCGCGTCTTTTGTCGGAGCGTTTGTGGTGGTGTTTATATCCAGGATGCTGACTGTGCGGATGAAGTGCCCGATCACGGTATTCCTGATATCCGGTATCTTTCCTCTGGTGCCGGGAGCCGGTGTTTATTATACGGCCTATTACCTTGTGACCGACCAGATTGCTCTGGCAGGGGAAAGAGGGCTGGGGGCTCTGAAGATCGCCTTTGCGATCGTCCTTGGCATAGCATTTGTGGTTTCCATTCCAAGAGAGGTCTTTCAGGGACAGTATTGGAGAAATAGAAAAACAGAAAAGATGAGAACAGGAGAGAAACAATGAAAAGAGTAAGAACAAGATTTGCGCCCAGTCCGACAGGACGGATGCATGTGGGAAATTTAAGAACAGCGCTGTACGCGTATCTGATCGCAAAGCACGAGGGAGGAGACTTCATTCTCCGGATTGAGGATACCGATCAGGAGCGTTTCATGGAAGGGGCTCTGGATATCATCTATCATACGCTGGAAGAGACAGGACTCGTTCATGATGAGGGACCGGACAAAGACGGCGGCGTGGGACCTTATGTACAGAGTGAGCGAAATCAGTCCGGCCTGTATCTGGAATACGCAAAGCAGCTGATCGAACAGGGAAATGCCTATTACTGCTTCTGCGACAAAGAACGTCTGGATTCCCTGAAAACAAAGGTGGCGGACGGAGAAGGCCCGGAGATTGTAGTATATGACAAACACTGTCTGGGACTTTCCAAAGAAGAAGTAGAGGCAAATCTGGCGGCAGGCAAGCCCTATGTAATCCGTTTTAACATGCCGACAGAAGGAGAGACCACTTTTCACGACGAGATCTACGGAGACATCACGGTTCCCAACAATGAACTGGAGGATCTGATCCTGATCAAGTCCGACGGATATCCGACCTATAATTTTGCCAATGTTATTGACGATCACCTGATGGGCATCACCCATGTGGTGCGGGGAAATGAATACCTGTCCTCCGCGCCCAAGTACAACAAGATCTATGAGGCGTTCGGCTGGGAAGTGCCGGTTTATGTACACTGTCCGCTGATCACCGATGAGACTCACAAGAAACTGAGTAAGCGCTGCGGACATTCTTCCTATGAAGATCTGATCGAGCAGGGATTTGTAACAGAAGCAGTGGTAAACTATGTGGCTTTGCTTGGCTGGTGTCCGGAAGGAACAAAAGAGATCTTTTCTCTGGAAGAACTGGTGAAAGAATTTGACTACCGCCACATGAGCAAGTCTCCGGCTGTCTTTGATATTGTGAAACTGAAATGGATGAACGGCGAATATCTGAAAGCCATGGATTTTGACCGTTTCTACGAAATGGCAGAGCCTTACATCAAAGCTGTAGTAAAAAGAGACTGTGATCTGAAGAAAATCGCGGCGCTGGTAAAGACCAGGATTGAGATCTTCCCGGATATTACCGAACAGATCGACTTTTTTGAAGAACTGCCGGATTATGACGTGTCCATGTACTGTCATAAAAAGATGAAGACCAATGAGGAAAATTCTCTGAAGGTATTGCAGGATGTCCTGCCGCTTCTGGAAAACCAGGAAGACTTCAGCAACGACGCGTTGTTTGAACTTCTGAAAGGATATGTGGATGAGACAGGGGTAAAGACAGGATTTGTAATGTGGCCGGTGCGGACCGCTGTGTCCGGCAAACAGAATACGCCGGGCGGCGCGACAGAGATCATGGAGATCCTTGGAAAAGAAGAGTCTCTTAGACGGATCCGCAAAGGCATTGAATTATTGACAAAGTAAGGGGAATTTCATGAGTTTAAATCAGGCTCAGACAGAGGCGGTCGCCCATCACCGGGGACCTTGTATGGTCCTTGCCGGTCCCGGTTCCGGGAAAACTCTTACCATTGTAAAAAGAATTGAATATCTGATCCAGACGTATAAGGTAAGGCCAGAAGAAATTCTGGTCATTACCTTTACGAAGTATGCAGCCAGGGAGATGAGGGAGCGTTTCATCGCCCTGAAAAAAACCGGGCAGGGAACGGTGACCTTTGGCACCTTTCACGGGATCTATTATGGCATCCTGAAGTGGGCATACGGGATCCGGCAGATGGATCTTCTGCCGGAGGACCAGAAGGCGGAACTGATCCGTCTGGCTATGGAGGACGCCGGATGGGAAGAAACGGGCGAAGCGGAATCACAGAAAGAACAGATTCGGGAACTGGCAGAGGAGATCGCTTCTTTGAAGAATCAGGCGGTCCCGGCAGAATCCTTTTCTCCGGCATCCTGTGAAAAAGACAGGTTTCTTAAGATCTACCAGGCCTATGAATCCAGAAAAGACAGCTGTCATAAGATCGATTTTGAAGATATGCTGATCCGCTGCAGGGATCTTTTCCTGCAAAGACCGGATATCCTGAAAAAATGGCAGGAAAAATTCCGGTACATCCTGGTGGATGAATTTCAGGATATCAATCAGGTACAGTATGACGTGATCCGTATGCTGGCTTCGCCGGAGGATAATCTCTTCGTGGTGGGAGACGACGACCAGTCCATCTATGGGTTCCGGGGAGCCAGGCCCGGCGTGATGCGGCAGTTTATGAAGGATTATCCGGGGGCCAGAACCGTTCTTCTGGATATCAATTACCGTTCTACCGGTAATATTGTAAAAAGCGCCCTCCGGGTGATAGGAAGGAACCAAAACCGGTATGATAAGAAGATCCGGGCTCTGGCGGGAACCGGGGAAACAGTCCATGTGCAGGAGGTAAAAGACCCACTGGAAGAAAGCAGATATGTGGCGGAGGAGATCAAAAAACGGCTGGAGCAAAGCATCCGTCCCTCCCGGATCGCGGTCCTGTACCGGACCAATGTAGACGCAAGGGCTTTATCCGAGACACTGACGGAATATCAGATCCCTTTTTTCATGCGGGAGAAGATCCGCAATATCTATGACCATATGACTGCCGTTGATATCAGCAGTTATTTTCATCTGGCAATGGGAGACCGGCAGAGGAAATATTTCCTGCAGGTGGCAAACCGTCCCAACCGCTACATCGGGAGAGACGCCATGAAGGAACCGGACATTTCCTATGAGTCGCTCCGGAACTTTTACTGTGACAAAGAGTGGATGATGGACCGGATCGACCAGTGGGAGTGGGACATGAAGATGCTGAACGGGGAAAACGCCGTTCGCAGCCATTCAGTATATCCGCAAAAGCATAGGATATGATGAATTCCTGAAAGGGTATGCAGAGTTTAAAGGACTGGATAAAGAGGAGCTTTTTGGGGCGCTGGATGAGATCCAGCAGGCCGCGAAGCAATACAAAGATTTGGAAAGCTGGTTTGCCCATGTGGAAGATTACCGGAAAGCGCTTGGAGCGCAGAAGCAGGAAGGGGCTGACGAAAACAGCATCCGGCTGATGACGGTCCATGGCGCGAAGGGGCTGGAATACGATACTGTGTTTCTGATCCATGCCAACGAAGGGTGCATTCCTTATAAAAAGGCAAAAACACCGGAAGAGATTGAAGAAGAGCGGAGGCTTTTCTATGTGGCCATGACAAGGGCCAGGAAGAAACTGACCATCAGTTATGTGAAAGAAAAAAACGGAAAGGAACAGCGTCCTTCCCGTTTCGCAGAGGAATTATTCCTCGTCTAAGTCTTCAAACTCCTGGGTGTCCATCCACTCGTCAAACGCATCAGCGACGGCTTCGTATTCGTCGTCATCCTCGATGTTCTCAAGCTCCGGCTCTTCTTCGCCGTGGTCGATGTAGCGGTAAAGATATACATCGCCATCCTGCGGTTCGCCGTCGGCTCCCAGGGGAAGAAGGGCGATATAATCCTTTTCGCCTGCGGAAAAGATGGTGAGGACGGCGCATTCCACTACTTCATCGTTATCCAGAGTCAGTGTGACTGTCATATACTCATCCATGGTATGAATCTCCTTTGTTTTGTAGATACTCTTAATGTAACAAAGGAACGGAGAAAAAGCAAGAATGAAGAGTGGTAAATTTATCGAAAATAGTGTAAAATAACCATAAGTATGTGCGGCAGATGCACAGGGAGGAATCGAGATGTTAAAAAAAAGAATGTATATGGTCCTGGCGTTAATACTCGCCTGTGTGTTTCTTTTTTCCGGATGTAAACAGAATGTAGGAACACCGGAGGACAATGCTCTGCCGGAAGAAGAGCAGGGGACAGAGGATGGAGACGAAGAAAGCGAAGATACATATGTCTTTGGTTTTACTGCCATTGATATGGAGAATCCTTACTTCATCACACTTGAGGCTGCCATCCGGGAAGTGATCGAGGAGCATGATTATCAGATGATTACCAAGGATCCTGCTTCAGATCCGGAACTTCAGGCTTCCCAGATACAGGAAATGATCCGGGAAGGCGTGGACGCAGTATTTGTCTGCCCCGTGGACTGGGAGCAGATCACGCCCTCGCTGGAAGCGCTGAAAGAAGCAGGCGTTGCCATCATCAATGTAGATACGCAGGTGAAAGAGATGGGGTATGTAGACGCCTATGTAGGATCGGACAACTACGAGGCCGGCTATATCTGCGGTCAGGATCTGGTGGAAAAGTGTCCGGATGGAGGGACTGTTGCGATCTTAGAATGTCCGACCCAGAATTCCATCAATGACCGCATCACCGGATTTGAAGAGGCGCTGGCGGATGCAGACAGTGGATTTGTGGTTGTTGCAAGGGAAGATACCAATGGAGAATTTGAGAAAGCGCTGGAAGCTTCCAAACAGATCTTTGAGGAGTATCCTGATGTGACTGCCGTGATGTGCGGCAATGACCAGCTGGCAGTAGGCGCCAAGACCGCGGCGAATCTTGCAGAGTTAAACCAGGTGATCATCTATGGAGTGGACGGTTCACCGGATATTAAAAAAGAGCTGAAAAAGGCAGGAAACCAGATTGCAGGAACTGCGGCTCAGTCTCCCATTAACATGGGAAAGACCGCCGCGCAGACCGGGATCAACATACTGGAAGGAAAAGATTATGATACAGAGATTTATGAAGAAGTGTTCATGATCGATGCAGAAAATGTAGATATGTATGGCGTAGACGGATGGCAGTAGAAAAGATACGAAATGACGGAACAGAGAGGGCAGACAGATGAGAGCAGAGAAAGGAAAACCATTACCGCTTGGCGTTAGTGTTTCGGAAGGAGAAGTGAATTTCTCCATTGCAGTTCCTGAAGGGAAGCGGTGTGAGCTGCTTCTTTATGAGGCGGGAAGGAACAGACCCATCCGGTGCTTTGAGATGAACGAGTCTATTGGAGAAGTGCGTTTCCTGAAGCTGACCGGACTGGATCCGGAGAATTATGAATATAATTACCGGATTGAGGATGAGATTGTAACAGATCCTCTTGCACGCGCGCTTGCCGGACGGGAAACCTGGGGAAAAGAGAGGAGCCTGGCTAAGCATGAGATCCGGGGCGTGCTGGGAGAGAAGGAATATGACTGGGAAGGGGACAGGCCTTTGCATCTGCCGGAGCATCTGGTGGTTTCCTACAGTCTCCATGTCCGTGGATTTACCAGACATTCTTCCTCTCTGGCAAAGTACCGGGGCACTTTTGAAGGGGTCGTGGAAAAGATCCCTTATCTTGTGGATCTCGGGATCAATCAGATCCACTGCATGCCGGTATATGAGTTTGAAGAAAACGGGGAAAAGACCAATTACTGGGGATATGGTCCGGCCTGGTTTTTTGCGCCCAAAAGTGCTTATTCTGCCTGCGGAGACGGACGGAAATCTTTAAAAGACATGGTAAAAGCCTGTCATACGTCCGGAATTGAAGTTATCCTGGAGATGCCTTTTACCGGCGATATGCAGGGACAGCTCATGACAGAGTGTCTTCGATACTATTGCCTGGAATATCATGTAGATGGATTTATCCTGAATCCATATACGGCGCCTGTGGAAGAAATCCTTGCCGACCCTCTTCTGAAAGGAACCCGTATCCTGACTCACGATTCCGGTTATCAGACCGTGATGCGCCGGTTCCTGAAAGGAGACGAAGGGATGGTCCGTGATGTGATCTACTGGCTGAAACATCAGTCACAGAAAGACGGCCATTTTAATGCAGTCACAGAACAGTGCGGTTTTACGCTTCAGGATCTGGTTTCCTATGATGGAAAACACAATGAAGCAAACGGGGAAGATAATCAGGATGGCCCTGATTATAATTACAGCTGGAACTGCGGGGCGGAAGGTCCTTCCCGGAAGAAGGCGGTGACAGAACTGCGGAAAAATCAGGTGAGAAACGCCTTCCTTTTGCTGCTCACTTCACAGGGGGTTCCCTGCATTCTGGGCGGCGACGAGTTCGGAAACAGCCAGATGGGCAACAACAATGTATATTGTCAGGATAACCCGGTGGGATGGCTGAACTGGACGGGATGGAAAAGTCATCCGGAACTGCCTGCGTTTGTAAAAGAACTGATTGCGTTTCGGAAAAGGCATCCGGTTCTTTGTCCGGAGAAAGAGATGACAGGGATGAGCTATGGGAATAAAGGCGTCCCGGATGTGTCTTATCACGGAGAGAATGCCTGGAAAGTCCCGGTTGAAATATCCAGCAGACAGCTGGGCGTGTTCTATAACGGGAAGGACAGGAACGATCAGGAAGAGAGTCTGTTTATCGCTTATAATATGCACTGGCTGGAACATGCCTTTGCGCTGCCGGCTCTTCCAAAAGGGAAAAAATGGTATCGGGCGGTCTCTTCCGGCGAGGGTGTGCTGGAAACACCTCTGGAGGTCGAAGACCAGAGGATCACAGAGATCCAGGCAAGGACCATTGCTGTTTTTGTAGGAAGGTAAATAGTAAATGAAAAAGATGGAAAAAATCGCCTGTCTGAATGGATTTCATCTGAAATGTATTGCCATCCTGTCGATGGCGGTGGATCACACAGGGGCGGTTCTGTTTCCCGGAGAACTGTGGTTTCGTTATGTGGGGCGTCTTGCATTTCCTGTTTTTTGTTTTTTGATCGTAGAAGGCTTCCGGCATACCCATGATGTATACAGATATATGACGCGGCTCGCAGTGTTTGCGCTTTTGTCGGAAATACCATACGACCTGGCTTTTCGGGGTATTTTTCTGGAAGGAGATTACCAGAATGTATTTTTTACCCTGCTGATAGGTATTGGCATGATGAAACTCTTGTCCATGACAGCTCTTTGGCCGGAGAAGGTGGTTATCGTCCTTTTTGCCATGTGGCTCTCTGTGATCGTGAGAAGTGATTATAACTATCGGGGGATCCTTCTGATCTTTATGTTTTATGTATTTCGGGAACAAAGAGTTTTTGCCGCTGCGGCAGGCGGACTCTGGAACTTTCTGTACCAGGGCGTCATTCAGAGATACGGCGTTATATCTGTCATTCCGATCCTTCTTTATAACGGGAAACCGGGAAGACGGATGAAATATTTCTTTTATATTTTTTATCCGGCTCATCTTTTGCTGCTTTATGGGATCAGCAGAGTGGTTGCCGGATCATGGCAGTGAGGAAAGGACGGATGGATATGAAGGCAATTTCACACCTGCGAACCATCAATCATCACAAGTGGCTGGTTATGAAGGGATGTTTCCGGGTCGGTCTGTACAGACAGGGACTTCTTCATGACCTGTCTAAATATTCTCCGTCAGAATTTCTGGTGGGATGTAGGTATTATCAGGGGAATCGAAGCCCCAATAATGCAGAGCGGGAAGCCACCGGATATTCCAGGGCCTGGCTCCACCATAAGGGGAGGAACAAGCATCATTACGAATACTGGATTGATTACAGCGCTGACCCGGGCGAGGGGATTGTCGGGCAGAAGATGCCGGTTAAATATGTGGTGGAAATGTTTATAGACCGTGTAGCTGCTTCTAAGACTTACAAAGGAGAAGTTTATAAAGACCAGGATCCTCTGATTTATTATGAGCAGGGCGCGGCGCGGCTTGGCAAGATGATCCATCCGGATACGGCTGCGCTTCTTCGTTTCCTGTTGCAGATGCTGGCAGATACGGGAGAGGAGAATACTTTCCGATACATAAAACAGAATATTTTGAAAAAGCATAGAAAAAACCCTTGAAAAGCTGTGCTTTCAAGGGTTTCATTAAAATATCAGATGCGGAAGATGGGACTTGAACCCACACGGCACGAATGCCACAAGATCCTTAGTCTTGCTCGTCTGCCAGTTCCGACACTTCCGCGAACCGGACTTAAAAACTGTCCGAAAAGTATAATACTATAACAGAAAATAAAAGTCAACACTTTTTTAAAAAAACATAAGGAGGAGGGATTGTATGCTTGAGAAAGTGGATTTGGAGAAAAAGATGGAAAAAGAAGAATACCGGAAATATATGGATATTCTGACTCCAAAGCTTGGGAGGCTGCAAAGAGAGTGCCAGGAAAGAAAGATTCCGGTTATGATTGCTTTTGAAGGCTATGGAGCGGCGGGGAAAGGCGTGCAGATCGCAGAACTGATCCAGGGTCTGGATCCCAGAGGGTTTCAGGTCTATCCGGTGAAAAACGAGACGGAAGAAGAAAAGATGCATCCCTTCCTGTGGAGGTTCTGGACAAAGATGCCGGCAAAAGGCCGGATCGCCATCTATGACAGCAGCTGGTACCGGAAAGTACTGGTTGACCGGTTTGACGGAAATACAACCGAAGAAGAAGTGGAACGCGCGTACCGGTCGATCTGTTCCTTTGAAGAACAGCTGACTGCAGATGGGATGATCATCATTAAGATTTTTCTTGCTATTGATAAAAAAGAACAGAAGAAACGTCTGGACAAGCTTCTGGATTCCAGGGAAACGGCCTGGAGGGTCAGTAAGGGGGATCTGGAAAGAAACCGGCATTTCCGAACATACCAGGAGATGAATGAGGAGATGCTTTTACGCACAGACTCTGCTTATGCGCCCTGGCACATTGTGGAAGCGACGGACCGTAAGTTTGCTACAGTAAAAATATACAGTATCGTAACACAGGTACTGGAAAGTAAGATTAAGGAAGCAGAGGAAACTATCAGAAGGGCGCAGTCCTGTCAACTGACAGTTAAGGAAATGGAGGATCGTGTGCCTTCTGTATCTGTGGAAGAACAGGCGTTAAAAGAGTCTGTTCTGACCAAAGCGGATCTGACCTTGTCATATACAAAGGAAGAATATAAAGAAAAGCTTCCGAAGCTCCAGAAAAAGCTGAAAAAGCTTCATGGAGAGCTGTACCGGCGCAGGATCCCTGTGGTCCTTGGATTTGAAGGATGGGATGCCGGAGGGAAGGGAGGCGCCATAAAAAGGCTGACACAGAAAATGGATCCCAGAGGATATGTGGTCCATCCCACCGCGTCTCCGAATGATATCGAAAAGGCACACCATTATCTGTGGCGCTTCTGGACGGATATGCCAAAGGCAGGACATGTGACCATTTTCGACCGGACCTGGTATGGAAGAGTGATGGTGGAACGGATCGAAGGATTCTGCAGTAAGGCGGAATGGCAAAGAGCCTATAAAGAAATCAACGATATGGAGCGGGATCTGGCAGAGGCAGGAGCGATCGTGCTGAAGTTCTGGATGCAGATTGATAAGGATGAGCAGGCCAGAAGATTTAAGGAACGGCAGGAGAATCCGGAAAAGCAGTGGAAGATCACAGATGAAGACTGGAGAAACCGGGAGAAATGGGAGCAGTACGAAGAAGCGGTGAATGAAATGCTGATCCGTACGTCTTCTCCACATGCACCCTGGATCGTGGTGGAGGGAAACTGTAAATACTATGCCAGGATCAAAGTGTTGGAAACCGTAGTGGAAGCGATTGAGAAAAAACTGGAGGAAAAGAAATCATGACAATACGGGAGCAGATGGAAATCCGGGAGACGCAGCTGTTAAGTCCATACGCTGCGTTAAGCAGCAGGTCTGCCGGTCGGGAGCGCAAGGAAGAAGAGTGCGATATCCGCCCCGTGTTTCAAAGAGACAGAGACAGGATCCTGCACTGCAAGGCTTTTCGCAGGCTGAAGCAGAAGACTCAGGTGTTTCTTCTCCCAAAGGGAGATCATTACAGAACCAGACTGACGCATACGCTGGAAGTGTCGCAGAATGCCAGAACCATTGCAAAAGCGCTGCGCCTCAACGAGGATCTGACAGAGGCCATTGCCCTTGGCCATGACCTGGGGCATACGCCTTTTGGCCATGCAGGAGAGCGGGCGCTGGATCAGATCTGTCCTTCTGGATTCCGGCACAATGAGCAGAGCGTGCGGGTGGTAGAACGGCTGGAACGTCAGGGCGAGGGCCTGAATCTGACATGGGAAGTAAGAGACGGCATCCGCAATCACAAGACAAGCGGGACGCCGCATACACTGGAAGGACAGATCGTACGGCTGTCCGATAAGATCGCTTATATCAATCATGATATTGACGATGCGATCCGGGGCGGCATCTTAAAAGAGACAGACATTCCCCGAAAGATCCGTAAGGTGCTTGGGGATTCCACAAAGGTGCGGCTGGATGCGATGGTACATGATGTGATCACTTCCAGTATGGAACAGCCGGAGATCCGGATGTCGCCGGAAGTGTCAGAAGCCATGATGGACCTTCGCAGATTTCTGTTTGAAAGTGTGTATCAGAACCCGGTGGCCAAAGGGGAGGAAAAAAAGGCCATCCATATGATTAAAAACCTTTATGAAATTTATGAGGCCCATCCGGAATATCTTCCCGAACAGTTCTTAAAAATGGCCGGTCCGGACGGAGAATCAAAAGAGCAGATCGTATGTGATTATATTGCCGGCATGACGGATACGTATTGTGTAAAAAAGTTTGAAGAATATTTTATCCCGGAATCCTGGAAAATTTAAAGGAAATGAGACGGTTTTGTCGAATTATATATAAGGGAGCATTTGTCATCGAAGGGAAATGAGCGTTTAAAATGTATTACAGCGATGAAATTATCGAAGAAGTGAGATCCAGAAACGATATTGTAGATGTGATCTCCTCTTATGTGAAACTGCAGAAGAAGGGAAGTTCATATTTTGGGCTTTGTCCTTTTCATAATGAAAAATCGCCGTCTTTTTCGGTCAGCAGACAAAAGCAGATGTATTACTGCTTTGGCTGCGGGGCAGGAGGCAACGTATTTACATTTTTGATGGAATATGAAAATTTTACGTTTGTGGAAGCGCTGAAATATCTTGCAGACAGGGCGGGAGTAGAGCTCCCAAAGCCGGAATATTCTGCAGAAGAGCGCAGGAGAGCGGATGAAAAGGCGATCCTTCTGGAAATCCAGAAAAAAGCGGCGCAGTTTTATTATGTACAGCTTAAAAGCGAGCAGGGGCAGCAGGCAATGAAGTATCTGAAGGGGCGCCGGCTGGATGATGAGACCATTAAGGCGTTCGGACTTGGGTATTCCAGCAAATACAGCAACAGTCTGTATCAGTTTCTGAAATCACTGGGATATCAGGACGACATGCTGGCCCGGTCAGGGCTGATCACCATGGATGAAAAACAAGGCCCTCACGATAAGTTCTGGAACAGGGTTATGTTTCCGATCATGGATGCGAATAACCGGGTGATCGGATTTGGGGGGCGCGTCATGGGAGATGCCAAACCCAAATATCTGAACTCTCCGGAGACGCCTGTCTTTGACAAGAGCAGGAATCTATACGGACTGAACCGGGCGAGGACGACCAGAAAATCCTATTTTCTTCTCTGCGAAGGATATATGGATGTCATTTCTTTGCACCAGGCAGGATTTACAAATGCAGTGGCGTCACTGGGCACTTCGCTTACGCCGGGACATGCGTCCCTGATCAGAAGGTATGTGCAGGAGGTGTACCTGACTTATGACAGTGATGAGGCAGGTACAAAGGCTGCTTTGCGTGCGCTTCCTATCTTAAGGGATGCAGGCATCACAGCCCGTATCATTCGGATGGAGCCTTACAAAGATCCCGATGAGTTCATAAAAAATCTGGGCGCGGCTGCGTTTGAAGAACGGATAGAAAAAGCGCGGAACGGATTTATGTTCAGTCTGGAAGTGCTGGAAAGAGAGTATGACCTGAAATCTCCGGAGGGAAAAACTGCTTTTATGAATGAAGCGGCCCGGAGACTGGGGAGGTTTGAAGAAGAGATCGAGCGCGGCAATTACATTGAGGCTGTGGCGGAAAAATACCGCGTAGGCGTGGAAGAACTCCGAAGGCTGGTCGGGAAAATGGCGATCCGGGACGGACTTGCCAATCCGGCAAAACGGCCGAAACCGGCAGGAATGAAGGAGAAAGAGGACGGGATCCTAAGATCCCAGAAGATCCTGCTTACCTGGCTGCAGTCGGATGAGCGGATATTCCGGCAGATTGAGCGGTACCTTTCTCCGGAAGATTTTTCGGAAGGAGTGTACCGGGAAGCAGCCAGGCTCCTGTTTGAGCAGTATCGGCAGGGAGAAGTGAATCCTGCACGGATCATGAATCATTTCACCAATGAAGAGGAACACCGGGAGGTGGCGTCCCTTTTTCATACCAGGATCGAAGAACTGACTTCCGAGCGTGAAAAAGAAAAGGCATTAAAAGAAACGCTGATCCGTGTGAAAAACCACAGCATCGAAGAGGCCGGCAGTCATCTGGATCCCACTGATATGGGCGGGCTGCAGCGTCTGATGGAGGCCAAGAGAAATCTGCAGGAGCTTAAGGAACTGCATATTTCCATTAATTAAGGATAAAATATAAACAAGCTATGAGAGGATGGGCACTACATGGAAGAAAACATCAAAAAATTTGAGGAGAAACTAAAAGAACTGGTAGCGTCGGGGAAAAAGAAAAAAAGTATCCTTGAGATCCAGGAAATCAATGATTTCTTTTCAGATATGGAACTGGAACCGGATCAGATGGAGAAGGTGTTTGAGTATCTGGAAGCCAACAACATTGATGTACTGCGGATCAGTGCGGATACTCCGGATGATCTGGATGACCTGGATGATTCGGACATCGTACTTACAGATGAAGATGAGGTGGATATCGAGAAGATCGATCTGTCAGTACCTGACGGGATCAGCATCGAGGATCCGGTCCGTATGTATCTGAAGGAAATCGGGAAAGTGCCGCTTCTGACTGCGGACGAGGAAGTGGATCTGGCAAAGCGGATGGCTGATGGGGACGAGGACGCGAAGAAGCGGCTGGCCGAGGCAAATCTTAGGCTGGTTGTCAGTATCGCAAAGCGCTATGTCGGACGGGGGATGCTGTTCCTTGATCTGATCCAGGAGGGAAATCTGGGACTTATCAAGGCTGTTGAAAAGTTTGATTATCATAAAGGATTCAAATTCAGTACTTATGCGACCTGGTGGATCCGCCAGGCAATCACCCGTGCCATTGCGGATCAGGCAAGAACTATCCGGATTCCCGTTCATATGGTGGAGACGATCAACAAGCTGATCCGTGTATCCAGACAGCTTTTGCAGGAGCTGGGACGGGAGCCTGCGCCGGAAGAGATCGCGGCACAGCTGGACATGCCGGTTGACAGAGTCAGGGAGATCCTTAAGATCTCACAGGAGCCGGTGTCCCTGGAGACGCCGATTGGAGAAGAGGAAGACAGCCATCTTGGAGATTTTATCCAGGATGATAACGTACCGGTGCCGGCAGAGGCGGCCGCACAGACCTTACTGAAAGAACAGCTGGACGAGGTGCTTGATACCCTGACAGAGAGAGAACAGAAAGTATTAAGGCTTCGGTTTGGCATGAATGACGGCCGGGCAAGAACGCTGGAAGAAGTGGGAAAAGAATTTGATGTGACAAGAGAGCGTATCCGTCAGATCGAGGCAAAAGCTCTTCGGAAGCTTCGTCATCCCAGCCGCAGCAGAAAATTAAGAGATTATCTGGATTAAGAAAGAGGCGCCTATGGAACTATCAAAAAGACTTGGAGCAGTTGCCGGTCTTGTGACAGAGGGCGCCTCTGTTGCAGATGTGGGAACTGACCACGGCTACATACCAATCTATTTAATGGAAGGAGGGATCGCTTCCAGAGTGATTGCTCTGGATATCAAAAAAGGCCCCCTGGAAAGAGCGAGGATGCATATCGTGGGGCACGGGCTGAAAGACCGGATTGAATTAAGACAGTCTGACGGCTTAAGAGAAGTAAGACCAGGAGAAGCGGATACTTTGATCGCCGCCGGCATGGGTGGTGCGCTGGTGATCCATATTCTTGAGGACAGTCCGGAAACCGTTAGAGAGATGCGGTCCTTTATCCTGCAGCCACAGTCGGAGATTGATAAAGTGCGAAGATATCTGAACCGGTCCGGATATTACATAGAGCAGGAAAGAATGGTGGAAGAGGCCGGGAAGTTTTATCCTGTGATGCGGGCGGTCTACGGACAGAGGGAAGACTACGAAGAGTATGAATACTTCTATGGGAAAAGACTGCTGGAGAATCGGGATGCGGTTTTGTTTCGGTATCTTCTGCGGGAAAAGCGGATACGGGAAAGCATTCTGGAACAGCTGGGACGACACAAGACCAGTATGACGGCAAGAGAAAGAGAAGCGCAGGTTCGCGCGGAATGGCAGATGGTGCAAAGTGCTCTGTCCTGTTATGAAAATGAGGATGTGTACAGAGAACCGGGAAAAGGAGGAGTCTGGCGATGAAATGCAGAGAGATTATACATAAGATTGAGGAAGTTTTTCCGAAAAGTCTTGCACTGGAATGGGATAATGTAGGACTTCTTGCCGGCAGTTCTGAAACCGAGGTCCGGAAGATCTACCTGGCGCTGGATGCTACAGAAGAAGTCATCGAAGCCGCAAAAGGCGCGGATCTTCTTATCACTCATCACCCCATGATCTTTTCTCCGCTTAGAAGGGTGACGGATGCGGATTTTATCGGGAAACGTCTGTTGACGCTGATACAAAGAAATACTGCATATTATGCCATGCATACTAATTATGATGTAGGGAGAATGTCTACTCTGGCCGCAGAGTACCTGGGGCTGTCCGATCCGGAGATCCTGAAAGTAACCGGAGAAGCGCAGAGGCCTGCAGGGATCGGAAGGGTTGCGGATCTTACATGCCCGGTATCTCTGGCGGATTATTGTGAAGTGGTGAAACGGGCGTTTGACCTTTCCCAGGTACAGGTGTTTGGATCGCCGGACCGGAAGATCAGACGCGTAGCCATATCACCCGGATCTGGAGAGAGCATGATCGAACCGGCCCTGTCCATGGGGGCAGACGTACTGGTTACCGGCGATATCGGCCACCATGGAGGGATTGACGCCGTAGCTCAGGGATTGTCGATCATTGATGCGGGACATTATGGCATAGAACACATTTTTGTGAAGGATCTGAAACAGTTTCTGGAACAGAGGTTTCCGGAGCTGACAGTTGTGGCAGATGTGGAAAGACATCCTTTTGTAATGCTATGAGGATCGAAGAACAGGAAAAGGCAGTAAGGAGAGGTCTATGGAAAGAGAAATGTATCATGTGCAGATCGGCGATGTGATCCGGGAGTATCCTGGAGGCACCACATATCTTGAGATTGCCAGAGAATTTCAGAAGGATTACCCGGATGATATCGTACTGGTCATGGCAGACGGAAGACTCCAGGAGCTGGGAAAGGAACTGACCGGGGACTGCGTGCTCGTGTTCGAGACAACGGCCGGACAGGTGGGACACAAGACATATAAACGAAGCATGAGTCTGATGCTGGTAAAAGCAATTTATGATGTGGGCAGACATGAAAATATTGAAAAAGTCAGGATCCATTATTCTGTCAGCAAAGGATATTACTGTACCATTACCGGGAATATCTGCGTGGATCAGGAATTCCTGGACCGGGTGAGCGCCCGCATGGAAGAGATGGTGGCTCTGGATCTTCCGATCCGGAAGCGGTCCATTCACACCGATGACGCGATCGCTTTGTTTCGGCAGCATGAGATGTATGATAAGGAGCATTTATTTGAATACCGGCGGGTATCTAAGGTCAACATTTACAGTATAAATGAATTTGAGGACTATTTTTACGGCTATATGGTTCCTAGCACCGGATACCTGAAATATTTCAAACTGTTTCTGTATGATGAGGGATTTGTGATCCAGATGCCTGTAAGGAGCGCGCCAAAGGTGGTGCCGCCTTTTGAACCACAGCATAAATTGTTTCAGGTATTAAAAGAATCCACCCGCTGGGGCGACATGCAGGGAATTGAAACGGTGGGAGATCTGAACGATCAGATTACCCGTGGCAATGTAAACGAGATTGTTCTTGTGCAGGAAGCTTTGCAGGAAAAGAAGATTGCTCAGATCGCAGCCCGGATCGCTGCGGATCCGCAGATTAAATTTGTGCTGATCGCCGGTCCGTCTTCTTCCGGGAAGACCACGTTTTCTCATCGCCTGTCTGTGCAGCTTCGGGTAAACGGAATGACGCCTCATCCTATTGCTGTAGATAATTATTTCGTGGAACGGGAAGAAAACCCCAGAGATGAACAGGGCAATTATGATTTTGAAAGTCTTCAGGCTGTAGATATTGCGTTGTTTAACCGGCAGCTGCAGCAGATGCTGGCGGGAAAAGAAGTCATGACTCCGACGTTTAATTTTGTCACCGGCCACAAAGAGTACGGGAAGACGAAAATGCAGCTGGGAGCAAATGATGTGCTTGTGATCGAAGGTATTCACTGCCTGAATCCCATGCTTACAGAGCAGCTGGCGGATAAAAATAAATTTAAAATCTATATCAGTGCGCTGACACAGTTGAATATCGATGAACACAACCGGATCCCTTCCACGGATGGAAGACTGCTTCGGAGGATTGTGCGGGACGCCAGGACCAGAGGAAGCCTGGCCGGCGACACCATACGCATGTGGCCGTCGGTCCGTGCAGGGGAAGAACGGAATATTTTTCCGTTTCAGGAGCAGGCAGACGTCATGTTCAATTCCGCGCTGATCTATGAGCTGGCAGTTTTAAAGCCCTATGTGGAGGCAAGACTGTTTGCCATAGGAAGGGATGAACCGGAGTACATAGAAGCAAAACGGCTGTTAAAATTTCTGGATTATTTCGTGGGAATCGGAAGCGAAGCCGTCCCGACGAATTCTCTTCTTAGAGAATTCATCGGGGGCGGATGTTTTCAGATCTGACGGGAGTAGAATTCCTGAAGAGTGTTAAGTCTGGCAGGCAGATTACGAAGCATGGCGTCTGCAATGGTAATTGCGGCCATAGATTCTACCACCACCACAGCCCTGGGGACGATCACCGGATCGTGGCGTCCCCGGACGGCGATGGTGGTGTTTTTTCTGTCACGGGTAACGGTCTGCTGCTCTCTGGTGATAGAAGGAGTAGGCTTTACCGCAGCGCGGATGAAGATCTGGCTTCCATCGCTGATGCCGCCAAGGATGCCGCCGGCATGGTTGCTTGTTTTGAATATGCGATCATTTTCAATGGAAAAGGAGTCGTTGTTCTGACTGCCTTTTGCATTCGCAACCGCAAAGCCGTCGCCAATTTCCACGCCTTTTACGGCGCCGATGGACATGACCGCTCTTGCAAGAAGCGCGTCCAGTTTATCAAAAACAGGATCGCCAAGCCCGGCAGGGATGCCGTTTACCAGGCATTCGATGATCCCACCGGAGGAGTCTCCCTCTGACATGCAGGACTCCAGATAGTCAGAGGCCTTCCCGGCGTAAAGATTGCTTGGCATATAGAGACTGTTGTCTGGAATTTCAGTAAGTTTGATTTCCTTTTCAGGTATCCTTACAGGCCCGATGGCCCGGGTGTAGGCGGTCAGCTGAACGCCAAGTGAATGCAGGAGTTTGCAGGCTACAGCTCCGGCGGCCACACGCCCGATGGTTTCCCGCCCGGAAGAACGGCCGCCGCCCCGGTAATCGCGGAATCCATATTTGGCGTCATAAGGATAGTCGGCATGGCCGGGCCGGTAGACATCCCTGATACTGGCATAGTCGCGGGACCGCTGATCCTGATTGAAAACGACTACAGAGATGGGAGTGCCGGTGGTTTTTCCTTCAAAGACCCCGGAGAGGATCTGGACTGTGTCCGATTCCTGCCTTTTTGTGGTGTAGCGGCTCTGACCTGGCTTTCTGCGGTCCAGATATTTCTGGATGTCCTCTTCGCAAAGTGACAGTCCTGCCGGACAGCCGCTGATCACGGCTCCCAGGGCAGGGCCGTGGGATTCCCCCCAGGTGGTTACAGTAAATAAAGTTCCAATTGTTGATCCGGACATTTCAGAACCCCTTTCTTTTCTTTGATAATTTTACATTATATAAAAAAGAAATCAGGCCTGCAATCAAAAAATGCTAAAAAAAGGCAGTAAATCTTCATTTTTTTTTCTGTTTTTATGCTGTACTTTTAAATATCTGCATATTATAATAGGGTAGTATGAGTATAGAAAGAGAAATTTGTCGATAAATGTAGAGGAGTAGATATTCAATGGGGTATAAAAAGGATTTCAGAGCTGACTTCACAGATGAGGATTTTGAGGATGAAGAAGACTTTTTTTATGATGAGGAATCCGAGGATGAAGCTTTTTTTGTAGAGGACGAAGAGTTCGGGGAAGACGATGATCCGGAAGAAGACGATTCAGAAGAGGACGATCCGGAAGAGGACGGAGAGTTTGAGGAAGAGGACGATCCCGAAGAGACAGACGTCCGAAAAGCTGCAAAAAGAAAGAAAAGAAAGAAAGTAGCGCTGATCACGCTGGGAAGTATTTTTGGCATCCTCTTTCTTGTATATGCTGGATTTGCCATTTATTTCCGCAGCCATTTTCTGTTTCACACACAGATCAACGGCACAGATTTTTCTCTGAAAAGTGTGAAGCAGGTAGAGAGCTATATGGAAAAGCAGGTCAAGGATTATGTGTTGACTCTCAAAGAATCTGACGGCGGTTCCGAGACGATCCAGGGAAGCGATATTTCTCTGAAATATGTTCCCGGAGAAGAGCTTGAGAATCTGGTAAAAGATCAGAATTGTCTTTTGTGGGTCATCTCTTTGTGGGACAGGCCGGAGATTGAGGCAAAGGTTGGCGTAGAATATGAGGAGCAGGCATTGGAGCAGGCCCTTGCATCACTGGATTGTCTGGTACAGGAAAATCAGGTGGCTTCTGTGGACGCTCATCCGGAGTTTCAGACAGACCGGTTTGTGATCGTGGATGAAGTCGTTGGAACACAGATTGATACGGAAAAATTCCAGAAGGTTGTAAAAGAAGCGATCAATGGATTTTTGCCGGACGTGGATCTGATGGAGAGTGGCTGTTATATCCTTCCCAGATTTACGAAAGAGTCGGAAGAAGTGGTAAATGCCGTAAATACGATGAACAGCTACCTCGGCGCATCGGTTACATACGACTTTACGCCTTATACAGAAGTCGTGGATGCATCGGTGATATCCCAATGGGTGACCGTTGACGCCAATATGAATGTCACGTTCAATCAGGATGCGGTAAAAGCTTATATTCAGACACTGGCAGAAAAGTATAATACAAAAGGGAAAACCAGGACGGTTACTACTGCAACCGGAAATACGGCCACAGTAGAAGGCGGAAGTTATGGTTGGCAGATTGATCAGGAAGCAGAGTTCAATGCGCTGATCTCGAATATCCAGAATGCGGAAGTTGTTACCAGAGAACCGAATTATGCGTCCCGGGCAGTTTCCCATGAAGGCAATGATTTTGGAAGTACCTTTGCAGAGGTGGACCTGACCAATCAGATGGTGTATTTTGTGCAGAATGGACAGGTGGTGCTCTCGTCTCCATGTGTAACGGGGAATCCAAACAAGGGGTACGATACGCCTCAGGGCGTGTATTCCCTTGCTTACAAAGCGCTGGATCAGGTGTTGCGGGGAGAAAAGCTTCCGGACGGGTCTTATTCCTACGAAAGTCCTGTAAAATACTGGATGCCGTTTAACGGGGGGATCGGGTTCCATGACGCTACCTGGCAGCCGACGTTCGGAGGCTCCAGATATCTGACCGGAGGTTCCCACGGATGTGTAAATATGCCTTACGATGCGGCGGGACAGCTTTATAATCTGATTTCATCTGGAACACCGGTAGTATGTCATTTTTAAAGGGGTATATATGTATCAGTTATTAAAGAAAGACGGAAAGGCGAAAAGAGGAAGATTTACTACAGTACATGGGGTCGTTGAGACCCCTGTATTTATGAATGTGGGAACAGTGGCCGCGATCAAAGGCGCGGTTTCTACAGACGACCTTCGGGGGATCAAGACACAGATTGAATTATCCAATACCTATCATCTCCATGTAAGACCGGGGGATCAGGTGATCCGTAAGCTGGGTGGCCTTCACAAGTTTATGGCCTGGGACAGGCCGATCCTGACAGATTCCGGCGGTTTTCAGGTGTTCTCTCTGGCAGGGCTTCGCAAGATCAAAGAAGAAGGCGTTTATTTTCATTCCCATATAGACGGAAAGAAGATTTTCATGGGACCGGAGGAGAGTATGCAGATCCAGTCGAATCTGGCGTCCACGATCGCGATGGCCTTTGACGAGTGCCCTTCCAGCGTGGCGGACCGGGAGTATATGGAACGGTCCGTAGCCCGCACGTCCAGATGGCTTATGCGCTGCAAGAAGGAGATGGAGAGGCTCAACAGCCTTCCGGATACCATCAACCGGCAGCAGATGTTGTTTGGCATCAACCAGGGAGGCATCTACGAGGATATCCGGATCCGCCATGCAAAGGAGATCGCGGAACTTGATCTGGATGGTTATGCCATCGGTGGCCTGGCGGTAGGGGAATCCCACGAAGATATGTATCGGATCCTGGAGGCGGTAGTCCCCAATCTTCCTGAAGAGAAGCCCACATATCTGATGGGGGTTGGAACACCGGTGAATATCCTGGAAGCAGTGGATCGGGGCGTGGATTTCTTTGATTGTGTATATCCAAGCAGAAATGGAAGGCACGGACATGTCTATACCAACCATGGAAAGTTAAATCTTTTTAATGCCAGATATGAACTGGATGACCGTCCGATCGAAGAAGGGTGCCAGTGCCCGGCCTGCCGGACGTATTCCAGGGCTTATATCAGACACCTTCTGAAAGCAAAAGAAATGCTGGGAATGCGGCTGTGTGTTCTTCACAATCTGTATTTTTATAATACCATGATGGAGGAGATCCGTGCGGCGATCGATGCCGGGGAATATCAGGCGTATAAGAAACGAAAGATGGCGGGACTTACAGGTGATAAATCCTAAAAATTCCATGAATTGCAGGAAATTACTTGAAGAAATCGGTTTTATTGTGTATGATAGCAATAGCGTTTTTAGATAGTAGGAGGAATAGTATATGTACGCATTAGCATCACAGAGTTCAGGCGGAAGCTGGGTATTGCTTATCCTTGTATATGCAGTGATTTTTGCAGGCTTCTGGTTATTTTTATCAGACCACAGAGAAAAGAGCAGAAAAGAGTGCAGGCGATGATCTCAGAGATGGAAGTAGGAGATACCGTTCTTACGACCAGCGGATTTTATGGTGTGATCATTGACATCAGCGATGAGGATGTGATCGTGGAGTTCGGAAGCAACCGTAACTGCCGGATCCCCATGCAGAAAGCAGCAATCGCCCAGATTGAAAAGGCGAACGCAGAATAAGCAAAAAATATCAGACATATCAAAAGGCACTGCCCGGGTGGCAGTGCCTTTTTTTGCAGACAATTCAAACCGTAAATTTTAGCTCACTAAAGTCTTGAAACATGTATAAAAATGCGATAATATTAATGTTATAGTTTCTTTAATAGGAAGGGTGTAGTGAATGAATCTGAAAATCGGAATTATCAAAGGGGACGGGATCGGACCGGAAATCGTGACCGAAGCCCAGAAAGTCCTGAATAAAATCGCAGAGACATACGGACATACCTGTGAGTATACAGAGCTTCTGCTGGGCGGTGCGTCTATTGATGTGCACGGCGTGCCGCTGACAGATGAGACGGTAGCCGCGGCAAAGCAGTGCGATGCCGTGCTTATGGGATCCATCGGCGGTGATGCAAAGACTTCGCCGTGGTACCAGTTAGAACCATCAAAGAGACCGGAAGCCGGACTGTTGCGGATCCGTAAAGAGCTGAACCTGTTTGCGAATCTAAGACCCGCAGTGTTGTACGAAGAACTGAAGGGGGCCTGCCCGCTGAAAGAATCCATTACAGAAGGCGGATTTGACATGATGATCATGCGGGAGCTGACAGGAGGACTCTATTTTGGCGAACGCAAGACCGTAGAAGTGGACGGTGTTCTGACTGCCTTTGATTCCCTCACCTATAATGAAGAGGAGATCCGCAGGATCGCAAAGAGGGCCTTTGACATTGCCATGAAACGCCGGAAAAAAGTAACCAGCGTTGATAAGGCAAATGTGCTGGATTCTTCCAGACTCTGGAGAAAGGTCGTAGATGAGGTTGCAGGAGAATATCCGGAGGTTACACTCGAACACATGCTGGTAGATAACTGCGCCATGCAGCTGGTAAAAGATCCAAAACAGTTTGATGTGATCCTGACAGAGAATATGTTTGGCGACATTTTGTCAGATGAGGCAAGCATGGTGACCGGATCCATCGGAATGCTGGCAAGCGCCAGCTTAAACGAGACAAAGTTCGGACTTTATGAGCCAAGCGGAGGATCTGCTCCGGATATTGCAGGAAAAGGCATCGCAAACCCGATCGCCACCATACTTTCTGCAGCCATGATGCTCAGATTCAGCTTTGATCTGGATCAGGAAGCTGATGCAATAGAACAAGCAGTGGAAAAAGTCCTGAAAGAAGGATACCGGACCATTGACATTATGTCCGAAGGAAAGACTCAGATCGGCACTGCCGGGATGGGAGATCTGATCGTAAGTTTCATTAGGAGGTAAGAACATGAGAAGTGATACAGTTACAAAAGGAAAACAGCAGGCGCCCCACCGTTCTTTGTTTAACGCGCTGGGGTTGACAAAAGAGGAGATGGAGCGTCCTCTGGTGGGAATTGTCAGCTCCTATAATGAGATCGTGCCCGGGCACATGAATCTGGATAAGATTGTGAATGCCGTGAAGCAGGGAGTTGCCATGGCAGGCGGAACGCCGATCGTATTTCCGGCAATCGCCGTCTGTGACGGGATTGCCATGGGCCATATCGGCATGAAGTATTCTCTGGTGACCAGAGATCTGATCGCGGATTCTACAGAGGCGATGGCTCTGGCGCATCAGTTCGACGCGCTGGTAATGGTGCCAAACTGTGATAAGAATGTGCCGGGACTTCTGATGGCTGCGGCCAGGATCAATGTTCCGACGATCTTTGTCAGCGGCGGTCCGATGCTGGCCGGCCGGGTCAAAGGCTGCAAGACCAGTCTCTCCAGCATGTTTGAGGCGGTCGGAGCCAATGCGGCAGGCAAGATCACGGATGAGGAGCTATTGGAATACGAAAATAACACCTGTCCCACCTGTGGTTCCTGTTCCGGAATGTATACGGCCAACAGCATGAACTGCCTGACAGAGGTACTGGGCATGGGCCTTCGCGGCAATGGAACCATCCCTGCCGTATATTCCGCAAGGATCCGGCTGGCAAAAGAGGCCGGTATGCAGGTGATGGAACTGTGGAGAAAGAATATCTGCCCCAGAGACATTATGACAAAAGAAGCCATTTTAAATGCGCTGACTGTGGATATGGCGCTTGGCTGTTCCACCAACAGTATGCTCCACCTTCCGGCGATCGCCCATGAAGTGGGAATGGATTTTGAGATTGATTTTGCAAATGGCATCAGCGAGAAGACGCCAAACCTCTGTCACCTGGCGCCGGCAGGACCTACCTATATGGAAGATCTGAACGCGGCGGGCGGCGTATACGCCGTTATGGCAGAATTAAATAAAAAGAATCTCCTGCATACGGAATGTATGACCGTTACAGGAAAGACAGTCGGGGAAAATATCGCAGGCGTTGTCAACAAGGATCCGGAAGTGATCCGGCCCATTGACCACCCGTATTCCCAGACCGGCGGCCTTGCCGTGCTGAAAGGCAATCTGGCGCCGGACGGAAGCGTAGTGAAGCGCTCCGCTGTTGTGGACGAGATGCTGGTACACGAAGGACCGGCCAGAGTCTTTGACTGTGAAGAAGACGCCATCGTTGCGATCAAAGGCGGCCAGATCCATCCGGGAGATGTGGTGGTTATCCGTTATGAAGGACCCAAAGGCGGCCCGGGAATGCGGGAAATGCTGAATCCCACCTCTGCGATCGCTGGTATGGGACTTGGTTCCAGCGTAGCCCTTATCACGGACGGAAGATTCAGCGGCGCATCCAGAGGCGCATCCATCGGCCATGTATCTCCGGAAGCGGCAGTGGGAGGTCCCATTGCGCTGGTAGAGGAAGGCGATATCATCAAGATCAATATTCCGGAACTGTCTCTGGAGCTTGACGTATCAGAAGAAGAGCTGGCAAAGAGAAAAGAAAAATGGCAGCCCAGACAGCCCCGGGTAACCACAGGATACCTGGCCCGCTATGCGGCGATGGTGACTTCCGGAAACCGGGGAGCTATCCTGGAAGTACCAAAGAACTAGTCCGGGAATATTGTAAGAACAGGAGTGAGAAAGTATGCAGCTTACAGGAGCAGAAATTGTAATAGAATGTTTAAAAGAGCAGGGCGTGGATACGGTCTTTGGATACCCGGGCGGCGCGATCCTGAATGTTTACGATGCGTTATATCAGCATCAGGATGAAATCCGGCATATCCTGACCTCCCATGAGCAGGGAGCATCCCATGCGGCAGACGGATATGCGCGGGCAACCGGAAAGGTAGGCGTGTGTCTGGCAACCAGCGGACCGGGCGCGACCAATCTGGTAACCGGCATCGCCACAGCCTATATGGATTCTATTCCTATTGTGGCGATCACCTGTAATGTGGGAGTCCCGCTTCTTGGAAAGGACAGCTTCCAGGAGATCGACATTTCCGGTATCACCATGCCCATTACCAAACATAATTTTATCGTGAAAGATGTGGAACAGCTGGCCGATACCATCCGCAAGGCCTTTGTCATTGCGAAGAAAGGCCGTCCGGGTCCGGTGCTGATCGATATTCCCAAGGATGTCACTTCCAATCAGGCAGAGTATGAGAAAAAAGAGATCTCTGCGGTCTGTCCTTCGGAAGACCTGTGTGAAAAAGACGTGGAAACAGCGCTGGAACTGATCCGGGAGGCGAAAAGGCCCTATATCTTTGTAGGAGGAGGCGCGGTCCTTTCCAACGCCAGTGAAGAACTTTACGAGTTTGTGAAAAAAGTGGACGCTCCGGTCTGTGATTCCCTGATGGGAAAAGGCGCGTTCCCGGGAACAGATCCCCTCTACACCGGAATGCTTGGCATGCATGGAACGAAAACTTCTAATTACGGGGTCAGTGAGTGCGATCTGCTGATCGTGGTGGGAGCAAGATTCAGCGACCGGGTGACAGGAAATGCAAAGAAATTTGCAGAGCATGCAAAGATCCTTCAATTTGACGTGGACGTGGCGGAGATGAATAAAAACGTGCTGATCACCGAAGGCGTGGTCGGCGATATCAAGGTGATCCTCAAACGCCTTAATAAGCGGCTGGAACAGCAGGATCACACGGAATGGATCCAGAAGATCAGTGAATACAAAGAAAAATATCCGCTCACTTATCACACAGACCTGCTGACCGGACCCGGCGCTGTGGAGGAAATCTACCGGCAGACCCACGGAGACGCCCTGATCGTTACAGAGGTCGGTCAGAACCAGATGTGGGCCGCCCAGTATTATAAGTTTACAAAGCCAAGGACGCTTCTGACGTCAGGCGGCCTTGGAACCATGGGCTACGGTCTGGGCGCGTCCATCGGCGCGAAAACCGCAAGGCCGGATAAGACCGTGGTCAATATTGCCGGGGACGGATGCTTCCGTATGAATATGAACGAGATCGCCACAGCGGCCAGATATCAGATCCCTGTGATCCAGGTGGTGCTGAACAATCACGTGCTGGGCATGGTGCGTCAGTGGCAGGATCTCTTCTACGGGAAGCGTTACTCCGCAACCGTACTGAATGACTCTGTGGACTTTGTGAAACTGGCGGAAGCCATGGGCGCCACAGGCATGCGCGCGACAACGCCAGAGGAGTTCCGGGAGGCATTTGCAAAGGCGCTTACAGCAGACGGGCCGGCAGTGATCGACTGCCAGATTGACAGCGATGAGAAAGTATGGCCTATGGTGGCGCCTGGCGAAGCGATCAGCAAAGCCTTTGACGAGGAGGATCTGGAAGCAGGAAAGAAACAGTAAACCGTGCAGATGCACAGACGGATAGACAGATAGACAGATAGTCAGAAAGGCATGAGAGATGGGAAGAGTATATAATTTTTCCGCAGGACCGGCCGTCCTGCCGGAGGAAGTCTTAAAGGAAGCAGCAGATGAGATGCTGGATTACCAGGGCACCGGAATGTCCGTGATGGAGATGAGCCACCGGGGAGCAACCTTTCAGAAGATCCTGCATACGGCGGAGGCTGACTTAAGAGAACTGATGGGAATTCCTGACTGCTATAAGGTATTATTCCTGCAGGGCGGCGCATCGCTCCAGTTTGCCATGCTGCCCATGAACCTGATGAAAAACCGGTCTGCAGATTTTATCCTGACCGGACAGTGGTCAAAGAAAGCTTACCAGGAGGCTTCGAAGTACGGGAAAGCCAATGTCATCGCTTCTTCGGAGGACCGTACCTTCTCTTATATACCGGACTGCCGGGATCTTCCGGTGTCAAAGGACGCGGATTATGTATATATCTGTGAAAATAATACGATCTACGGGACAAAATACAAGGAACTGCCGGACACAAAGGGGAAGATCCTTGTGGCGGATGTGTCCTCCTGCTTTTTGTCAGAGCCTGTGGATGTGACAAAGTACGGAGTACTCTACGGCGGGGTACAGAAAAATATCGGGCCGGCCGGCGTGGTGATCGTGATCATACGGGAAGATCTGATCACAGACGACGTGCTTCCGGGTACGCCCACTATGATGAAGTATCAGACTCATGCAGACGCCGGCTCCTTATACAATACGCCGCCTGCCTATGGGATCTATATCTGCGGCAAGGTCTTTCAGTGGCTGAAACGAAAAGGCGGTCTTGCTGTCATGAAAGCATACAATGAGAAAAAAGCAGCCATCCTTTATGAGTATCTGGATCAGAGCAGGATGTTTCACGGAACGGTAGAAAAAAAGGACCGTTCCCTTATGAATGTGCCGTTTGTGACCGGCGATCCGGAACTGGACGCACGCTTTGTAAAAGAAGCGGAAGCGGCCGGTCTGGTCAGTTTAAAAGGACACCGGACCGTAGGAGGCATGCGCGCAAGTATTTACAATGCCATGCCCATAGAGGGAGTAGAGGCATTGACCAGGTTTATGAAGAAATTTGAAGAGGAGAACGGATAACCATGTATCAATATCATTGCTTAAATCAGATTTCGGATGTGGGGATCCGGGAATTTTCAGAAGAATATGTACCAGTCAGCCGCGTGGAGGATGCGGACGCCGTGCTGGTGAGAAGCGCGTCTATGCAGGAAATGGAATTTGGCACCCGGTTAAAAGCAATCGCAAGAGCCGGAGCCGGAGTAAATAATATCCCTCTGGAACGCTGCGCGGAAGAGGGAATCGTGGTCTTTAATACGCCGGGAGCCAACGCGAACGGCGTCAAGGAGCTGGTGATTGCCGGGATGCTTCTGGCATCCAGAGATATCATCGGCGGGATCAACTGGGTCCAGGAAAATGAAGAGGACGGCAATATAGCCAAAGACGCGGAAAAAGCCAAGAAGGCTTTCGCCGGCTGCGAACTGGACGGTAAAAAGCTGGGAGTGATCGGCCTTGGAGCCATCGGCGTGCTGGTGGCAAACGCTGCGGTAAGTCTGGGGATGGACGTATATGGATATGACCCCTATATGTCGGTGGATTCTGCATGGAACTTAAACCGCAGCATCCATCATGCGAAAACAGTAGATGAAATCTATAAAGACTGCGACTATATCACCATCCATGTCCCGGCCATGGACAGTACCCGGGGCATGATCGACGGGAATGCCATCAGCCTGATGAAAAAAGGCGTGGTATTGTTGAACTTTGCAAGAGATGTACTGGTGGTGGAAGAAGCCGTGATCGATGCGCTGGTGGCCGGCAAGATCAAACATTATGTGACAGATTTTCCAACCCCGGTGATTACCGGAGTGAAAGGGGCGATTGTGATCCCGCATCTGGGGGCATCTACGGAAGAATCGGAAGATAACTGTGCCAGAATGGCGGCAAAGGAGATCCGCAGCTATCTGGAACACGGAAATATCAGGCATTCTGTCAATTATCCGGATTCAGACATGGGACTTAAAGGGGAAAATACCCGGATCCTGCTTCTGCATCATAACATTCCCAACATGCTGGGACAGTTTACCCGGATCCTGGCGGAAGATAATATCAATATCGCAGACCTTTCCAATAAGAGTAAAGGCGGGTATGCATATACTATGATCGATATTGATTCGGAAATCACCCAGGAAGCCATTGAGGAACTGAAAGCAGTAAAAGACGTGCTGAAGGTGCGTGTGATCAGATAGAAAACAACGGGAGTATCCCAAAGTTTGTGTAAACCTTCAAACTGATGTAAGATAGACTTACCAGTTTGGAGGTTTATTTTATGGCAAGGAAAAAAGATACCCCACAAAAAGCAGCTCTTCGGGAAATGATGGGCAACTACCTGAAAGAAAACAATGTAAAGGTCAAGGATGGAACGGATGTCAACTCTATCATGCGGGATATGATGTCCATCATCCTGGAAGGTGCCCTGGACCAGGAGATGGATGAAGAATTAGGTTATTCAAAGTATGATTACCGTAACAAGGAAACCGATAATTCCAGAAACGGGCACTCTCAGAAGACCATGCATACCAGCTATGGTGACATGGAAATTGACATTCCCAGGGACAGGAAAGGCGAGTTTGAACCGCAGATTGTCAAGAAATATCAGAATACTATCACTCAGGACATGGAGGAGAAGATCATCTCCATGTATGCGAAAGGAATGACTACGAACGATATCGAAAGCCATATGCGTGAATTGTACGACATTGAGATTTCTGATAGCACTATTAGCCGGATCACAGATAAGATCCTTCCCATCGTAAAAGAATGGCAGGAAAGACCTTTGGAAGAAATCTATGCGGTTGTTTTTATGGATGCCATCCATTACCATGTGCGCAATGAAGGCCGGATTGTAAAACGTGCTGTTTATATCGCTATAGGGATCGATATGGAAGGTCACAAAGATGTGCTTGGCATGTATGTCGGGCAAAACGAAAGCGCAAAGTTCTGGCTTTCGATCCTAAACGGTCTGAAGAATCGCGGCGTGGAAGATATCCTGATCGCATGTGTAGACGGTCTGACAGGCTTTCCCCAGGCAATTGAAGCTGTTTTTCCGGATACGGAGATCCAGCAATGCATTATCCATCAGATCCGGAATACGACAAAGTTTGTTTCCTACAAGGAGCTCAAACCGCTGATGGCTGATCTGAAGCGTGTATATGCAGCCCCAACAGAAGAAATCGCACTGGCTGAACTGGATGGCTTTGATGAGAAATGGAGCGGGAAATATCCCAAAATCGCAAAATCATGGAAGGACAACTGGGCGAATCTTTCAACGTATTTCAAGTATCCTGAAGCGGTCCGCCGCTTAATCTATACCACGAATGCCATTGAGGGATTTAACCGGCAGCTGCGGAAGGTTACGAAATCTAAGACGGTATTCCCTTCCGATGAGAGTCTCCTGAAAATGCTGTATCTGGCTATGATGGATATCACGAAAAAATGGACTGGACACCGACAGGATTGGGGGCAGATTCATTCGCAGCTGGAGATATTTTTCGAAGAACGATTATCTGGATCATAAGCTGTTTCTGGCCTGACAGGGCTGGCTGGGCCAGCCCTGCTTGACATGTCCGGAAACGGTATTATAATACAAACAAGGGCAGAACCTCAAAAAATCGGCTCTGCCCAGAGTAACTAACAACATATCTTATATCAGTTTTTTGGGTTTACACAAAACTTGAAACGGTCTCAAAACAACAGCAAAAAACCTGCCGGAGAAGTCTGCAACACGATTTCCCGGCAGGTTTTTCTTGTTATTTTCCAGACAGCTGTTTTGTGTGCCTGTCCAGAAGTTCGTGGATCCGGCTTGTGGGATCCAGTACTTTTCCGATGGTGATATCATGATTAAAGGCATCGATGATCAAAGCGATAAATTTGCTCATGTCTGCCGCTACAAAATACGGTTTTGCCAGGGCCTCCGGCGGAAGATAGGTAAGGTTCGTCGTGATGACCCGGTCAATATATCCCTTGTTGTAATACTCGTCGAATTTTTCAAATCCATCGGTAAATAATCCGAAGGTGGTGCAGACAAATACCCGGTCAGCGCCACGGTCCTTCATCTGTTTTGCCACGTCCAGCATACTTTCTCCGGAAGAAATCATATCGTCTACGACGATCACATTCTTTCCTTTGATATCTTCGCCCAGGAACTCATGAGCCACGATAGGGTTCTTGCCGTTGACGATTGTAGAATAATCCCGGCGTTTGTAGAACATACCCATATTCACACCCAGGACATTGGAAAAATAAACGGCCCGGTGCATTGCGCCCTCGTCCGGACTTACGATCATCAGATGTTCCTTGTCGATCGGAAGATCCGGCTCCGCGCGGAGCAGCGCCTTCATGAACTGATAGGGCGGATTGAAGTTATCGAAACCATGAAGCGGGATCGAGTTCTGGACTCTGGGATCATGTGCGTCAAAAGTGATGATATTGCTGACACCCATGTCGGTCAGCTCCTGCAGGGCAAGAGCGCAGTCCAGAGATTCCCGCTTGGTCCGTTTGTGCTGACGGCTTTCATAAAGAAACGGCATGATTACATTGAGGCGGTGTGCTTTGCCGTTGGCGGCTGAGATGATCCGTTTCAGATCCTGATAATGGTCGTCTGGAGACATATGGTTGGGATGACCGTTTACCGTATAAGTAAGGCTGTAATTGCAGACATCCACCATGACAAACAGATCTTTTCCACGGACGGTCTCGGAAATCATCCCCTTTGCTTCGCCGGTCCCGAATCTGGGACAACGGCAGTCCACCAGATAATTGTCAGACTGATAATGTGAAAAAAGAGGGGAATCCAGGGATTCCTTTTTTGTATCTTTCCGAAACTGTACGATATAGTCGTTGACCTTGCGCCCCATTTCCCTGCAGGACTCCAGGGCCGCGATTTTTAAGGGGGCGACAGGGAGCGCTTCTTCCATTAATTCTGTATATGACATAATAATCTCCTGTTCTGTAGTAATAGCAGCGGTGAATCCGCTATTTCATTTATATCACCTTTTCCATAAAAAGGTCAACTACTGATTGGACGAAATGAGAGTTGTAGGGTATAATAAAAAAAGAAAGAGTGAAGACGAGGAGAATACTTATGGAGCATAAACATAAGATCAGCGGTGTAGAACCAGGAAGTATTGCGGATGAACTGGGGATTGGCCCCGGAGATCTGCTTTTGTCTGTCAACGATCAGCTGATCGAAGATGTATTTGATTATCATTTTCTTATCCATGATGAAGAACTGGTCCTTCTGATCGAGAAACCGGACGGAGAAGAGTGGGAACTGGAGATTGAGAAAGATTACGATGAGGATCTGGGGATGGAATTTGAGCAGGGACTGATGGATGAATACCGCTCCTGCAGAAATAAATGTATGTTCTGCTTTATCGATCAGATGCCGAAGGGAATGCGGGAAACCCTGTATTTTAAGGACGATGATTCCAGACTTTCCTTTTTACAGGGAAATTATGTAACGCTGACCAACATGAGCGAACATGATATTGACCGTATTATCCGGTATCATCTGGAGCCTATCAATATATCTTTTCATACCACGAATCCGGAACTTCGCTGTAAAATGCTGCACAACCGGTTCGCAGGCGAGGCACTGAAAAAAGTGGACCGGCTTTATGAGGCCGGGATCGAGATGAACGGACAGATCGTTCTCTGTAAAGGCATCAACGACGGAGAGGAGCTGGAACGGAGTATCCGGGATATGAGCCGGTATCTTCCATATCTAAGAAGCGTCTCCGTGGTGCCGGTGGGGCTTACCAGATACAGGGAAGGGCTGTATCCGCTTAAGTCTTTTACGAAAGAAGAGGCAAAAGGCGTGCTGGAGATCATCCACCGCTGGCAGAAAAAGCTGTTTGAAGAGTATGGGATCCATTTTATCCATGCCGGGGATGAATGGTATCTTCTGGCAGAAGAGGAGATCCCGGAAGAAGAACGGTATGACGGATATCTGCAACTGGAAAACGGCGTCGGTATGATCCGACTTTTGCGGGAAGAATGTAAAGAGGTCTTCCGGGCGCTTCCGGGCGATGCGAAAAGCCGCCGGGTGTCGATTGCCACGGGAATGCTGGCGTATGCGGAGATCTGCAGGATTACAGAGGAACTCCCGAGCAAATATCCCCGGACGGAAACGCTGGTCTATCCGATCCGCAATGACTTTTTTGGCGAAAAGATCACTGTATCCGGACTCATTACGGGAGGCGATCTGATGAAGCAGCTTAAGGGAAAAGAGTTGGGAGAGCGGCTTCTTCTTCCCTGTAATATGTTTCGCAGTGAGGAAGACGTCTTTTTGGACGATGTCACACTGGAAGACGTGCAAAAAGCTTTACAAGTAAGAACAGATATTGTAAAATCAAGCGGACAAGATCTGATAGAAGCAATATTGGGAATGCAGATAGATACAGGAGGCAATCATGAGTAAACCAGTAGTGGCTATCGTAGGAAGGCCAAATGTGGGAAAGTCCACACTTTTTAATGTGCTGGCCGGAGAAATGATCTCCATTGTAAAGGATACGCCGGGAGTGACCAGGGACCGGATCTATGCGGAGGTCTCCTGGCTGAATCACGAGTTTACCCTGATCGATACCGGCGGTATCGAACCGGACAGCAGGGACGTCATCTTATCACAGATGCGGGAACAGGCACAGATCGCCATTGATACGGCAGATGTGATCATCTTTATAACCGATGTGCGCCAGGGACTCGTAGATGCGGATTCCAAGGTGGTCAGACATGCTGCGCCGTTCGGGGAAACCTGTGGTCCTGGTTGTAAATAAAGTGGACAGTTTTGATAAGTTCATGGCTGACGTCTATGAATTTTATAATCTGGGAATCGGTGATCCGATCCCCATCTCCGCAGCGTCCAGGCTTGGGCTTGGAGACATGCTGGATGCTGTGGTCCGCGATTTTCCGGAACATCAGGAGGAAGAAGAGGAAGACGACAGGCCGAGGATTGCCATTGTAGGCAAGCCGAATGTGGGAAAATCTTCTATCATAAATAAACTGCTCGGCGAACAAAGAGTGATCGTTTCGGATGTGGCGGGCACCACCAGAGACGCCATAGACACAGAAGTGGTCCACAACGGAAAAGAATATGTCTTTATTGATACAGCCGGACTTCGCAGAAAAAACAAGATCAAAGAAGAACTGGAGCGCTACAGTATCATCCGTACCGTGACGGCTGTGGAGCGGGCGGACGTTGTTCTGATGGTGATCGACGCGGTGGAGGGTGTTACGGAGCAGGATGCCAAGATCGCCGGGATCGCCCATGAGCGTGGAAAAGGCATTATCATTGTAGTTAATAAGTGGGACGCGATTGAAAAAAATGACCGGACGATGCGGGAATATGAGGCGGAAGTACGAAGAGTCCTTTCTTATATGCCTTATGCACAGATCATGTATGTGTCTGCTCTTACCGGGCAGAGATTGATGAAACTGTATGATATGATCGATATGGTCATTGAAAATCAGACGATGCGCGTTGCAACCGGCGTACTTAATGAGATCATGACAGAAGCAGTAGCCATGCAGCAGCCGCCTTCTGATAAGGGAAAGCGTCTGAAGCTTTATTATATTACCCAGGTAGCAGTAAAGCCGCCTACTTTTGTGATTTTTGTAAATGATAAGGAACTGATGCATTTTTCTTATACCAGATATCTGGAAAATAAAATACGGGAAGCATTTGGATTTCGCGGGACTTCGTTAAAGTTCTTTATACGGGAAAGAAAGGAAAAGGATCAGGCATGATAGAACGGGTGGTATGTTTACTGATCGGATATGGCTTTGGACTGTTTCAGACAGGATATCTCTATGGAAAACTGCATCATATTGATATCCGGAGTCAGGGAAGCGGAAATGCGGGAACAACCAATGCTCTGAGAGTACTGGGGTGGCAGGCCGGTCTGATCACATTTCTTGGCGATGCGCTGAAATGTATATTTGCAGTGGTCGCGGTACATCTGATTTTTGGAAGATCGCATCCGGATCTGACGCCGCTGTTTGCCATGTATGCAGGTATGGGCGCGGTGTTCGGACATAATTATCCCTTCTATATGAAGTTTAAAGGGGGAAAGGGGATCGCAACCACCGCGGGACTTCTGGCAAGCACCCTGCCGCTTCCTATGGTGCTGATCTGCCTGGCGGCATTTCTGATCGTCGTAGCGCTGACCAGATATGTGTCTGTGGGATCGCTTCTGGTCGTCACAATTTATCTGATTGAGATTATTGTATATGGACAGGCGGGAGGGTTTCAGGTTCCCAAAGAAGCGCTGTGGGAAATGTACGGGATCGCCGCTTTGCTTCTCATTTCAGCGGTGTTTAAGCACCGGGCAAATATCCGTCGTTTATTATCCGGCACAGAAAATAAATTAAGTGTCGGAAAGAAAAAGTCATAAAAAGTCATAACAGAAAGGGAGGATACGCTATGGCAAATGTAGGAATCATGGGAGCGGGAAGCTGGGGGACTGCTCTTGCCCTGCTGTTGCATAAGAATGATCATAAGGTAACCGTATGGTCCATCAGTGAAGAAGAGGTGGAGATGCTTTCCACCAGACGGGAACATGTAAGTAAGCTTCCGGGAGTTCCGATCCCGGAGGATATGGTATTTACATCTGATCTGGAAGGAGCGGTAAAAGACAGGGATTTTCTTGTGATGGCGGTTCCGTCGCCATTTACCAGGAATACGGCCAGATCAATGAGCCCGTATATTCCCACAGGCCAGATTATCGTAGATGTGGCCAAAGGGATTGAAGAAGATACTCTGATGACATTGTCGCAGCAGATTGAACAGGAGATCCCACAGGCAGATGTTGCAGTGCTGTCCGGGCCAAGCCATGCAGAAGAAGTGGGCCGGGGCATTCCCACCAGCGTGGTGATCGGCGCGAAGTCAAAAAAGACAGCGGAATATCTGCAGTCCATGTTTATGAATGAGGTGTTCCGCGTTTATACAAGTCCTGATATTCTCGGTATGGAGCTTGGAGGATCCTTAAAGAACGTGATCGCTCTTGCGGCCGGGATTGCGGATGGTCTTGGCTATGGCGACAATACCAAGGCGGCTCTTATTACCCGCGGGATTGCAGAGATTGCAAGACTGGGTGTAAAGGCGGGAGGCGCGCTGGAAAGTTTTACAGGGCTTACCGGCATCGGAGATCTGATCGTTACCTGTGCCAGCGTCCACAGCCGAAACCGCAGAGCCGGATATCTGATCGGACAGGGAATGTCCATGCAGGAGGCTATGGATGAAGTAAAGATGGTGGTGGAAGGCGTATATTCCACCAAAGCGGCCGTAAAGATGGGCAAGAAATATGGTGTCTCCACACCGATCATTGAAGAAGTAAATAAAATACTTTTTGAAGGAAAAAATCCGGGTGAAGCAGTAAAAGATCTGATGCTGCGTGACAGCAAGCCTGAGATATCCACATTAACCTGGAAAGAATAAAAAGGAACAGAAAGAATCGTTCTAGAACAGATCCCCCTTGCATAGACTGTTATCAGCACAGCAAGGGGGTTTTTTTATGAATACAGATCAGTTATATAGAGATATTCAGACCAGGACTGGCGGCGAGATCTATCTTGGAGTCGTGGGACCGGTGAGAACCGGGAAATCTACATTTATCAAACGGTTTATGGATGTGCTGGTTCTTCCACAGATTGAAGATGAAGCCAGACGACTTCGGGATACCGATGAACTTCCGCAGTCCGCATCCGGAAAGACGATCATGACAACCGAGCCCAAATTTGTTCCAAAAGATGCTGCCAGGATCCGGCTTTCCGGCGAGGGTGAGGTTCGTATCCGTCTGATCGACTGCGTGGGTTTTATGGTTGACGGCGCATCCGGACACATAGAAGGGGGGAAAGAACGGCAGGTAAAAACCCCCTGGTCCGACCGGGAGATTCCATTTTCAAAAGCAGCGGAGATTGGGACAAAGAAAGTGATCTGCGACCATGCCACCATTGGGATTGTGATCACGACAGACGGCAGTATTACAGAAATTCCCAGAGAAAATTACCTTCCTGCTGAAAAAAAGACCATTCAGGAATTAAAACAGATCGGGAAACCATTTGTGATACTGGTCAATTCCAGGAAACCGGACGGAGAAGCAGCAAAACGAACGGCAGAAGAACTGGAAAAGCAGTACCAGACCAGAACACTTCCCGTAAATTGTGAACAGTTAAGCGGAGAGGATATCCACCGGATCCTGGAAGCAGTATTGCTTGAATTCCCGGTTGCAGAAGTAGAGTTTTATCTGCCAGGGTGGGTGGAAGTACTTCCGCTGGAACATAAGATCAAACAGGAAATCCTTACAAAAGCAAGAGAGATCATGAAAAAGCTGAACCAGATGGGCGATGTATCATCCCTGGATCTTAGCATGCAGGAAGACGCAGTTGCAGGAATCGTCTCGGATCATCTGGAACTGGATACCGGAAAAGTCGGATTTCGGGTAAAAGTGCCGGATCAGTATTATTATAAGATGTTAAGTGAGATGACCGGCGTGGAGATCCGGGGACAGTACGGTCTGATCACAGTTTTAAAAGAACTGGCTAAAGCGAAAGAAGAGTATGGAGAGATCAAAGACGCGTTTTTGGCCGTAAAGGGAAAAGGATATGGAGCGGTCAGTCCAGGCAGGGAAGACATCCTTCTGGATGAGCCGACGGTCATTCGGCAGGGGAATAAGTATGGCGTAAAGATCCGCTCCCAGGCTCCGTCTATCCACCTGATACGGGCAAATATAGAGACGGAGATCGCGCCCATTGTCGGGACAGAGCAGCAGGCTTTAGATCTGATCCGTTATCTGAAGGATGCAGGAGACGGGCCGGAAGGGATCTGGAAGACAAATATTTTCGGAAAATCAATAGAAGAGCTGGTGATGGACGGAATGAAGAGTAAACTGGCGATGATCAATGAGGCCAGTCAGGAGAAGCTCCAGGATACCATGCAGAAAATTGTGAACGACAGCAACGGCGGACTGGTCTGCATTATTATCTGATGGATTTTTTATTGCATTCTTCAGATAAAAGAGTTAATATGGATGATAACAGTATACGAATCAGAAAAAAGACGGAGGTACGATATGAAAGTTGCTATCATTACAGCGAATACAGATATATATAAAGAACGACAGGAAAATACGAGCGGAGAGATCATCCGGGATATGGTGACGGAGGCCGGGCTTGAGATCGTGTTCCTGCGCGCGCTTCCCAGGGACCGCAAAGTTCTGAGTACCGTGATGCAGAGAATGGCAGACAATCATCTGACAGATCTGATCCTTGTTACCGGAGGCTCCGGCCTTAGCGCCGGGGACTGCACGCCGGAGGCAACCAGAGATGTGATCGAACGGGAGGTGCCGGGGATCGGGGAAGCAATCCGCGCGCATGCGGCAGAACTCACCAAACGCGCCATGTTAAACCGCGGGATTGCAGGAATCCGCCAGGATGTTCTGATCGTGGATCTGCCGGGAAGGCCGGAGGCTGCAAGAGAAGCGCTCCACTATCTGATGCCTGAGCTGATCCACGCAGTGAAGGTGATCAAAGGAGAACTTTAAAATGCTGGTAAAGATTTATACCGACGGGGCTGCCAGAGGCAATCCGGAGGGTCCTGGAGGGTATGGAACAGTGCTGGAATACATTGATCCGAAGGGGAGCCTTCACACAAAGGAGATTTCCGAAGGATATCGAAAGACTACCAACAACCGCATGGAACTGATGGCTGTGATCGCAGGACTGGAGGCGCTGAACTGTCCCTGCCAGGTAGAGGTTTATTCAGATTCCAGATATGTGGTGGATGCGTTTAACCAGCACTGGATCGACAGCTGGCTGAAAAAGGGATGGAAGAGAGGAAAAAATGAACCTGTGAAAAATGTGGATCTGTGGAAGCGCCTTCTGGCGGCCAAAGAACCGCATGAGGTGAAGTTCATCTGGGTCAAAGGCCACGACGGACATCCTCAGAATGAAAGATGCGACACGCTGGCAACAACAGCTGCTGACGGGAATGACCTTTTGGAAGACACAGGAGTTCAGGAATAGCAATACGACAGGCACGGTTCCAGAGAATCGTGAATCCATACAGATGAATCATGCAAGTAAGACAGGTAATCGCATCTGCAGGCGCCGAAAGGCCGCAGATGAGGAAAGTCCGGGCTTCACAGGGCAGGATGCCGGATAACGTCCGGTGGAGGCGACTCCAAGGAAAGTGCAACAGAAATGAACCGCCTTCTTTCAAAAGAAGGTAAGGGTGGAAGGGCAGTGTAAGAGACTACCGCCTTTCTGGCAACAGAGAGGGCACATGTAAACCCCATCCGAAGCAAGACCGGATAAAGACAATGTGGCGGCCCGTCACGTCTTAGGTAGGTCGCTTGAGCCCATCGGCGACGATGGGCCTGGATAGATGATTACTCAACGACATAACCCGGCTTATCGTCTTGCTTGCATCACATAAAAAAGAGCGGCAGATCTCTTTATCGAAAACTGCCGCATCCGCAGAATCCTGGAAATCAGGATTCTTTTTTTATTTATTATTTTTCTTTTTCCGGCGCATCGGTCCATCGTATTTTTCTTCGCAATATTTGCACCGGTAGATTTCTTTTTCGGATCCGTAAGAACAAAGACATGATCCAGCTGCTGTTCAATAGAAGTGATGCATCTTGGGTTTTTACACCGGATCACATTGGTGATACGAGATGGCAGATGCAGGCTTTTTTTGGCAACAACCTGGGAGTCTTTGATGATGTTTACGGTAATATTATGATCAATAAAGCCAAGGATGTCCAGATCCATAAAGTCGATGGGACATTCAATCTTCATAATGTCCTTTTTGCCCATTTTACTGCTTTTTGCATTTTTGATGATGGCAACGCAGCAGTCCAGTTTGTCAAGATGCAGATATTTGTAGATATCCATACTTCTTCCGGCCTGGATATGGTCCAGTACAAATCCTTCTTCGATCCGTCCCACAGACAGCGTGTTATTTACCATATTGCTCTCCTCCTAATCTAATCGACTTTGATTTCCAGTAATGTCAGTATCAGCGCCATTCTTATGTAGACGCCGTATTTTGCCTGTTTAAAGTAAGCGGCGCGCGGATCGTCGTCCACTTCTACAGAGATCTCATTTACCCTGGGAAGAGGATGGAGTACATACATATCTTCAGGAGCAAGCTCCATTTTTTTTGCGTCCAGGATGTAGAAGTCTTTCATGCGTACATAATCTTCTTCATTAAAGAAGCGCTCTTTTTGTACGCGCGTCATGTAGAGAAGATCCAGATCCGGCAGGGCGTCTTCCAGACGGACAACTTCTTCGTAAGGAACATTCTTGCGGTCCAGGACATCCGAGCGGATGTAACTTGGCAGACGCAGTTCTTCCGGTGAGATCAGGATGAATTTTACACCCGGATATCGAACCAGTGCATGGATCAGGGAGTGAACGGTACGGCCGAATTTCAGGTCGCCGCAAAGACCGATGGTCATGTGATCCAGATGCCCTTTCAGAGAGCGGATCGTCAGAAGATCCGTCAGGGTCTGCGTCGGGTGCTGATGTCCGCCGTCGCCCGCATTGATCACCGGGATATCGGAATGCTGGCAGGCCACCATGGACGCTCCTTCCTTTGGATGGCGCATGGCACAGATATCTGCGTAACAGGAGATCATCCGGATGGTGTCGGATACACTTTCTCCCTTGGTCGCAGAACTGGAGTCAGCTGTAGAAAAACCAAGTACGCTTCCTCCTAAGTTGAGCATTGCAGCCTCATGACTTAAGCGGGTGCGGGTACTTGGTTCATAAAATAAAGTTGCAAGTTTTTTTCCTTCACAGGCGTGTGCATATTTTGCCGGATTCTTTTCGATATCTCCAGCCAGGTCCATCAGCTGATCCAACTCTTCCACAGAAAAATCCAGCGGACTCATCAAATGTCTCATAAAAACCTCCTCAATGTATGCTTGTAGCTAGGTCAAAATCCTTCATACATCATATAATAAATGGAGAAGATTTTCAACGTCTGATGAAAATTTTTTGGACAAACCGTCCTGCCATGTACTATAATAGTTTTTAGTTTCAAAAAAGGAGAGCGGATCAATGACGTCACTGACAGAATTGCGAAACCGGCTGGATCAGATCGATGATCAGATTGTTCGCCTGTTTGAAGAACGGATGGACTTATGCAGCCAGGTAGGAGAATATAAAATACAAAACGGGAAAAAGGTATTTGACCGAACCCGGGAGAATCAGAAACTGAAGGACGTAGAAAGCAAGGTATCTACAGAATTTAATAAAAAGGGGATTCACGAGCTCTATGAACAGCTTATGTCTATGAGCCGGAAGCTGCAGTATCAGCAGCTGGTAGAGGCGGGCGCGCTTGGAAGGCTGCCGTTTATCAGCGTGCCCTCTCTGCATGCAGATACGGCGAGGATCGTATTCCCCGGAACGGAAGGGGCGTACAGTCAGGCGGCGACCACCACATATTTTGGAGAAAACTGCAATTGTTTCTATGTGCAGACTTTCCGGGACGCTATGGAAGCGATTGAAGAAGGAGCGGCGGATTTTGCTGTTCTTCCGATTGAAAATTCTACAGCCGGATCAGTGGATGAGATGTATGACCTTTTGGTGGAATTTGAAAATTACATTGTAGGAGAGACGATCATCCCTATAGAGCACATGCTAGCGGGGCTTCCGGGGACGACGCCTGCTGATATCCGGAGAGTATATTCCAAAGGCGTGGCACTGATGCAGACCTCCAGGTTTCTAGAAGAACATCCGGACTGGCAGCAGATCAGTGTGGCGAATACAGCCATTGCAGCGAAAAAGATCATAGAAGACGGGGATAAAAGCCAGGCGGCAGTCTGCAGTGCTTATGCGGCAAAAGCTCACGGTCTGACAGTGCTACAGGAAGGGATCAATGACGATCCCGATAATTCTACCCGGTTTATCGTAGTCACAAACCAAAAGATCTTTCTGGAAGATGCCGGAAAGATCAGTATCTGTTTTGAGCTTCCCCATACCAGCGGTTCCCTTTATCATCTTTTGTCTCACTTTATTTACAATGATCTGAATATGACAAGGATTGAGTCGCGGCCTGTGAAAGGACGGAACTGGGAATACCGGTTTTTTATAGATTTTGAAGGGAACCTGGCGGATGCGGCCGTAAAAAATGCGATCCGCGGCCTTCGGGAAGAAAGCAGGAGTCTTAAGATCCTGGGAAATTATTAGGGAGTGGTATGATGAAAGCAAATGAGTTGATTTTATATAAAAACATGCAGGACGAGCAGATCCTGAAAGACATGGTGTTTCTGATGGAGGAATACAAAAGTGATTATTATAACCGGGAAGATATTCTGGCGCTTTTGTCCGAGGTGACAGGAGATATCCTGGAACTATCGGTGAACCATGGGTTTGAGGGGAATCTCTGGCAGGATTATCTGACATATCTGCTGGTCATCAGTGAAAACGGGTACAGCACCTCCTGTGAGATCACCGGAAAGACAGAGGGAAGTATTCATGTGGCGGCGCTCCATGATTTCCGGATCTTCCGGGAACTTTTTCAGTATGATTTCCGGGAAATGGAGGAGGAGCTTGGCACAGATCTTCTGACCCTGATCTGCAATTACCGGGGGGACAGTGGCCACGGTAAGATCTTTAACCGCAGGATCCGGGATCGCATCTGTGATCTTAGCAAAAGTCTTGCACAGGCGGAAACACCGGAGATCTTTCAGGAAAAGGTGACACAGTTCTACCGGGAATTCGGTGTGGGAAAATTTGGCCTTCACAAGGCATTTCGGGTAGAACACAGACCGGAAGGTGTAGAGATCATTCCGATCACAAAAATCGCCCATGTTCACCTGGACGATCTGGTAGGATACGAATCAGCCAAACAGAAGCTGGTGGAAAATACAGAAGCGTTTGTAAAAGGGCGGAAAGCCAATAACTGTCTGTTGTATGGTGATGCCGGAACGGGGAAGTCTTCTTCGATCAAGGCCATTTTAAATCAGTATTATGACCAGGGCCTTCGGATGATCGAGATTTACAAACACCAGTTTCAGGATCTGAACGCGGTAATCGCACAGATCAAAAAACCGGAATTATAAATTTATTATTTACATGGATGATCTGTCTTTTGAGGAGTTTGAAATTGAATATAAATATCTGAAAGCTGTGATTGAGGGCGGTCTGGAGCGGAAACCGGACAATATTCTGATCTATGCCACATCCAACAGAAGACATCTGATCCGGGAAACCTTCCGGGATAAGGAGGACAGGGATGAAGAGCTGCATACCAACGATACGGTGCAGGAAAAGCTCTCGCTGGTGGCAAGATTTGGCGTAACCATATATTATGGAAAGCCGGAGCGCAAAGAATTTCAGGAAATCGTTCGTCAGCTGGCCAGAAGAAATCAGATCAATATGCCGGAAGACCAGCTTTTGCTGGAAGCAGGCAGATGGGAACTGAATCACGGAGGGCTATCCGGGAGAACGGCTCAGCAGTTTATTGATCATCTGTCCGGAACCTTGTAAAATATAACAGCCATACAGGTTAATCCTGTATGGCTGTTATATTGGAAATATCAGAGTCAATGATCAGGGAATAATTGGTGTGATAGATGACAAATCCGGGTCTTGCACCATTTACCTTTTTCACATGTTTTCTTTCGATGTAGTCAATCTCCACTTTTTGAGAACCCCGGTTTTTGGAATAATAAGCGGCAAGTCTTCCGGCTTCTTCAAAGGTGCGGTCCGGAATATCGCTTCCGTCTGTTTTCAGGATCACATGCGATCCCGGGACTCCCTTGGCGTGAAACCACCAGTCGCTGCCTGTGGCAAAGTGGAAGGTAAGCTCTTCGTTCTGAAGATTATTTTTCCCCACATACATGTGGAATCCATCCGAAGAAAGATAATGAAGAGGACGACTGAGAATCTTTGCCCTTTTTTTAACACGCGATCTAGTG
>NZ_CAWVHE010000008.1:0-70891 GCF_963929015.1 uncultured Merdimonas sp.
ACACTAGATCGCGTGTTATCTTTTTTTTTTCATAACTTTTTCCTCAGGACTGCACTCCTCCCCAGGCGCAGTCCTATTTTATGCCCGGCTTTTCACCTGGCTTTCCCCTGGTTTTCTCCTCTTTTATCCCATTTCCCCCAAAAGATCACCAAAATTGCCAGAAAAAAATCACACATAAAAGAGCCGATCCTGTCGTGCTTTTTTATGTGTGATTTTCTATATTTTATGTGTAATTTCCCGTATCCTAGATATCCCCGTGCTTATTCCGGGATGCCTTAAGCCTTGCCATGGCTCTTGCCAGCGAAGCCTGGGACAGGTGATACTCCTGGATGCTCTGCTTCTGACGCAGCCGCTCCTCGGCCCGTTCCTTTGCTTCCTCAGCCCGCTTCACATCAATGTCCTCGGGGCGCTCTGCCGTATTGACCAGCACAGACACCCGGTTGTTCATGATCTCTGCAAACCCCATGGACACCACGGCTTCCACCCATTCGGCCGTCCGGCTTACGAAACTTAAGCCCCCCGGATCCACGGCGATCACCATATTTTCATGATGGGCAAAACCCCCCTTTTGCCCGTCAGGCGCAGGGATCGTCAGGTACTGGCAGGGGCCCTCGTAAAATATTTTATCGCTGGATATGATCTTTAACGAAAATGTTCCCATGCTTTTTTACACTCCTTATGCCTGCTGCATCTGAGCCTTTGCTTTTTCTTTTACGTCCTCGATGGTTCCCACGTTAAAGAAGGCGCTTTCCGGATACTCATCCATCTCTCCGTCGATGATGGCCGCAAAGCCGCGGACTGTTTCCTCAAGCGGTAACATATTTTCCGGAGTGCCCGTAAATACTTCCGCCACAGAGAATGGCTGAGACAGGAATCTCTGTACCTTTCTTGCACGGTTTAACTGTCATCTTATCTTCTTCTGACAGTTCTTCCATACCAAGGATCGCGATAATGTCCTGAAGTTCTTTGTATTTCTGCAGGATCTCCTGCACCTTTCTCGCCACCCGGTAATGCTCTTCTCCTACCACGTCCGGCTCCAGGATCCGGGAGGTGGATTCCAGCGGATCTACCGCCGGATAGATTCCCTGCTCCACGATCTTTCTGGAAAGAACGGTGGTGGCATCCAGATGGGAAAATGTGGGTTGCAGGCGCCGGGTCTGTCAGGTCGTCCGCAGGCACATAGACTGCCTGCACGGAAGTAACAGATCCCTTTCTTGTAGAAGCGATCCGCTCCTGCAGAGCGCCCATTTCATTGGCCAGAGTCGGCTGATATCCGACTGCGGACGGCATACGTCCAAGCAGAGCGGACACCTCGGAACCCGCCTGCACAAATCGGAAAATATTGTCAATAAACAACAGCACGTTCTGATGCTCTTCATCACGGAAATATTCCGCCATGGTAAGTCCCGTCTCCGCCACACGCATACGGGCTCCCGGCGGCTCGTTCATCTGTCCGAATACCAGAGCTGTTTTGTTGATAACCCCGGACTCGCTCATCTCGGTCCAGAGGTCATTTCCTTCACGGGATCTTTCTCCCACACCGGTAAAGATAGAATATCCTCCGTGCTCGGTGGCAATGTTGTGGATCAGCTCCTGGATCAGCACCGTCTTTCCTACTCCGGCGCCTCCAAAAAGACCGATCTTTCCGCCTTTGGCATACGGAGTCAGAAGATCAATTGACCTTGATCCCGGTTTCCAGCACCTCCACAGCCGGGCTCTGCTCTTCAAAGCTTGGAGCCTTCCGGTGGATCACCCAGCGCTCGGCGTCTTCTGCGATCTCCTCTTTATCATCAATTGTTTCCCCCAGCACGTTAAAGAGACGTCCCAGGGTCTGTTCGCCTACCGGCACCTGGATCCCCGCGCCTGTGGCCGTAACTTCCATTCCTTTATAAAGTCCGTCGCTGGAAGCCAGCATGATACAGCGGGCCACATTATTTCCCACATGCTGAGCCACTTCCATGACACAGCGTTTGCCGCCGTTCTCTACCTCCAAACGCATCCTTGATGCGGGGGAGTTCTTTCTGGCTCTCAAATTCCACGTCTACAACAGGCCCCATGACCTGTATGATCTTACCCTTTGTCATAATGTTCCTGCTCACTTCCCTTTTCTGTGCATTTGCCCCGCCGATGACTTCCGTCAGTTCCTGAGTGATATCGGCCTGGCGCACACGGTTATATGTTATCCTAAGCTCATCCAGCATATCCGACGCACTGTCGGTCGCATTCTGCATTGCCTGCATCCTGGCGTTGTGCTCGCTGCAGTAAGACTCTACGAGGCAGCCATAGATCAGTCCCACCACATAGTTTGGCACAATATTATCCATAACGCTGTGGGCCGACGGGTACAGGATCATACCTTCCTGATATACGCCCGCAATGGACGGCATGTTCTGGGGCGTGAAACTGACCCTGTGCAACGGCAGGATCTTGATCTTCTCCGTCACTGCCTGCATCGCATTTTCCATCCGGGTGTAAATGATATAAATATCGTCCAGTTCCCCTTCTTCAAAAAGGGAAACCATCTCCTCCGCAATCACGCGGGCCCTGTACAGCGTCGGCTTCTGCACCGTATATCTGAATGAAGTATCCAGCAAAAGCCCCTGTTTTTTGGAAAAATACTGTCTGCCCAGCTCGCCCAGCACATACATTTTATGGATTCCCCGGCTCCGCCAGCACCTGCTCCGCCATCTTAATGACGTTATGATTGTACGCGCCGGCCAGCCCTTTATCCGCAGTGATCACGATACAGCCGATCTTGCGTTCTTCCGGCGGGATCTTCTCCCGGGTGTCGAAGAAATGGCTGTGCATATCCGGAACGTGCCGCAGGATTCTGGAAATTTCCGCCTGGATCCCAAAAAAGAAGGGTTCTGTATCCGCAAGCTTTTTTCTGGCCTGCTTCATTTTTGAAGAAGAGATCAGATACATGGCATTGGTAATCCTTTCTCGTCTCCTGGATGCTGGCCATCCTTTCTTTCAGCTCTCTTGCATTTGCCATCGTTCCACCTGCTTATCTTGTTTCTTTAAACTGCTTTACTGCCTCTATGATCTGTTCTTTCAACCCGTCGTCCAGCACTTTCTTCTCCTCCAGCGTCTGGCCGATCTGCGGGTGCTCCCGGTCAAAATACGCCAGCATATCCATCTGAAATTCTTTGACCTTTGCCGTTTCCACGTCCATCATCAGACGGTTTGTCGCCGCCACAAGGGTAATCTACCTGTTCCTGCATGGACAGCGGCCTGCCAAGAGGCTGTTTTAAAAAGTTCCGTCAGGACGGCGCCGTATTTCAGCTGTTCCCTGGTTGCTTCATCCAGATCCGAACTGAACTGGGTAAAGGATTCCATTTCCCTTGCCTGGGCAAGGTCGATACGGATGCTTCCGCTGGCCTTTTTCATCGCCTTGGTCTGGGCCGCGCCGCCCACACGGGATACGGAAAGCCCTACATTGACCGCCGGGCGCATGCCGGCGTTAAAAAGGCTGCTCTCCAGAAAGATCTGCCCGTCTGTAATGGAAATGACGTTGGTGGGAATGTACGCAGACACGTCTCCCGCCTGCGTCTCGATGATCGGCAGAGCCGTAATGGAACCGCCTCCCGCCTCTTCATTTAACCGGCTGCTTCGCTCCAGCAATCTGGAATGCAGATAGAAGACATCTCCCGGATAGGCTTCACGTCCCGGAGACCGTCCCCAGCAAAAGCGAAATGGCGCGGTAGGCCACCGCATGCTTGGACAGATCGTCATAAATGATCAGCACATCTTTTCCCTGATACATAAAATATTCTGCAAGCGCAGTCGCAGAATAAGGCACGATATACTGCAGCGGCGCGCACTCGCTGGCCGTTGAGCAAAATACCGTGGTATACTCAAGCGCGCCATGTTTGCGAAGGGTATTTACCAGCTGCGCTACTGTGGACGCCTTCTGGCCGATCGCTACATAGATGCAGATCACATCTTTCCCCTTCTGATTAAGGATGGTATCCATGGCGATCGATGTTTTTCCGGTCTGGCGGTCTCCAATGATCAGCTCACGCTGTCCCCGCCCGATCGGGAACATCGAATCAATGGACAAGATTCCTGTCTCCAGCGGCACGCTGACCGACTTACGTTCCACAATGCCGGGAGCCTCCTGCTCTACCGGCCGGTACTCGCTGGCCTCGATCCCGCCCCGCCCGTCGATGGGGGAGCCCAGAGCGTCCACGATCCTTCCGATGTAGGCCTCTCCTACCGGAATGCCGGCGCGTCTTTTTGTCCGGGCTGCTTTTGTTCCCTGTGTAACTTCGCTGTCATCTCCAAACAAGATGCAGCTGATCTCATTTTGTTTGATATCCTGAACCATGCCTTTCAGGCCGTTTTCCAGGGTAATGATCTCGCCATACATGGCATGGTCCAGACCATAGATCGTGGCGATCCCGTCTCCTACGGAAACCACCGTCCCTACTTCCTGGTTGCGGCTGATCTCGTCATAGTTGTTTATTTCTTCTTTTATGATAGAGATAATCTCATCTGAACTGATTGCGCGCAATCCATTCACCTCCAGGTTAATTTTTGTTCCAGCCTGCTAAGCCTTCCTTCTACGCTGTAATCATACTCTTTGTCGCCGACAGACAGAATAAAGCCGCCAAGAAGAGTTTCGTCATGGACAAGCTTCCAGTCTACCGAAGAAGCCTGCTCCGTTTTGCAAAGAAAATGTTCCATTCTCTGTTTCTGCTCTTCTGTCGGCAGCGTGGTGTATCGCAGCGTTGCGGTAATAACCCCCTGCGCCGCCTGTTTTCTCTCCTCATAGGCTTCCAGGATCTCTTCCAGAAGCCCTGCCTTGTCGTGATCTGTCAGCACCTTTAAAAAGCTGCGGATCCCGGCCGGAAACACCCGGTCAATGACGCGGTGCTTCTGGATTCTGGAGACCGCCGGATTCTTTAATGCTTCCCGAAGTTCCGGCGACTCCTGCCAAAGCATTTTTGTTCTTTCCACGGCTTCTTCATCGGCCTGCCGCTCATACAGAACCTGCGCGTAACGAAGGGCTGCCAGAGAACAGTACTTCTGTTGATTATTCTGCTGCGCCATGGGGATCACCTGTTTCTTCTAGAAATTGGTCGTAAGCCGACGTATCGTCCGCTCCCCGGCCGCCATTTACAAGAACCTTTCTGGCAGCGTCCATTGCAAGAGACGCAACCTGCGATTTCATATCTCTTATTGCCTGCTCTCTCTCCATGTCCATATTGTCTCTGGCGCTCTGTATCAGCTTTTGGGCCTCGTTGTCCGCATCGCTTACGATACGGTCATACTCCGCCTTTGCCTCCTGCTTCGCCCTCTCGATCATCTGGGAAGATTCTTCCTTTGCTCCCTGAAGTTTTGCCTCATACTGACTCTTTAGCTCCAGCGCCTCTGTCTGGCTGGTTTCTGCATTTTTTAAGCCGTCGGCGATCATCGCCTCCCGCTTTTCCATAATATCCATCACCGGCCGGAACAAAAATTTCCGCAGGATCAGGAACAGGACCACCAGATTGATCATGGTAAGGACCAGGTTAAAATCTACTCTCAGCACTTATTTTTCCCTGCCTTTCTTCTTCCAACTGTCGAAAATCCTCCTACTGCAAGGAACATTTCCTACTGCAGGAAGAAGATGATCAGGATCGCGATAATAAATCCGTAGATCGCGGTTGCCTCTGCCAGCGCACATCCAAGGATCAGGTTCTTACTGATCTTTCCCTCTGCCTCCGGCTGCCTTGCGATCGCGTCTACTGCCTTCGCGGTTGCGATACCGATACCGATTCCTGCTCCAATACCTGTTAAAACTGCTGCTGCTGCTCCGATTGCAATAATTGTACCTGTCATAATTGTCTGATCTCCTTTTCTCTACAAAAAATTTTTATTTTATGAAGTTTTTTGTCCTGCTATTCCATCTCCTCGTTCATAAACAAGGCCGTCAGGAATACGAATACATAGGCCTGCAACAGGCCGTCAAAAATGTCAAAATAGAAGCTGAGCGGTATCGGCACCAGAAACGGGACGACCGCCTTCACAAGCTCCATGACCACAAACCCGCCCAGGATATTTCCAAAAAGCCGCATACAAAGCGACAGCGGGCGGATAAAGATCTCCAGTACAAGGACCGGAGTCACCACCGGCACCGGTTTGGTAAAATGCACGCACCAGTGCTTCAGTCCGTTTTTATGAATCCCCGAATATTCGATCAGTAGCATGCTCATGATCGCCAGCGCCGCTGTTACATTTAAGTCCTTGGTGGGCGGCTTAAAGCCTGCAAGGCCGATCAGGTTGGCCACCGCGAGGTAAAGAGCCACCGTCATCAGCCATGGAATGTAACGCCGGTTGGACTTCCCGATGATCCCCTCAAAGAAATCACTTCCCCAGGTGATCACCGACTCCAGCGCAAGTTGCACTTTCCCGGGATTTTCCACCTTCAGATTTCTCACAAACACTATTGAAAGGACCGCCAGAACCGCCATGATGATCCAGGTCACAACCACGGCTTCATCCACGCCAATCCCGCCGAATATGGGAATTTCAAAAACCGTCTCACAAGTTAATTGCTCTAACAGCTCATTCGTTAACTCTTCCGTACTATCCCCTTCCTTCATCATACCTTTTCATAAGTTTAAATTACCTTACTGCTAATTATAAGAAAAGTCAATAACCCAAAAATATTTCTTAACAAAGAACAGGCATATCCACAAATTCCCCGCCGCTTGTGCATTAACCACACACAGCAAGGCCTCTCTCCCGTAAAAATTATGCAAATTCAACATATCCAGAATGCAACTTTAATTTTTGCAAAGTTTTTTGCACAATTCGCACAATACAAGCCGCAAAAGACGCGGGATTTTCTACAAAGTCAATTGGGGACGTAGACCTTTTGCAAAGGTCTACGTCCCCAATTGACTTTTACCCTGTACCTTTTTGACTTTTACCCTGTACCTATCTGCACCGCCAAAGGAGAATCATCCAAAACGCTATATCTCCAAACACAAGCGCCAGCATCACCGGCATAGACCATCCCGGCAATGGTCTGGCCAGCGTAATGCACACAAACAGAAACGTAAAAATCATCTCTATGGCCAGCTTCAGAGTTTCCAGCATGTACTTCAAGATCCGATATACCCGCTCCCGATTCTCAGCAGTCACTTTCACACCTGTGTTCCAGATCTGCGGGATTTGCTCTACTCCCGTACAGAGAAGATACAGCCCCCACTGCATCACCAGCATAAAAATAAGGATTCCTTTCCCTCCCCATTTGTCAATCTGCCCGGAAGCGCCAAAATGCATCGGCAGCTTATCTGGAAAAGTCCCCCATCCGGCCAGAAGATAAAAAGTCGTGCCCGCCAGCAGGACAATGCACAAAATCTGCAATATTTTATCCGCAATACTACTTCTTACTTTCATCGTACATCCTCCTCTTGCATCTGTCTGTGATCTCCTGTGCTTTTCTGTATATTTCTTCCGGGTCTTCTCCTACGGAAAATCTGCCGTTTTCGTACAGGATCCGACCGTTTACCATGGTGAGCTTCACGTTTTGTTTGCTGCCGCTGTACACCAGGTTTTTGGAAATGTTGTTCAGCGGCTGCATGTTGGGCTGATGAAGGTCGATCATAACCAGATCTGCGAATTTTCCCGGCTCCAGGGTATCACAATCCTCAAGCCCCATGGCTGCGGCGCCTCCCATCGTAGCCATGCCAAGGACCTGGTCTGCGTCTGCTGCGGCCGCATCCCTGTCTTTTAACTTGGCAAGCCCTGTAACGAGAAACATTTCCCGGAACATATCCAGACAATTGTTGCTGGCGGGTCCATCGGTACCGATCCCGATAACAAGCCCTTTTTCCATCATGCGACTGATCGGCGCGATCCCGCTGGCAAGCTTGGTATTGGATCCCGGATTGGTGATCACGGCAAGCCCCCGCCGCCGAAAGATTTCCTGATCTTCTTCTGTCAGATAAACGCAGTGGAAGCCCCCGCCGCCGTAGTTGAACATCCCCAGCGAATCCAGATATGCCGTAGGCGTCATACCCGTCCGCTCCAGGCACTGCTCTACTTCCGTGCGGGTCTCGGAATTGTGGGTATACACCGGTGCCTGATACTTTTTCGCCAGCGCGGCGATTTCCCGAAGCAACGGTTCCGATGTGGTGTATTCCGCATGAAATCCCAGCCGGAAGCTGATCAATTCATGCGATCCGTTCAGCGTCTGATACCAGGTTTCCATTTCCTCCACTGACTGGGAAAAATCATTGACCGCCCCGCACAGCACAGTACGAAATCCCATATCTGTCGAAGCCCGGGCAATGGTCTTTGGCGTCAGATACATATCAAAATTAGCGGTGATCCCACTGGTCAGATATTCCAGAATGGCAAGCTTCGACAATTCATAAATATCTTCCCCTGTCAGTTTTGCTTCCATAGGAAAAACCTGTTCATTCAGCCAGGCCTGCAACGGCAGGTCATCCGCAAAGGATCTAAGAAATGTCATGCCTGAATGGGTATGGGCATTTTTAAATCCGGGCATCAGCAAGTTCCCGCCCGCATCTATCTCCCGGTCCCATGTCCCGCCATTCGGCTCTGCCTTCCCACCGTCCGCCTCTGCTTTCCCGACCCCCGGCTCTGCTTTCCCGACCTCTGCTCCGGCCTCCGGCCCCATGTCCTCTCCCGGCATCCCCACATAGGAGATCCGGTTTCCCCGGACATGCAGCTCGCCTTCTGTTATCTTCATTCCTTCCGCCATGGTCAGGATCCTTGCATTGTAAAACCGTATATTCAAGATCACCCCTCCTTTTCTCTGCGGTTTACTTCCCCATATTGATAATGGCAGCTGTCACCAGCTTTTCAAACAGCGGCCCCACCCGGTCCGCCGTTTCCTGCACCTCCTGGTGGCTAAGCGGCTGATCCGACAGGCCGCAGGCCAGATTGGAAATACAGGAAATGCCGCAGATCCGCATTCCCATGTGATTCGCCGCGATGCCTTCGCAGGCCGTACTCATCCCCACGGCGTCCGCCCCCAGGATCCGGCACATCCGCACCTCCGCAGGCGTCTCAAAATTAGGTCCCGTCAACTGAATATAGGTTCCTTCGCGAAGCGTGATCTCCAGACTCTTTGCCGTCCGCCGAAGCAGCTCCTGAAGATCCTTGTCATATACTTCAGACATGTCGCAGAACCGCGGCCCAAGACTCTCCAGATTCGGCCCGATCAGCGGCGACGGCACAAAACTTGCGATCTGATCCTTGATCAGCATAAAATCTCCGGCTGCAAACTCCGGATTTATACCCCCTGCAGCATTGGTCAGAAATAAAATCTCCGCTCCCAGAAGCCGCATCAGGCGGACAGGCAGCACCACATCCTCCATGGCATAGCCCTCATAATAGTGAACCCGCCCCTGCATAGCTACTACCGGCACCTCTTCCACATACCCAAAAAGGAAACGCCCCTTGTGTCCGGGAACCGTAGACACCGGAAATCCCTCGATCTCATGGTAATCCACCGTCTGTACCACCCGGATCCGCTCTGCGTAATTTCCAAGCCCTGATCCCAGTACCAGCGCCACCTTTGGACGAAATTCCACTTTCTCTGCCACGGATCTGTAACATTTCAGCAATTTCTCATACACCGGATTTCCGCATCCTTCCGCTTCCAATTTCCAATTCTCACACGCCCGGCTCATACAATACCACCTCTTTCTGTTTCAGGCTCTCCGGGACATTGATCAGCCGCTGGTTGGACGACCCCCGGAACAAAAGGGTAATATCCTTTTTCGCCTCCACGAACCGGCCGTCCACCAGCACGTCGATCATGGACAGCATTTCATCCGTAAACGCACATCTGGCACGGCTTTCTTCCAGCAACTCTTTATCAAACAGATATCCGGTATAGCACCACACCGTTTTCTGCGGATATCTTTCTTTAAACTTCCGCAAAAGCCCCACCATCACTTCCTGATTGGCCGGCTCAAACGGCTCTCCTCCAAGAAGACTTAATCCCGCGATATATCCCGGCGCGGCTGCGTCAAGGATTTCTTCTTCCGTCTCCTGTGTGTATTCTTTCCCAAAAGAAAAATCCCAGGTCTCCTGGTTAAAACATCCCGGGCAGTGATGGGTGCACCCGGACACAAAAAGGGAGACCCGCACTCCCTCCCCGTTCGCAATGTCATATTTTTTTATTTCTCCGTAATTCATGGTCCTCTCCCTAAAATACATTTCCTGCTTTTCTTAGTATAGCAAAGGCGCCAGGTCTTTCAAAGACCCGGCGCCCTATTTCACAAATATTTTTTTACAGATGCAGTACCCGGTCTTTGATCTCCTGGGTCCTTCCCTGGTTCCAGAACTGCGTGCCAATATAACCGCAGGTTCTTCTGGCTACAAACATTTTGTCCTGATCCCGGTTGCCGCAGTTGGGGCATTCCCAGATCAGCTTGCCGGACTCATCTTCCTTGATCTGGATCTCTCCGTCATAGCCGCAGCACTCGCAGTAATCACTCTTTGTGTTCAGCTCTGCATACATAATGTGATCGTAAATGAACTGCATCACAGACAGCACCGCCGGCAGATTGTTCTGCATATTCGGCACCTCGATATAACTGATGGCGCCTCCGGGCGAATGCTTCTGAAATTCCGACTCAAATTCCAGCTTGTGGAATGCGTCGATCTCCTCTGTCACATGGACATGATAGCTGTTGGTAATATAATTTTTATCTGTAACTCCCTCAATAATACCAAAACGCTTCTGCAGGCATTTCGCGAATTTGTAAGTGGTGGATTCCATCGGGGTTCCGTAGACGGAATAACTGATGTGTTCTGCTTCTTTCCACTCCTTACATTTATCATTGAGCCGCTGCATCACCTGCATGGCGAACGGACTTGCCTCCGGATCGGTATGGGACTTGCCCAGCATCCGCACACACATTTCATAAAGGCCCGCATAGCCAAGAGAAATGGTGGAATACCCGTTATACAAAAGCCTGTCGATCTTCTCGCCCTTTTTCAATCTTGCCAGAGCTCCGTACTGCCACAGGATCGGCGCCACATCAGAGATGGTTCCCAGGAGTCTCTCGTGGCGGCACCTAAGAGCCCGGTGGCAAAGCTCCAGTCTTTCATCCAGGATTTCCCAGAACCGATCCATATCTCCCTCTGAGGAGCAGGCCACGTCCACCAGATTAATGGTGACAACGCCCTGGTTAAATCTTCCGTAAAATTTGTGGCTGCCATCGGCGTTTCTCTGTGAATCTTCCACTGTCAGGAAGGAACGGCATCCCATGCACGGATAAACCTCTCCCTGCTTTAATTCCTTCATGATCTTTGCAGAAATGTAATCCGGCACCATGCGTTTTGCCGTACATTTTGCCGCCAGTTCTGTCAGGTGCCAGTATTTGGTATCCTGACGGATATTATCTTCATCCAGCACATAGATCAGTTTCGGAAATGCCGGTGTGATCCACACGCCTTTTTCATTTTTCACGCCCTGCATCCGCTGGATCATCACTTCTTCGATGATCATGGCCAGGTCGTCTCTGGTCTGGCCTTCCGGCACCTCGTCCAGGTACATAAATACCGTTACAAACGGAGCCTGCCCGTTACAGGTCATCAGTGTGATCAGCTGATACTGAATGGTCTGGATTCCGCTGCGGATCTCTTCCTTCAGCCGTCTTTCCGTCACTTTGCTGATGATCTCTTCATCCATGGACTCGCCACATTCCTCCCGCTCTGCGATCACACATTTACGGATCTTCTGGCGGCTGATATCTACAAAGGGCGCCAGATGAGCCAAAGTAAAGGACTGTCCGCCGTACTGATTGCTGGCCACCTGCGCCACGATCTGTGTCGTCACATTGCAGGCGGTAAAAAAGCTGTGTGGCTTTTCAATCAGAGTTTCACTGATCACAGTCCCGTTCTGCAGCATATCTTCCAGATTGATCAGGTCACAGTTGTGCTCCTTCTGTGCAAAATAATCCGAATCATGGAAATGTATAATCCCTTCCTCATGGGCTCTTACGATCTCCTCCGGCAAGAGCACACGTTTTGTCAGATCCTTGCTTACCTCTCCGGCCATATAATCTCTCTGCGTGGAGTTGATCACCGGATTTTTATTGGAATTTTCCTGATTGACTTCTTCATTTAAATGCTCGATCAGCGCCAGGATCCCGTCGTCTGTGGTGTTGGTCTTTCTGGCCAGCTCCCGTTTATAACGGTAGCGGACATACTTCTGCGCCACCTCATACCCGCGCATCTCCATGATGCTGGTTTCCACCAGATCCTGGATATCCTCCACATTAACTGCGTGCGTGGATTCCTTCACCATCTCTGCAATCTTCTCAGCGATCGCCACAATCTGGTACTCATTCATCTGATGGATCCTGTCCACCTCTGCATTCGCCTTTGTGATCGCATTGATGATCTTGGAAATGTCAAAAGAAACCTCTTCCCCGTTTCTTTTGATTACTTTCGTCTTAACATTTATCTCCATACTTCCCCGTTTCCTTTCCACCAAATATAGATATACACATTTTCCAAGGCACAATATCTTGTGCAGATAATATCATACAATAAAACGCCGGAAAAGAAAAGGGGGAATTTTTAAATTTTATTTGTGATTTTTAAAATATTTACAGAGCGCTCCCGCGCTTCGCCTCGGTCGTGGCTTTCGACTTCCCTGGCCGCAACTTCGCAACGCACCTCCTCTTCGCGCTCCCGCGCTTCGCCTCGGTCGTGGCTTTCGCTTTCCCAGACCGCAACTTCGCAACGCACCTCCTCTTCGCGCTCCCGCGCTTCGCCTCGGTCGTGGCTTTCGCTTTCCCAGACCGCAACTTCGCAACGCACCTCCTCTTCGCGCTTTCGCGCTTCGCCTCGGTCGTGGCTTTCGCCACATAAGAAGTGGGAGCTGGCAGCACGGGTACGCAAGCGTCCCCGGCTGCCGTCTCCCACTTCTTGCGTTGCTCAATTGCTACACGCAATTGCTACACGCAAAAAATCGCCGACCCCGCAGCTCCTGTGGCTGCAAAATCAGCGATTTTGACTGCGCGATCAGGGGTTCGAACCCTGGACACCCTGATTAAGAGTCAGGTGCTCTGCCAGCTGAGCTAATCGCGCATTTCTGTGTTGTTGCTTAACGCAAGAGCTATTATATAACAGTTCTTTTTAGAATGCAAGTATTTTTTTCTGGTTTTGTTCATATTTTTTTACCCCTGCACATATACTTCTACGGGGAGTGATGAATATGATCTATGTTCTGCGTAAGTGGATCCGCAAGGATGATCTTCGATCTGTGACTGCCGTAATTGTGCTTGGCTCTCTCTGCCATTTTCTCTATGACTGGTCCGGCGGGCTTTCTCTGGTCGCCTTGTTCTGTCCTGTCAATGAATCGGTCTGGGAGCATCTGAAACTTTTATATTTCCCATTTCTTCTTGTTTCTCTTGTTTCTTTCCGGCGTTCTTCTCCACGCCCGGATCTGTTTTTTTATTCCCGGTTTCTTGGCGTCTTACCGGCGCTTCTTTTCATCCTTGCATCGTATTATACTTATACTGGAATTCTGGGACGGCATTTCCTCCTTGTGGATCTTATTCTCTATGTCTGTTCCGTCTTTGCCGCCTTTGCCGCCTCTTCGTATTTTTACCGGAATCTGCGGCGCACGCCCTCTGTGTCCGGAGTTGTCTTTCTCTGGATCGCCCTGGCTTTTGTGTTTTTTATTTTTACCGGGTTCCCGCCCAATCTTCCATTGTTTTTCCCTCCGGATATAGTATAATCAAATTATACTATTGACCGATTTTTTACGGAAGGAGTACATACTATGAAAGAGGAAGCTGCCAGATGCAGGATCGAACACCATGCCGTTCTTTTCGCACTCCTGGCAAAACACGCGATGGAAGCTTGTGGCGATGAAGGCCGGGAGGCCATTCTGGCCGGTATGACCGCCTATGGTAATGAACGGGGAATGCGGATGGCCCAGAATGCTCTTGCGCGTCAGGATGAACGAAACACTATGACCAGCCAGGCTTATGGCGAATGGAAACCGGACTATGAAGGCCAGATGGAATTCGGCCAGATCCGGACCGAGCCCACGCTGCAGACCTACATATCCAAATGCGCCTGGTGCGACGCCTGGGAAAAACATCATCTCACAGAATACGGAAAGCTCTACTGCGTAAATGTGGACAATGCCGTTTACCAGGGCTTCCGGTCCGATCTCACCTGCGTCCATCTTTCCACCTCTATGAGCTGGGGCGGAGAGCAGTGTAAATTCGACTGGGGGCATCCAATCTCCGGGGAAGAACTGCAGCGCAAAAAAGCGGAACTGGGAGATTCCTGTATCCGGGATTTTAATTTCCATACCGCCCATCTGAAATACACCATCAGCCGGTTTCTCATCAATTATCTGGGCGAGGACGGTCAGGAAGCCGTATCCCGCGCACTTCAGGAATATGTCGATATCTTCGGGCAGGAATACCTGGACGTCCTGGAGGGACAATATCCATAGAACCCAAAGAATTCCCGGTGTTTTTTGCACTCCGCGAAAACACCGGGAATTCTTAAAATTTTTTCTTTATTACTTTTAACCTTGTAAACTCTTCTCGTTCTTTTTCTTCCAGCGCGTTAGTAATCGTATACACCAGATTGCTGTACATCGGTATCGTTATATTTTTCAGGGCATTTGCCCGTTTCTGTGTTTTCTTAATATTGGCAGCAAGCCGGTATGCCGAATTTTCCACTTCCGACAACTTGATGGTAAGTTCCTTTACTTCCCGGAACGCCTCTCTTGCAATATCCACAGACTCACGGGTCGTCCCAAAAGAATAGGTCAGGTCATTCTGCCTGTCGTCATATCTGACGTGGGGAATCTCAGTTCCCATGATGCTCCGGGTCTGTATGCGGATAGACTCTTCGATAGGTACGGTAAACGCCAGTTCCTGCACCCTGCTGATGCCGTGTTCAATATTGGCCCTCTGCAGGCAGGCGTACGCCTTTGTAAACGTGGCGTCAATCTGCTCCTGAATGTCTTTTGCCTCATCGATCAGCCCCATCAGCTCTTTCAGCAAAATATTTCTCTTTTTATCCATCAGCTCATATCCCTGATGAGCAAGCGCCAGCGAATTTTTCGCCAGCATCAGGTTTCCCTTGGTTGGAAATTCTCTTGGATCCATATGCCGCCTCCTCTCACTCCCCCGTCCACGTGAAGCAGTCTTGCGCCGTGGACCTCGCAGCCTTGCTGCTCGGTCACGTCGCTCTGCTTCCTCTCTCTCCTCATCCACGTGAAGCAGTCTTGCGCCGTGGACCTCGCAGCCTTGCTGCTCGGTCACGTCGCTCTGCTTCCTCTCTCTCCTCATCCACGTGAAGCAGTCTTGCGCCGTGGACCTCGCAGCCTTGCTGCTCGGTCACGTCGCTCTGCTTCCTCTCTCTCCTCATCCACGTGAAGCAGTCTTGCGCCGTGGACCTCACAGCCTTGCTGCTCGGTCACGTCGCTCCCAGCCATGCCATCGGACACAAGTGCATGCAAGCATGTCTTGTGTCCGATGGCGCGGCTAGTCTGCTTCACGTGGATAGTATTTTTCGATGAGTTTTGTGTCGATCCGGTCCAGTTCTTCTTTGGGCAGCATTCCCAGAAGCTCCCATCCCAGATCCAGTGTCTCCTGTATGGTCCGGTTTTCTCCGGGCCCCTGCCCGATATAGCGCTGCTCAAATGCTTCTCCGAACTTCAGATACTGTTTGTCGATGGGAGACAGCTCGTCTTCTCCGATGACCGACGCCAGATTTCTGGCTTCCCCTACTTTTGCATAAGAAGAAAAGAGCTGGTTTGCCAGATCCTGATGGTCCTCTCTTGTATACCCCTCGCCGATGCCATCCTTCATCAGACGGGACAGAGACGGCAGGATGCTGATTGGCGGATAGATGGCCTGCCCGTGCAGCGTCCGGTCCAGCACCACCTGTCCTTCCGTGATGTATCCGGTCAGATCCGGAATGGGATGGGTAATATCATCATTTGGCATCGTCAGGATGGGCAGCTGGGTCACAGACCCGCCGGCCGATTCCACAATGCCTGCCCGTTCATAGATTGTAGCAAGCTCGCTGTACAGATATCCGGGATATCCTTTTCTGGATGGAATCTCTCCCTTTGAAGAGGATACTTCCCGCATTGCCTCTGCAAATGACGTCATATCGGTCAGGATCACCAGAATGTGCATATTCTGCTCAAAGGCCAGATATTCCGCCGCTGTCAGCGCCACCTTTGGCGTGATGAGCCGCTCTACCACCGGGTCGTTGGCCAGGTTCAGAAACATACACACATGATCCGACACGCCGCTTTCTTCAAACGTCTTACGGAAAAAATCCGCCACGTCGTGCTTGACGCCCATAGCAGCAAACACGACGCCAAATTCCCCGTCCGCCCCCTCGCCCAGAGACGCCTGCTTTACAATCTGGGCCGCCAGCTGGTCATGAGGCAGGCCATTCCCGGAAAAGATCGGAAGCTTCTGTCCCCGGATCAGTGTCGTCAGCCCGTCGATGGCCGAGATCCCCGTCCGGATATAATTTCTGGGATATTCCCGGCGCACCGGATTCAGCGGCAGGCCGTTTACGTCCCGCAAGTCTGAAGATACGATTGGTCCCAGTCCGTCCACAGGCGTCCCGATCCCGTTAAAGGTCCTTCCCAGCATCTCCACAGACACCGCCACTTCCATGGGCCGTCCGGTCAGCCTGGTGTGCGTGTTTCCAAGAGACATATCCTGCGTCCCTTCAAACACCTGGATCACCGCCTTATCCTGATCCAGTTCAATAATGCGTCCCATCTTCCGGGTCTTTCCTTCTATGGTAAATTCTACGATCTCATCATAAAACGCGTCCTGCAGTCCCTCCAGGACCACCAGCGGTCCATTGACACTGCTTAGTCCCAAATATTCAATTGCCATTCCGCCAGTGTCCTCCTTCCCTCTGTTATCCGTTCTTCTCGATCACACGGTTGCAAAACTCATCAATCTCCCTTTTGTACAGATCCAAAAGCTGCAGATTATCATTGGGCACATCGTATTTCATGGCGATCACTTTTTCAAACATTCCCTCTGCCTTCAATACAGACATTGGCATGCCCATTGCCACCAGATCCCGACTTTTCTTATAAAGATACAAGATCACATCCATCATCTTAAACTGTTTTTCCATCGACACACAGGTATCGTCCTTGTGAAAAGCGTTCTGCTGCAGAAATCCCAGACGGATCACTTTAGCTGTCTCCAGCACCAGCTTCTGATCATCCGGGAGCACATCTGCGCCGATCAGCTTTACGATCTCCATCAGGCTGCTTTCCTGGTTCAAAAGAGCCATCAGACGATTCCGGTAATCCACAAACTTCGGCGAAACATAATCCGTATACCAGCCGCTTAAGTCCGTCAGATATTCACTGTAGCTGGACAGCCAGTGGATCGCCGGGAAATGTCTGGCATAGGCAAGCGACTTGTCCAGTCCCCAGAAACAGCGGACAAACCGCTTCGTATTCATCGTCACCGGTTCCGAGAAATCTCCTCCCTGCGGGGAAACCGCCCCGATGATCGTCACAGATCCTACCGTGCCGTTCAGATTCTGCATCATCCCCGCCCGCTCATAAAAAGCCGACAGCCGGGAAGCCAGATAGGCGGGAAATCCTTCCTCTGCCGGCATCTCTTCCAGACGCCCGGACAGCTCTCTAAGCGCCTCTGCCCACCGGGAGGTGGAATCTGCCATAATCGCCACGTCATACCCCATATCCCGGTAATATTCCGCCAGTGTAAGTCCCGTATAGATGGAAGCTTCCCTGGCTGCCACCGGCATATTGGAGGTGTTGGCGATCAGCGTTGTCCGGTCCATCAAAGGATTGCCGTTCCTTGGATCCGTCAGCTGGCCGAACTCCTCCAGCACCTGCGTCATCTCATTGCCCCGTTCTCCGCATCCGATATAAATAATGATGTCCGCATCCGACCATTTTGCGATCTGATGCTGCGTCATGGTCTTTCCTGTCCCAAACCCGCCGGGGATTGCCGCTGTCCCCCCTTTTGCGATGGGAAACATGGTGTCCAGGATCCGCTGCCCGGTAAGCAGCGGTACACCGGCCGGATACCGCTGGTGCGCCGGTCTTGGCACCCGGATCGGCCAGCGCTGCATCATCGGCAGTTCTTTGACTGTCCCGTCCTCCAGACGGACCGCAACCAGAGGATCTGATATCCGGTAAGCCCCGTCCGGGACTGCCGACACTACGATTCCTTCTATGTCCGGCGGCGCCATACATTTGTGCACAATGGCGCGGGTCTCAGGCACCTCGGCGATCACCGTCCCCCCGTGGATCCGTTCTCCTTCTTTTACGGTAATGTGGGCGTCCCAGAGCCGGTCCATATCAAGGTTGTCCACGCTGACGCCCCGGGTAATAAAGGCCCCCGCTCTGTCCGCGATCCGCTCCAGCGGCCGCTCCACTCCGTCAAAAATATGATTCAATATGCCGGGAGCAAGCGTCACAGACACCGCCGCGTCCGTACCTTCCACCATTTCCCCGGGCCTTAGTCCGCTGGTCTCCTCATAGACCTGGATGGTCGTCGTCTCCTTATCAAGCGAGATCACCTCTCCCACCAGCTTCTCCCTGCCTACATACACCATCTCCGACATTTTAAAATCTGTTTTCCCTTTCAGGGAGACCACCGGGCCATTGATGCCATATATCGTTCCAATCTTCACACTATGCACCCAGATCACCTCCCCGGAATACGAACCTTTGATACTCCCGCTCCATAGCCCCCCGAAAGGCGTGGTCGATCAGAATATTCCGGTTTTTTATCACCGCCCGGATACCGCCTCCAAAATCCTCTCTGCTGACGGTAACCTCCCTGCCGGTGCGAGCCTCCAGATACTCTTTTTTATCCGCATCCGAAGGATTGATATAGATCGTCATCTCATCGCCGTCCGCAAAAGAAGCTGCTTTTTCGACATAGTCCGCCAGCAGCTGTCGGTAGGCTTCGGTCTTCATATACTCCTGTAATAATTCCTCCACCTCTTCAAACAACTTCTGCTTCAGTTCACTCTGCACCCGGGAAACCTCCCGCTTCAGCTCCAGCTGTGCCCGGGACGCTGTCATATTCAGCTGCTGCCTGGCGCTGACCTCCTCTGCCTTGATCCGGGTCTCGGACTGACGTCTGGCCTCTTCACAGTGCTGTTCAAACACACTGTACAGCGCATCCTCATGCTGTTTTATGATAGCGTTTCCCTCTGCCCTTGCTTCTTCCATGGCAGCGGTCTGCAGATGAAATACCTTTTCTTCTATTGTCATGGACGTCACCTTCTCTTCCTATAATTTCAACCCGATGGCCTCATTTACATACGAAGTGATAAAATCTTTCTTCCGGCCCGTTCCGTGCCGGTCAGGGATCTCTATCAGCAGCGGCATGGTCCGCTCCAGCTTGATCTCATTGATCAGTTCCGGAAATTCTCTTCCGAACTTTTCCGTCAGAAGAATGATGCCCACAGAGCGGTCATTCATAGCGGTCTCAAGGGCGCTTCTTAACTCCTGTCTTTCATGCACCACTACGCCGTCTACACCGGCCAGCCGCATCCCCGTCAGCGTATCGATATTATCACTGATCAGATACATCTTCATCTTACAGCTGCCCCAGGATCATAAAGGAGATGATCAGGCCGTACAGGCACACTCCTTCCGCAAGACCCACAAAAATCAGAGATTTTCCAAGCGCGCCTGAGTCCTCGCTGATAGCTCCAAGGGCCGCGCTGGCCGCGCTGGCTACGGCAATCCCTCCGCCCACACAGGATAATCCGGTGGACAAAGCCGCCGCCAGATAACCAAGACCGGTAGACATGGAAGCCGTCGCTTCCCCTCCTTCGGCAGCCTGCACCGGATCTCCGCCAAATAACATAATACCTGCAATCACAAACGCGCCAAAGAAGAAAAACACATTGGTCCCCACCGCGCGCCTGTAACGCTTTTTATTCCTCTCTCCGATCAGAAAGTATCCGAAAGGAATGATGATGCTTAAGATCAGTGCTGCTATGAGCAATACTTTTACTGTCAACGTCATGTTCTTATCCTCCTTATCCTAAAACCTATCTTTTCTGATTCTTATGACTGTGAAACGGCCGGAATTCTCTTCCGCTTCCCTTGTAAAACCGGCTGAACATCTCATAATATTCCAGTCGCAGCACCTGGATCCCTACAATGAGGCCTTCCAGGAGACATACGATCACATTTCCGATCACCACCACCAGCCAGTTGGGCGAACCGTCCTGGGCTCCGGAGAGCATCAGCACGACTTCCATGATCGCCGCATGGCTGACGGCAAACGCCCCGATCCGCACATAGGAAAGGGTATTGGAAAAATAACTCAACATGGTCTCGAACAGCTCAAAAAAGCCCTGGACCAGAAACATCACCTTTCCTTCTTCTATTTTTTTGTGATTGCGCTTCACAAGATTTGTAAGCGGCTCCTGGAACAAAAAGATCAGCACCGGCACGCCCAGGAATACGGCCATCATAATATTTCCCGGCGTCTTGTGGCCGCTCATATACAGCACCACCGTCAGCACAAGAAATCCGTAAAAGACAAGACCCGCAACCCCGTTATTGGAAAACCAGGCGCTCCTCGTATCATGACTCCGAAAAGCATTGATGATCTGAAAGACCATTACCAAAAGGTTCAGAGCCATGCCAAAAGCAATCGCCACCACAAACACCGTATTGAGCTGTCCCACAAAAGGAAGATTGGTCATGGCCGACACCGGATGAAGCCACAGCGCCGGGATCACATCCTCGAATCCGAACACACTTCCGAACAAACATCCAAACAACATGGAAAACAGCCCTGCAATGGAAATGATCCCCGCCAGATTGATCTTTTTTACAAGATACAAGATCCCTCCAACCGCAAACAGGCAGAATCCCTGTCCCACGTCTCCGAACATGGCGCCGAAAATAAAGGTATAGGTCAGAGCCACAAATATGGTGGGATCCATCTCCCCGCTGGCAGGCATGCCGTACATCTTTACAAACATTTCAAAAGGCTTAAAAAATCCAGGGTTTTCAAGCTTGGTCGGAGGATCCCCAAAGTATTTTTCCCGGTCTTCCTCCACCACTACCAGCACCTTGTCATCTTTTTCGGTTTCCTTCAGAAAAGCCTCAACATCGTCTTCTCCCATCCAGCCGCAGATAATATAGTAATCTTCCTCTTCATCCTCCATCCTTGCCGCCATCTTCCGCACGTCAAAGTTCCCGGCAAGTTCTTCCAGCCTTCGCTGCGCTCCCTTCAGCTGCGGCGCATGGCTTCTTAACAGCTGCGCGATCTCCTGCTCCACGCCCTCGATCTGTTCTCTGGCGTGATCAATATCTTCCTGCAGGTTTTCGCACGCCTGGGCCGGGGTGCCGACATACTCTTTGGAAAGCCGGATCTTCTCAAAATGCAGGGAATGAAAGATCGCGTCCGTTTTTCCTGCGTCCGCATTGGCCACAAAGTAGCAGCCGTACACATAATTTTCATTCCGGGCTCCCTCCAGAAAGATCGCGTTCAGATCCTCGTACAGATATTTCTCCAGTCTGCGATAGTAATCCGCATTGATCCTTCCAAACCGCACCCGCATATACCGGTAATTCATCACGTCGTGAAGATTCAGCTCCAGAGGCCGGAAGGGTTCCAGCACATTCAGCTTTTCCGTCAGCTCATCCACATGCTTATTCAGCCTCTCTTTTCTCTCCATCAGTTCCAGATACTGATGATTCAGATCCCGGATCATGCGGATCATCCCCTCCTGATCCAGGGAAAAATCCGGCTCCGGCGTCCGTTCCGGCAGCAGCGCGATAAATTCTTCCGCCTTATTTAATGGCTCCCGGTAGGGATTCACTTCCACAAACGGGAGCAGATTTTCCGTAGTTTTCAGCTCAGCGATGGCATTTTCCAGCTGCATCTCATGCCTGGACAGATACACCTCGCAGACCCTGTCAATATCGCTCCTTGGGCCGCTGATGCTTAAAAACTTCATCTTGACTATCATTGCTTCACCCCTTCCATATACGCAAGCGTCTCACTCCTTGGCAGGCCATAGCGGATACATTCCAGCGCAGTGGTCAGTTTATCAATCTCTTCTTCCTTGAGAAACAGATAAGTGTAGATCGCAGCGATCGAATAAGGATTCTGTCTTCGGTCCGCCAGATACAGCTTTCTAAGACAATCCTTCAGCGCCTGCTCCATCGTGCTCCTGCCCCCGATATCATATCTCCTGGCATAGTAGGTCGTTCCCAGCTGCCGCAGAAATTCATCCACCCCCGGAGTTTCCACCAGCGTCTTATATTCCCGCAGGCTTAACCGGTAGTGAATGGGGATCGTCAGGGCATAGATCTGGGGCGGCAGCATATGATAATATTTTTTCGCCCGGTAGACCCACTGCAGATTGAGAAGATCAATCTTGATCCCGCAGTCCCTGGTATACATTTTTCTTTCCTTCCCCGTAAGGATCCGGCGCTGCTGCCTCCACAGACTGGTAAAATAATACAGTTCCAGCGCCAGATCATAATCAAAAAGAGAAGCGCTTTCCAACTCCCGTATCTTTTTTAAAGGCCGGTAATATTCTGTATTCTGCAGATTGTCCACCAACTCTTCCACTGTCTGTGACGCGACGAGCGCATCGATAGAAATCTGAGAATATCTGTCAAAATATACTTTCTTATAATCCAGGTCAAAGGGGGTCTGATAATGGTTGCATACGATCCTCAGACAATAATTGATCACGTCGATCTCATATCGTTTCCAGTAGATCTTCAGAAATTTTTTCTGCTCCATTCCGCCAAACCGGAAGATCCTGCTGTAATCATCAAAGAGAGACTGATACAGGATCTTTTCTACATTCCCCCTGTGATAGAGCGCAGGGTCTATCCCCTCCAGGTAGGCGCTGTACGCCGGCTTTCCCTTCAGGAACTCCGTCACCTCCGGCACGCTCCGAAGTCCGGCGATCTGTGCATAATCCGCTTCTGTAAGAAGTTTTGCCTGCATGGCCCGGATCTTGGTGGCGATCCCACTGTATGTCAGTACATTTCCCATAAGCCTACACCTCTGTAATCCGCTTTAAGATTTCTTGGGCATATGCGGTATGCTTTTCTTCATATTCTTTTTTCAGGCTCTCGATCACGGACCGGTTACAGATCCTCTGCTCTTCCAGCGCCTGCTCCATCTGGTCCGCAGCCTTTTTTCTGATCTTTTCAATCTCTGCCTTTGTGTAACGATCCAGCTCCCTGTCAAAGGTATTTCTCTTCTCCTGGATCTCATGCTCCACTTCGGATTTACGGAGCTTAGCATGTTCTACGATATTCTCGGCAGTCTCTTCAATCTCTGCCAGTTTTTCCACAATAGACTCCATAGCCAGTCCTCCATTTCCATAAATATATCTAAATAATACACTGATTTGTTCAAATTTTCCAGACAATTTTCCACAAAGACTCTGCCGCGGGAAACCACATTGACTTTTCTTCTTGCAGACGCTAAACTATACTCCGTATAAAAAGCCCGTATTTAAGGAGGAAACACGATGCGCCTTAGAAATATCCCCCGGGCAGGGGAAGTCCTCAGCGAGTGCAAAGAAGTTGTTAAGAATTATAAAGACCAGAAAAATGCCTGGAATACAGTCTTTGGGAATGACCATCCCATCCACATCGAGATCGGCATGGGAAAGGGCCAGTTCCTTCTTTCCCTGGCTGCCCACAACCCGCAGATCAATTATATCGGGGTTGAGCGCTACTCCAGCGTGCTGCTCCGCGCTGTAGAAAAGTTTCAGCTTCTCCGCGAAGAACCTGCCGGACAGCCTTCCAATCTCCGGTTTCTCTGCATGGACGCAAGAGAACTGCCGGAAGTCTTTGGCCCCGGAGAAGTCGAAAAAATCTATCTTAATTTTTCCGATCCCTGGCCCAAAGCCCGCCACGCCAGACGACGCCTGACATCCGAAGCTTTCCTAAGTCTTTACGCCAGGATCCTTCCCGCCGGAGGTACGATAGAGTTCAAGACGGACAACCGGTCTCTTTTTGATTTTTCCGTCGAAGAAGTCAGCCGGTCTTCTCTTTTTACCCTGACCGGGCAGACCTTTGATCTTCACCGGGATCCGCAGATGAGCCGGGACAATATCATGACTGAATACGAAGAAAAATTCTCTGCAGCCGGCAATCCGATCTGCAAGCTGACCGCCAGGCGGGATCTTTAGATCTCCGCCGTTTTTTCGCGCATATCTCTTCCTTCCCGCATATATTATATGAAAAAGACATCTTTGGAAGAGGAAAACATATGAAACATCCTGGACGCAGACATTTCCGGCAGACCATCCTGAAAACCATCTGCAAAAACCCTTTTTTTCGCAAATTCACCAGACGCTTTCTGGCTTCTATGAGGGAAGTCTTTCGCATTTTAAACCACGGATACCGGGAGGTCCGCTGACATGATCACTCTGACTGACCAGACCTTTTCTCCGGAAATCACCCGCGCGGCGCTTCCTGCCATCGTCATGTTCTACGCCGTCTGGTGTCCCCGGTGCGCGATGATGAAGCCGGTGGCAGAAGCTTTGGAACACCGGCTTGAAGGCCGGCTTCTTTTTTACAAAGTAGACACCGATGCTTCCCCGAATATCTCCGCTGTCTACGCTCCCGATCTGGTCCCTGCCTTCGTCTGTTTCCGCAACGGCCGCTGCCTTGGCTCCATGTGCGGGATCATTGACGAGACTCTTCTGGAGCAGCGGATACAGAAAATCTTCAGAAATAGTTAATGGAGATTTTATTTGCATTTCACAGGAGATGTGTTATGATATGTGAGTCAAAAGCCAACAATGTATAAATAATAAGAAAAAGGGGGCCTGGTGCATTCACCATGCATATGAAAAAAATGAAACGAACATTACCGGTAATTCTGGCAGCTGTCCTTTGTACGGCATCACTTCCGCTTGCTGTACAGGCAGACAGCTCCAAGGTTGTAACTCTGGGCGCAAATCTGACCGGGGAACAGAAAACGTCCATGTACGAATATTTCGGAACCTCTGAAGATCAGGTACAGACCATTGAAGTCACCAATGCGGACGAACGCAAATACATGGAGGGCATTGCTTCCGAAGAGCAGATTGGTACCAGAACCTACAGTTGCTCTTATGTAGAGCCCACCTCTGACGGCGGCATCCAGGTGAAAGTTGCAAATCTGACGTATGTAACGAGTTCCATGATCGCAAGTACTCTCACCACCTCTGGCGTAGAGAACTGCAACGTGGTAGCCGCGTCTCCCATCGCCGTATCCGGCACCGGAGCTCTGACCGGCATCATGATGGCCTATGAGACTGCCAGCGGCGAGACGCTCGACGAAGGACAGAAGGCGGCAGCCACCGAAGAGCTTGTCACCACCGGACAGCTTGCAGACGCGGTAGGCGATGAAGCAGCTACCGGCATCATGAACGACGTCAAAGAACAGGTGATCGGAGAAGGCCTCTCCGATCCTGCAGACATTCAGGATGCTGTAAGCGACGCTGCAAAGACTTATAATATTACTCTGACAGAAGACCAGATGAACAAGATCACTTCCCTGATGGAGAATATCTCCCAGTACGATTATGATGTCAAAGCATTAAAAGAAACGCTGGACAACTTAAATGGTGAAAGCGGCGGCTTTTTCTCCAATCTGTGGGACACCATCACCGGATTCTTTGGCGGCGACACGGTAGGTGGCATTATCAATGAGACCAAAGACGAGATCCTTGGCTCTGATGTTATCACAGACAGCACCCTGGAAGATTCTTCCTCAGAGGAGGAAACCGCAGATCCGGCGACAGACACCGAAGGAAGCGGCGGCGGACTCTGGGACCGCATCGTAAGTTTCTTCGAGAATCTCTTTGGCGGCAGTGATGAAGACGCATCTACGGAAGAAGAAACCACAGACGAGGCTTCCGATGCGCTTTCCGGCGAGTCCACGGACGAAGCTTCCGAGGATTCCGAAACGGTCACAGAAGAACCTTTTGCCGATGAGTCGGCAGACGCTGACAGTGATCCTTCTGATACCGGCGTCACCGGAGGCGAATCCTCTTCCGACTCCGCAGCTGACAACACGACAGATGCCACAGGCGCAGATCCCCAGAATGGCGGCTCTGCAGACAGCCTGACAGGCGAAACTTCCGAACCTGCTGCTGCGAATTAAAACAAAACTGCCCTGCTCTGGCAGGCGCACCACCATAAGAAAGAGAGCGTATGATCTTCATACGCTCTCTTTCTTCCTATATCTCAGCTTATCAGAAAGTCAATCAGCCATTTCATCTGCATCCTGCAGTTGGCAAAAGAATCCAAAATTCACAATTAAAACTCAAAAATCGCCACCCCGTAAGGAGACAGAGGATATGCGAAGGAGTAGGGTCTTCCGTCACATTCCTGCTTTACGCCTTTGTAGACTGCCGGTTTCTTGCGTCCGTTTCCGCCGTACTGCTCCTCATCGCTGTCCATCACCAGCTTGTACTGCTTTCTTCTTGGCACTCCCACGCGATAATCCGCCCATTCCATAGGAGTGAAGTTGCAGACAAACAACAGATTCTTCTTGCCATCTTTGGAGTGTCTCATAAAACTGAAGATGCTGCGGTACCGGTCGTCAGCATTAATCCACTCAAAGCCCTCCCAGGAAGCGTCCATTTCATATAACGCCTTATTCTTTTTATAGAGATGCAGAAGATCCCGGAACCAGTTCTGGATCGCCTGGTGCTCTTTTTCCGCCAGCAGGAACCAGTCCAGTTCTCTTTCTTCGCTCCACTCTCTTAACTGGGCGAATTCCTGTCCCATAAAGAGCAGCTTCTTGCCCACATGCCCGATCATAAATGCGTAACCCACTTTCAGATTGGCATACTTGTCAAATCCAAGCCCGGGCATCTTATTGAGCATGGAACACTTCAGATGTACCACCTCGTCATGAGACAGCACCAGGATGTAGTTCTCACTGTACGCATAGCTCATGGCAAAGGTCATCAGGTTGTGATTGTCTTTGCGGAAATAGGGATCCAGCTTCATATATTCTGTAAAGTCGTGCATCCATCCCATATTCCACTTCAGGCTGAATCCCAGCCCGTCTTCTTCTACCGGACCTGTCACCATCGGCCACGCCGTAGACTCCTCTGCGATCATCAGCGCGCCCGGATTTCTTCCCAGCAGCACAGAATTCAGGTGTTTAAAGAAATCAATGGCCTCCAGGTTTTTGTTTCCGCCATATTTGTTGGCCACCCACTGACCATCCTGCTTGCCGTAGTCCAGATAAAGCATGGACGCCACTGCATCTACCCGCAGGCCGTCTACATGGAACTCTTCCACCCAGTACAACGCGTTGGAAATCAGGAAATTCCGCACTTCATTCTTTCCATAGTCAAAGATCTTGGTGCCCCAGTCCGGGTGTTCTCCTTTTCTTGGATCCTGATATTCAAAGGTAGGCGTGCCGTCAAAATCCGCAAGCCCGTGGGCGTCTCTCGGGAAATGCGCCGGTACCCAGTCCAGGATGACTCCGATCTTATTCCTGTGGAAATAATTTACCATCCACGCAAAATCCTCCGGCGTCCCGTATCTGGATGTGGGTGCGAAATATCCTGTCACCTGGTAGCCCCAGGAACCATCAAAAGGATGCTCCGCGATCCCGATCAGCTCGATGTGCGTGTATCCCATATATTTCATGTACTCGACGGCGTCTTTTGCAAATTCCCGGTATGTGTAGAATCCCTCATCCTCCCGGCCCGGATGCCGTTTCCAGGAACCGATGTGCGCTTCATAAACAGACATTGGCTCCCTGGTATGATCCCATGTTTTCCGCTGTTCCATCCAGGCGGAATCCGACCATTTTATATGGGACAGATCATAGACTTTCGATGCCGTTCCCGGCCGGAGTTCTGCATGAAATGCAAACGGATCTGCCTTGAAGATAAATTCCCCTTTATAAGTCTCTATGCAGTACTTGTACATATCATACTGCCTGACCCCTGGAATGAAGCAGGTATAAATTCCCAGAGGCTCCTCTCTTTCCATGGGATTCGCCTGGGTATCCCAGTCATTGAATTCCCCCACCACGGATACACTCTGTGCGTGAGGCGCCCATACCGCGAAATATACCCCTTCCGTTTTACCCTTCCGGACAAGATGGGCTCCCAGCTTCTTATAAATCTCATAATGGTTCCCCTGTCCGAAGAGATACTGATCCAGTTCTCCTACTTCATATGGTTTCTTTCTCTTTTTTGCCATATCGAACCCCCACATTTCTATCCTGTTCTGGACTCGCGGGCGAGTCCTGCGCCCTCACGGAGCGTATATCCATATTATACTTTAGATAGTCAAAAAAAAAAAGAGTTTTGACAAATCTATCTGTCAAAACTCTTATTTTTTTGATTAAATCTTAAAATCTTCTTCTTTCAGAATAATTCTGTCAGACTCATCAGTTCCCTTCTTAAACACCCGTCTGGCAAGATGCTTTACATTTGCTTTCTGGGAATGTTCAATGGCTTCATCCATAATCTCTTTTACTTCCGCAACAGATACCGCATGGTCCTCTCTCTGCATCACATCGATCCTGCTGTAGAGCGCCAGGATTCCCATCTCGTCCAGCTTGTATCCATTTTCTTTTGCGTAAGTCTGACCAAAGGTTACCAGTTCATCATTGATGAATACCGGGAGTTCCAGCCTGGAAGTAAATTTCTTTTTAAATTCCGGACTGATCGCCAGCATCCTCTCCAGAGGCTTCCTCTGATCTTCCAGTACAAACAGAAGCTCGCCCGTCTTCTTTTCCATCAGATAGTTTAATTCCTTGATGGTTCTGGAATTCAGTTTGCCCGCTTTCTCAATGATAATGGCTCCGCCCTTAAGTTTCTGGATAATGTTGGTCAGTTCCTTTTTATTCAAAGATTCGCCGGTAACAATGGCAACTTTTCCCTGCTTCAGATTTCTCTGCTTCTGGATCGCCTTTACAATATCAACTGCCAGAACCGTTTTCCCGGATCCTTTTCTTCCCACAACCAGAAGATTTCCTGTCTTGGAAGTTCCTTCTCTCTGGGCTCTCCTGTCATTATCCAGCACTTCTACGATCTGCTCGCTCATGCCTCTGACCGGAACGAAATAAGAGAATAACTTTTTCTGTTCCTCTGTCAGTCCGGCCTTCAGGCCAATCTCGCTGGTAGCGCTTAAGTCATATCTTCCGGTTACTACAAAGCCGGTATCAAAAGGAACACCGCTTCCCTTGGACTTCTTGATCCGTTCCTGGATCTCCTCCTCGGAAGGCTCTTCAATCTCCAGATCTTCTACATCAAAGGCTTCTTCCTCCGGCTCATCGTCCTCAAAGTCCTCTTCGTCCAGATCCTCTTCCGATTCATCCCCGTCGAAGTCTTCTTCCTCGAAGTCTTCCTCATCGAACTCGTCCTCGTCAAAGTCCTCTTCCTCGAAATCTTCCTCATCGAACTCGTCCTCGTCAAAGTCCTCTTCCTCGAAATCTTCCTCATCGAACTCGTCTTCGTCAAAGTCCTCTTCGGCCTCATCCTCGTCGAAGTCTTCCTCATCAAAGTCCTCTTCGGCCTCATCTTCGTCGAAGTCTTCCTCATCAAAGTCCTCTTCCTCGAACTCGTCTTCGTCAAGAGCTTCCTCTCCGAAATCTTCTTCAAAGTCTTCCTCATCAAAGTCCTCTTCCTCGAACTCGTCTTCGTCAAGAGCTTCTTCCAGGTCGTCTTCGTCAAGATCCTCTTCGTCGAAGTCTTCCCAGAACTCCTCATCTTCTGGTTCAGAATCTTCCTGTTCAGGATTCTGATTCATTTCTGCCACCAGTCTTACCAGATCATCCGGAATCCTCTGGGTTTTTCCTTCTCCGGCAATTCCGGCTTCCGCAGCTTCTGCGGCCTTCCTTGCTTTTTCTGCTTCCGCGGCCTTTCTCGCTTCCTCAGCTTCTGCGGCCTTCCTTGCTTTTTCTGCTTCCGCGACCTTTCTCGCTTCCTCGGCTTCTGCGGCCTTTCTCGCTTCCTCGGCTTCTGCGGCCTTCCTTGCTTTTTCTGCTTCCGCGGCCTTTCTTGCTCTCTCTGCCTCTGCAGCTTTACGCTCGACTTCTTTGCGTTCTTCTTCTTTCCGGCGATCTGCCTCTTCCCGCTCTTTCTGGAGCCGTTCCTCGTCCTTTACCTTCTGTTCGGCGATGGCCTGTGCGTGTTCTTTCTGCTTTTCTTCCCACTCCTGCAAGATGTCGTCGATCCGCATCTGGCTGGTGATCCGAAGATCTTCTTCCTTCTTTTCCATTGCCTCTTTTTCAATATTAATACCGCTTGCAAGCGCAACGCCGGTCGCAAGCGCTTCTTCTAATGTAGCGCCACGCACCACCTGAGTGATCGCGGAATGCTTCTTCTCTTCCGGCTCATCCGTGGATCCTTCCATCTCTTCCACTTCCCGTACCAGGTCAACGGATGGGATTTCTTCTGCTTCCGGAACTTCTTCCACAGCTTCCTCTGCTTCCGGGATCTCTTCTTCTACAGCTTCTTCTGTCTCAGAAACCTCTTCTTCCACAGCTTCTTCTGTCTCAGAAATCTCTTCTTCCACAACTTCTTCTGTCTCCGGGATCTCTTCTTCTACGGCTTCCTCTGCCTCTGAAACCTCTGCTTCCACAACTTCTTCCGCTTCTTTAACAGCTTCTGCCCTGCGAACCTTCTTCACAGCGCCCGGTCTGCTGTCGTACTTTTCCTGCTGCAGCGGCGTCAGTGGTTTATACTTCATTTTCAGTTCCATTGCCTTATATACATATTCGCCCTCACTGAACCAGAGGATCAGATCATCACACTCTTCCAGACATTCTGCGGTCATCCCCGCCTCGTGATAAAGAGCGGCCAGCTCATACGCCCATTTTTCCACATACTCCGCTTTCTTAAATTCCTCCAGAGCCTGGATCTGCTCTGTAAGCGGCGCTCCCTGCGCCCGAAGAATCTTGTATTTTAATATGTACTGATTGGGATCCCTCGGTGCAAGTTTTACATATTCTTCATAACAGTCAGACGCCTCTTCCACATCATTGATCTTCAGTGCGAGCATCCCCAGGCGATACACGATCTTCCTGCTCCCCGGAGATCTGTCAAATGCGGTAAACAGGATGTCCCTGCTCTTCTGATACTCGTTATTGTATTCATAAATCTCACTGACCGTATTGAGCATAGAGGCACTTTTTACCCTGCGCCAGTCAATGGTATCTGCGATCTCCATCGCCTTCTTATACTCTTTCTTTTCCAGATACTCCAGCATCTGTTCTGTTTTTACCCGATATTCATATTTATCCAAAACGCTCACCTCAAAATATACTTTCCTATTTTAGAATTATACTTCTATTAGTTTATCATACGCCTTATCTATTGTCAAAATATACACGAATATTTGTTACAAAAATATTACATTTTGTGGTATGATACAGGTATATCAGACTTTCAATAAGGAGGTGCATCATGAAACTATCGTTAACCGGAATCCAAAATCACTCCAACTGGGATGCCGCCGGCATCACCCTGCCCGGTTATTCTGTGGAAGCCGCGGCAGAGCAGGCAAAAAAAACCCCCCGCTGGGCACATTTCGGCATCGGGAACATTTTCCGCATCTTTATCGGCGGTATTGCCGACGACCTGCTGGAAAAAGGAGAACTGGACACTGCGCTTACCTGCATCGAAACCTTTGATTACGATGTGGTAGACAAAATCTATGCCCCCTTCGACAACCTGGGCCTTAGCGTCATCCTTCACAATGACGGCAGCCGCGACTACAAGGTTCTTGGCTCTTTCGGAGAGGCCCTGAAAGCACAGAGTGCAGACCCCGTCCTGTGGACACGCCTGAAGGAAATCTTTTCTTCTCCCTCTCTTCAGCTGGTTTCCTTTACCATCACAGAGAAAGGATATGCCCTGACCAATCCTGCCGGAAACTATCTTCCTTATGTGCAGGCAGATATTGACAATGGACCGGAAAAAGCCACCGGCGCTATGGGCATCCTGACCGCCATGCTGCTGGAACGCTTCCGCAGCGGAAAAACCCCTATCGCCCTTGTTTCCATGGATAATTGTTCCAAAAATGGAAGCCTTCTGCGACGCTCTGTCATTACTATGGCAGAAGAATGGCAGAAAAAGGGCTTTGTAGATGCAGATTTCCTCGCTTACGTCAGTGATGAGACCATCGTTGCCTTCCCCTGGACCATGATCGACAAGATCACTCCCCGCCCAAATCCAGAGATTGCCAAAGATCTGGCCGGACTGGGACTGGAAGATATGGATCCTTTGGAAACCTCCAAACGAACCTATATCGCACCGTTCATCAACGGCGAAGATCCCCAGTACCTGGTGATTGAGGATAACTTCCCCAACGGACGCCCTGCACTTGAAAACGGAAAAGGCGTCTATCTCGGAAGCCGCGACACCGTTAATAAGTCAGAACGGATGAAGGTGACCGCTCTTCTGAACCCGGTCCACTCCGCCGTCGGACCTTTTGGCGTACTTCTTGGCGAAGAGTATTTTGCCAACATGATCAACAGCAATCCGAAGCTTATGAAGCTTGGAAAAATGGTGGCTTATGATGAAAGCCTTCCCATGGCTCCGGACCCGGGCATCATCAATCCGAAAGCTTTTGCGGATGAACTGTTCCAGCTTCGCTTTGTCAATGAATATCTGCTGGACACCAACATCCGGCTTTGCACCGACGAATCCCAGGGATTAGGCGTCCGCTTTGGCGAAACGATCAAGGCCTACACCGCAAAATATGGCAGCGCCGAACAACTGATCGCTATTCCTCTTGGCATCGCCGGCTGGATCCGCTATATGATGGGTGTTGATGATCAGGGCAATAGCTACACCCTGGCTCCAGATCCACTGGCCAAAGAAATGACGGAGATCTTAAAGGACATTGAGATTGGAAAACCTGAAACTTTAAAAGATCAGCTTAACCCGATTCTTTCCAATGAAACCATTTTCTTTACAAATCTTTATGAAAATGGTGTCGGAAACAAGATCGAAGAACTCTTCCGCGAAATGATCGCCGGCAAGGGCGCTGTCCGCGCTGTCATTGACAAATACTTGTAACAGAGCATAAAGAAAACAGCCATTACGGTCACCGTGATCATAATGGCTGTTATTTATTTAATTTTATCATATATTTTATATTTAATCGGAGGATTGTTTGAAATTCTTATCGTTCCTCTTATCTATTTCAAATAGATTATAACTCAAAGTCTTGGATAAATATACATATATTTTATCTTCGATATCTTATCTATACTCCCTATTTTCTATATGAACTACTTCCATGGCTATTAAAATATCTATAACTGTTTCAATTATAGCCAGTGCCCTTATTATTTGTCTATAATCGTATTAAGTTATTCCTTCTATAACCTTTCATTCTATATAGCAAGTACTTTGTATAAATCTGATATATTAGGTAATGTTTCTTTACACATCGTCTAATATCTTTGAACTATTGTGGTATCCTTCTCAATATGTCTGCAGATCGAATTATCTTAAAATAAATGATCCGGCGGACTGTCTTCTCCGATTTCTCTTTTCATTCTGTATTTGCCGGTTTATCTTTCTTTATGGTAAAGGCTTATTCTAAAGGAACGATGATCTGCCATACCACTAACATATTGAATTTTAAGTTCTGTTGCTGTGTCCAATGGATTAAGCCTCCTTTTCTTAAAATTTCCAAACCAATGTATTTTTATGATTCCCTTTCTCGTCAGGAATACATTTCTTATTGAGTTTTGGATTGATTATATAGTAGCACCGGCGCCTTTATTTGTCAACACTATTTTTATATTTTTTATTTGTTATTTTATAATTGTATTATCTTAGTATATTTTTCTGACTATTTTGCAATTCAAAAAATTTATCTCATTAATAAAGCAAGCCTTCTACAGATCCAGGATTTTTGTCAGATCTACCCGTGGCTTTGCAAAGGTCGCCGGATCCTTTTCATCAAACTGCTCCAAAAAGGAAATAACCTGATCCGTCAGATAGGCTGGCGTTGACGCGCCGGAAGAAACCGCCGCTTTTTTCTTTCCTTTCAAAACGCTGATATCCAGATCTTCCAGGCTCTCAATCATATAGACTTCCCGGTTCTCCCTTGCAATCGCAGCCAGTTTCTGCGTGTTATTAGAATGCGGATCGCCGACAATCAATACCACATCGACATCCGCGTCCATATTTTTGATCGCCTCCTGGCGTACTTTCGTAGCGGTACAGGTTTCCTTTTCAATCGTAACGCTGGGAAGGGTTTCTTTTGCATACTCACAAAGATCCTGCACATCATAAAGAGACATGGTGGTCTGGTTGGTGATCACATAATCCGCTCCGGGATCCAGATTCTTAAGATCCTCTTTGCCGCTGATCAGATGGATTCTCTCCGGATCAATAGAAATTGCCCCTTCCGCTTCCGGGTGACCTTTCTTCCCGATATATAAAATTTCATATCCCTTTGAAAGTTTTTCTTTGATCAGCTCATGTGTCTTGATCACATCCAGGCAGGACGCATCGATCACATGCAATCCTTTCGCTCGGGCTTTTTCAAACACCGGATCGCCCGCGCCGTGAGCCGTAATGATCACTGTTCCCTCCTGGATCTCGTCCAGAAGTTCCAGCCGCGTCTTTCCGGGGCGATCGATGGTTTCGATTCCCATTTGTTTTAATGCGTCAACAATGTATTGATTGTGCACAATCATTCCCAGTATCACAACCGGTTTCTTTTCTCCCCGCGCCTGCTTTGCCATCTCGATCGCCCGCACAACTCCTTTACAATAGCCTCTTGGCCTGATTGCTTTTACCTGCATCCTGATCCCTCCAGCTTCTGCTAACATCTCACAGCGCCGCTTCTTATCAAAGATACGGTCGCTGCCATCCTCATTATAACGAAAACGGACTCTTTTTGAAACAAAAAAAGTCAGGGACTTTTGTCCCTGACCTCATCTTACATATACCTTCAAAACTGCATATAAGAAACTTTTCATCCTGCCTACCGACCTTCTTTGGTCATGCCCTCGACCGATTAGTAGCAGTCAGCTCCATACATTACTGTACTTCCACCTCTGCCCTATCTACCTCGTCGTCTTCAAGGGGTCTTACTAACTTGCGTTAGGGATATCTCATCTTGAGGGGGGCTTCACGCTTAGATGCCTTCAGCGTTTATCCCCTCCCGGCTTGGCTACTCTGCCATGACCTTGGTAGTCAACAGATACACCAGCGGCCAGTCCATCCCGGTCCTCTCGTACTAAGGACAGCTCCTCTCAAATATCCTACGCCCGCGCCGGATAGGGACCGAACTGTCTCACGACGTTCTGAACCCAGCTCGCGTACCGCTTTAATGGGCGAACAGCCCAACCCTTGGGACCTACTTCAGCCCCAGGATGCGATGAGCCGACATCGAGGTGCCAAACCACTCCGTCGATGTGAACTCTTGGGAGTGATAAGCCTGTTATCCCCAGGGTAGCTTTTATCCGTTGAGCGATGGCAATCCCACTTTATACCACCGGATCACTAAGTCCTACTTTCGTACCTGCTCCACCCGTCGGTGTCGCAGTCAAGCTCCCTTCTGCCTTTGCACTCTTCGAATGGTTTCCAACCATTCTGAGGGAACCTTTGAGCGCCTCCGATACCCTTTCGGAGGCGACCGCCCCAGTCAAACTCCCCACCTGACATTGTCCCCCAGCCGGTTCACGGCTGCTGGTTAGAAACCCAGTACTGCAAGGGTGGTATCCCAACAGCGGCTCCATGGCAACTGGCGTCACCACTTCTTTGCCTCCCACCTATCCTGTACATGCAATACCGAATCCCAGTATCAAGCTGGAGTAAAGCTCCATGGGGTCTTTCCGTCCTGGCGCAGGTAACCAGCATCTTCACTGGTACTTCAATTTCACCGGGTGCATTGTTGAGACAGTGCCCAAATCATTACGCCTTTCGTGCGGGTCGGAACTTACCCGACAAGGAATTTCGCTACCTTAGGACCGTTATAGTTACGGCCGCCGTTTACTGGGGCTTAAGTTCAAAGCTTCGCTTACGCTAACCTCTCCCCTTAACCTTCCAGCACCGGGCAGGCGTCAGCCCGTATACCTCACCTTTCGGTTTTGCACAGACCTGTGTTTTTGCTAAACAGTTGCTTGGGCCAATTCTCTGCGGCCGGCTCTCACCGGCACTCCTTCTCCCGAAGTTACGGAGTCATTTTGCCGAGTTCCTTAACAATGCTTCTCCCGTCGGCCTTAGGATTCTCTCCTCATCCACCTGTGTCGGTTTACGGTACGGGCACAACATAAACAATAGCGGCTTTTCTTGACGCATGGCTCACATGCTTCCCTACTCTTTGTTCGGTCCGCATCACGCCTTTGGATCATGTGACGGATTTGCCAATCACACTCCTACCTCGCTTGCACCGGTCTTCCCATTCCCGGCTCATGCTCTCCACACGTGTCCCCACAGTTCTGTTATGTTGTGGTACAGGAATCTCCACCTGTTGTCCATCGACTACGCCTCTCGGCCTCGCCTTAGGCCCCGACTTACCCAGAGCAGATCAGCTTTACTCTGGAAACCTTGGATATTCGGCCGGAAGGATTCCCACCTTCCTCTCGCTACTCATTCCGGCATTCTCTCTTCTTAAAAGTCCACGGCTCCTTATCGGTACCGCTTCGTCCCTTTAACAATGCTCCTCTACCAATGTATTGCTACATTCCTGAGCTTCGGCAGTGTGTTTCAGCCCCGGACATTTTCGGCGCAGGACCTCTCGACTAGTGAGCTATTACGCACTCTTTGAATGTGTGGCTGCTTCTAAGCCAACATCCTAGTTGTCTTCGAAATCCCACATCCTTTTCCACTTAACACACATTTTGGGGCCTTAGCTGCAGGTCTGGGCTCTTTCCCTCTCGACTGCCCAACTTATCTCGTGCAGTCTGACTCCCATACACCATCTACGCGGCATTCGGAGTTTGATATTCTTCGGTAAGCTTTGACGCCCCCTAGGAAATTCAGTGCTCTACCTCCGCAAGACTTGTATGAGGCTAGCCCTAAAGCTATTTCGAGGAGAACCAGCTATCTCCGGGTTCGATTGGAATTTCTCCCCTACCCACACCTCATCCCCACCCTTTTCAACGGATGTGGGTTCGGTCCTCCATTGCCTTTTACGGCAACTTCAACCTGGACATGGGTAGGTCACCCGGTTTCGGGTCTGCTCCCTCTGACTTACTCGCCCTGTTAAGACTTGGTTTCCCTTCGGCTCCGGACCTTAAGTCCTTAACCTCGCCAGAAAGCGCAACTCGCCGGACCGTTCTACAAAAAGTACGCGGTTCATCATATAAAGATGTTCCACAGCTTGTAAACATATGGTTTCAGGTTCTTTTTCACTCCCCTCCCGGGGTCCTTTTCACCTTTCCTTCACAGTACTATGCTCTATCGGTCACTAAGGAGTATTTAGCCTTACGGGGTGGTCCCCGCTCTTTCCCACAAGGTTCCACGTGTCTCGTGGTACTCTGGATCCCGCCTTGTCAACTTCCCTTTCGCTTACGGGGCTTTCACCCTCTCTGGCCGGCTTTCCCAAAACCGTTCTGCTAGGATCGTTGAATCAATTGTGCGGTCCGAACCCCGGGATGCACGCATCCCGGTTTGGGCTCTTTCCATTTCGCTCGCCGCTACTTTGGAAATCGATGTTTCTTTCTCTTCCTCCGGCTACTTAGATGTTTCAGTTCACCGGGTTCCCTCTGCATACCTATGGATTCAGTATGCAGTGACGGAGGGCTTCTCCGCCGGGTTTCCCCATTCAGACATCTCCGGATCAATGGATATTTGCTCCTCCCCGAAGCTTTTCGCAGCTTATCACGTCTTTCATCGGCTCTTAGTGCCAAGGCATCCACCATACGCTCTTTCATGCATGACCAACTCGACTTAAAAGACGGGTTCTCTTAAGTCCACACGTATATAGCGTTATACGCGTTGGTCTTCGGCCAATTTTTTGCTTTGTTTTCTTCAAAGTGTGTAATCATTACACAGTTTCCTGTTATAACAATTACCTCGGATGTCTTGATCAAGATATTTTGATCTTCGTTTCTTATATGCGGTTTTCAAGGTACATGTTCTGACTGATGTTTTATCAGTCATCAGAAACCCAAATCCCTTTGAACCTCTGATCACTGGTAAAACCAGCGTTATCATAACAGCACTGCCCTGCTGACCGGGTTGGCGGCGATAAGTTGTTGCTCATCTTTGCCTGTATCTATGATAAACTTTTCTCGGCAGCGATTCTGCCTTTTTCTTTTTTATTCCTGGCAGCCACCTGCTCTCCCACACCGTCTCCAGTGCAGTACCATCGGCCGCTTAAGGCTTAACCATCGTGTTCGGGATGGGTACGGGTGTTTCCCCTAAGCGCATCGCCACCAGGAGTCCCTCAACGCTTTTGACAGCTGTCTCGGATCGTTATCTCCCTTGATAACTAAATAACAGACAACGGCCCCTACTTCTCTTCCGTTTTAGTTGGATTGCTCCAGACGAAAGACTCTTCTTCCTTAGAAAGGAGGTGATCCAGCCGCACCTTCCGATACGGCTACCTTGTTACGACTTCACCCCAGTTATCGGTCCCGCCTTCGACGGCTCCCTCCTTACGGTTGGGTCACCGGCTTCGGGCGTTACTGACTCCCATGGTGTGACGGGCGGTGTGTACAAGACCCGGGAACGTATTCACCGCGACATGCTGATTCGCGATTACTAGCGATTCCAGCTTCATGTAGTCGAGTTGCAGACTACAATCCGAACTGAGACGTTATTTTTGAGATTTGCTCCGGATCACTCCTTCGCTTCCCTTTGTTTACGCCATTGTAGCACGTGTGTAGCCCTGGTCATAAGGGGCATGATGATTTGACGTCATCCCCACCTTCCTCCAGGTTGTCCCTGGCAGTCTCCTTAGAGTGCCCACCTTAAATGCTGGCTACTAAGGATAAGGGTTGCGCTCGTTGCGGGACTTAACCCAACATCTCACGACACGAGCTGACGACAACCATGCACCACCTGTCTCCCCTGTCCCGAAGGAAAGCTCCGATTAAGGAACGGTCAGGGGGATGTCAAGATCAGGTAAGGTTCTTCGCGTTGCTTCGAATTAAACCACATGCTCCACCGCTTGTGCGGGTCCCCGTCAATTCCTTTGAGTTTCATTCTTGCGAACGTACTCCCCAGGTGGACTACTTATTGCGTTGGCTGCGGCACCGATGAGCTTTGCTCACCGACACCTAGTAGTCATCGTTTACGGCGTGGACTACCAGGGTATCTAATCCTGTTTGCTCCCCACGCTTTCGAGCCTCAACGTCAGTTACTGTCCAGCAAGCCGCCTTCGCCACTGGTGTTCCTCCTAATATCTACGCATTTCACCGCTACACTAGGAATTCCACTTGCCTCTCCAGCACTCCAGATCAACAGTTTCCAAAGCAGTCCCGGGGTTGAGCCCCGGGCTTTCACTTCAGACTTGCCGTTCCGTCTACGCTCCCTTTACACCCAGTAAATCCGGATAACGCTTGCCCCCTACGTATTACCGCGGCTGCTGGCACGTAGTTAGCCGGGGCTTCTTAGTCAGGTACCGTCACTTTCTTCCCTGCTGATAGAAGTTTACATACCGAAATACTTCATCCTTCACGCGGCGTCGCTGCATCAGGGTTTCCCCCATTGTGCAATATTCCCCACTGCTGCCTCCCGTAGGAGTCTGGGCCGTGTCTCAGTCCCAATGTGGCCGGTCACCCTCTCAGGTCGGCTACTGATCGTCGCCTTGGTGAGCCGTTACCTCACCAACTAGCTAATCAGACGCGGGCCCATCTCGCACCACCGGAGTTTTTACCACCGCTCCATGCGAAGCTGTGGTCTTATGCGGTATTAGCAGTCATTTCTAACTGTTATCCCCCTGTGCGAGGCAGGTTGCCCACGCGTTACTCACCCGTCCGCCGCTCAGTCACTAAAGTCGTCATCCGAAGAATCCAACTTAAGCGCTTCGCTCGACTTGCATGTGTTAGGCACGCCGCCAGCGTTCATCCTGAGCCAGGATCAAACTCTCGTTAAAAGTTCTCATCCGGTCCAGGAAAAACTACTCGCTTTTCCTATCCCGTTACTTACTGTTTTGGGTTGACATCTTTTGATGTCCATTCTGAATTATTCTTCTCAAAAGAATCTTCAGGGTCGTTGTCTATTATTTAGTTATCAAAGTCCTTGGTTGTTGTCTTAGCGACAACTCCTATAAGATATCACATTGAAGATGCATTGTCAACACCTTTTTTGATATCTTTTTCATTTTTCTTCCGGCCGGCGTAAGTATTTCCGCCATTTTCCCGATGAAAAATCCACCGCTGTTTCGTGGTGGATTTTTATAATACCATCTGAAGTTTTCTGTGTCAACCGTTATTTTGCTTTTATTTCAAAAATCCTGCACTGAAAATCCCCTATCTCATTCCAGCCGGAGTTCCGTACGCCGGAAGCCCGGTCAGACAGGATCAGCCCGGCCTGCATCAGTTCATCTCCATAGCACGAAACACCCCTTCCTTCTATTTCATATAGAAGATCTTCCGCAAGGCCCTGCAGTCGGATCCGGTTGAACCCGACATTTACCGGCTGCAGCACACGATAACATGCCACAAGCGCTTCTTTCCGGTCTTCGGAAACCACCATCCAGGCGGTTTCATTTCCTTCAAACGGACTGCGCAGCCGGTAGAACGTCCCCTGCTGGATCAACCGTCGGTACTTCTTCATAAACTGCACCTGTTCTTTCATAGTCGACCGTTCTTCTTCTGACAAATCATTCAGATCCAGTTCATAACCAAAAGTCCCGAAGTACGCCACTCCGGCACGCATTTCCATAGAGGTTACCCGCCCCATCTGATGGTTGGGCGAAGCTGACAGGTGGCTTCCGATGCTGCTGACCGGATACACCACCGACGTTCCGTACTGGATCTTCAGACGCCATACTGCATCTGTATCATCGGAAGTCCAGGCCTGAGGCGCATAGTAAAGCATGCCCGGATCAAACCTGGCGCCGCCGCTGGCGCAGGATTCAAACAGGATCTCCGGGAACCGCCGGGTCAGACGCTCATAAAGCTCATAGACCCCTAATATGTATCTGTGATAGATTTCTCCCTGATACTCTCTGTCATTTCCATTGGAAAAGGCATCTGAAATGGTCCGGTTCATATCCCATTTAATATAGGAGACGGGGATATCCGCTAAAACAGCTTCCAGTCTGTCATAGAGATAATCCCGGATCTCTTTTCTGGAAAAGTCCAGCACATACTGATTCCTGCTGTGGCACATATTCCGCCCTCTTTCCGCCAGCACCCAGTCGGGATGTTCCCGGTAAAGACAGCTGTCCTTATTCACCATCTCCGGTTCGATCCAGAGACCAAACTGCATGCCAAGAGCAGTGATCTTTTCCGCCAGCGGTTTCAGGCCGCCTTTCAGCTTCTCTTCATTGGGATACCAGTCTCCCAGAGAAGAAGTATCATCGTTACGTTTCCCAAACCAACCGTCATCCAGTACAAAGAGTTCGATTCCCAGTTCCCTGGCCTGACTGGCGAGAGAAAATATTTTCTTTTCATCGAAATTAAAATATGTCGCTTCCCAGTTATTGATCAGGATCGGCCTTTCCCTGTCTCTCCACTTCCCGCGGGCAAGGCGGGTCCGGTAAAGATCATGATAGACCTGACTCATCTTATTTAACCCCTGATCGGAATATACCATTACCATTTCCGGCGTCTGGAAACTTTCTCCCGGATGCAGGGTCCAGCGGAATCCATGGGGATGGATCCCCATCAGCACACGGGTCACATCATAATTATCCACTTCCACCTGCGCCAGAAAACTGCCGCTGTAAACCAGGCTGAATCCCAGGACTTCTCCCGAAAATTCTCCGGCGTCGGGGCGCATCAATGCAAGGAACGGATTAAACTGGTAACTGCTGGCTCCCCGCATGCTGTAAATCCCCTGGACGCCATATCCCAGACGCCGCTTCTCTATATTCCGCTCCCGCGCCCAGGCTCCTGCCAGTTCCATCATCACATACTCCTTATCCGGCAGATCCAGGCAACCACTCTGCGCGTTCAGCAGTACCTGATTTTCCTGCGATTCGCTGACAAACCGCACACTTCTTGTGATCACCGGGCGATTCCGGTAAATAGTATAGATCAGATGCATTTTCACATGGATATAGGGTTCATTTAGCGTAAGTTCCAGAGTGTCTGCCTCATCTTCCTGTTCCACATAAGTGGCCGGCAGGCCGGGAAGTTTCGGTTTCCCCGGATAGATTCTGTGAGATTCATAGGCAAACTCTACGATCCTGCTGCCATTTGGCCGTTCAATCTCATAGGCCGGATAACGCATATCGCCGTTCCCAAACGTGGGATACTCCTGCTTGATATGCTCCAGGGAGAATTCACTGTTCCCCTCATAATTATAAGGCGCCATGTCTCTTGTACACCGTTCAAACAGATGCTCAAAACTTGCTCTGTCACGGAGTTTTTTCCCGTAGTACAGCTGACCCGGCTGACCATTGTCCAGGATCCGGAACAGATAGCTGATTTCCTCATTATAAAGATGAAATTCTTTGGATTCCTCGTGATATACGATAGGCATGGTCTTATATCTCCCAGGTGATCCCCACACCGGCTTTTACAGCTTTCTCATAGATCTCTTTTGCTGCTACCAGATCCTGCGCCGCTACGCCTACGGTTTCAAATACAATAATCTCATCGTCGTTCTCTCTTCCAACTACTTTTCCAAGCAGTACATCTCCGAGATCTCCGGTGAAGTCTTCTTCTGTGATAATACCTTCTTCCAATGGGATCAGGATATCGCCGGATTCGGACAACACGGCTTCCCTGGAATCAAAGTAGATCTTGGATGCTCTGGGAAGAATGGCCGGATCCATCTCCTGCATGTGATGCTGGTAAGCGCCCACGCAGCTGATGGTTGCTCCTGCTTTTACTTTCGTCCCGTCAAAAACTGGTTTGGACGAAGGTGTTACGGTAATGATCAGATCTGCATCGTCGATTGCCTCGTCGGAAGATGCTGCCGGAACGATTCTGGCTCCGTAATCTTTTAATTCCTCCTGCATGGTTTCTGCGAAGGCTTTTGTCCGCTCCGGATTCATGTCATAGACCCGGACTTCCTGCAGTGTTCTTGCCGCCAGCATTGCTTCCAGCTGGGTCGGCGCCTGGCCGCCGGTACCGATCAGCGCGCCGATGCGACAGTCTTTTTTCGCCAGCACATCAAACGCCGCGCCGGAAGCCGCGCCGGTACGCAGCTGAGTTACATAAGTCCCGTCCAGCACTGCGGTCACCAGCCCCGTTTTTCCATCGATCAGGAGTACCTGGGCCGGGGATGACGGAATCCCATTGTCTATATTGTGTGGGAAAATGTTGATAATCTTTAAGGACGCTGTATCCATTTCTTCCAGATATGCCGGCATAAACAGGAAACAGCCGTCATATTTGGGCGCCTGGATATTGGTCCGAAGGGGTATCTCGCATTTCCCCTCTACCACATACTGAAACGCTTTTTTATCCGCCTCAATGGCGTCTTTAATAGTAAATACTTTTTTAATATCTTCTCTTGACAACAATAACATTTTTATTTCCTCCTTTACGAATCTTCTCTTTTCAAAACAATTTCACATTATCTGTGAATTTTTGCGTCCAGATCCCAGGGCTGCATCGCCCCGCCTTCTTCCGCCGGACGGCAGAGCCTTGCAAACAGATTCAAACATCCCTTTTCCTCCTTGAGCGGCGGACATACCCAACGCTTTCTTCTTTCCTGCAGTTCTTCTTCAGATACCAGAAGTGACACTTCTCCGCCTGGGATATCAATGACAATCTCATCCCCGTTTTCCACCAGCGCGATGTTGCCCCCGTCATACGCCTCCGGTGACACATGTCCGATAATCGCGCCAAAGTTAAACCCGGAAAATCTGGCGTCCGAAATCAGCCCCACACTCTTATGAAGTCCCAGGCCGATCAGGGCGTCAATGCTAAGCATCAGTTCTTTCATTCCCGGCGCCCCCTTACATCCTTCATACCGGATCACGATAATATCTCCTGGCACAATCTCTCCTGCCTGGATCGCCTCGAATGCCGCCCGGTCCCCGTCAAAGACCTTTGCCTTCCCCCGCATATACTTCACTTCATCATACACGGCAGTGGGCCGGACAATTGCGCCGTTTGGCGACAGGTTGCCCCGCAGGATCTTAAGTCCCGGCTCCTGGAACAAGGGTCTTTCCAGAGAGTGGATGACCTCGTTTTCCCGGGGCGTTACCTTCGCAAGCATCTCCTTCCAGGAAATGCCGTACATGCCCGGAACCTCTGTAAACAATTTGCTTTCCAGCATCTTCATCACATTCATTACGCCGCCTGCATAATGAAAATCCACCACCGTATACGGACCGCTCGGAACCACCGCATTGATGCAGGGAATCTCTTTGGCATATTTTTCAAAATCCTCCAGCGTAAGCCGGATCCCAAGCTCATATGCAAAGGATAGGATATGCAGCACTGCATTGGTCGAACCGGCCACCGCCATGTCAAACATGATGGCGTTCATCAGCACTTCCCTGGTGATCAGCTGCGATGGCCTGCGCCCGGATTTCACCAATTCTACCGCATATTTTCCGGCCTCCCTGGCCTTCCTAAGCTTTGCGTTATCTGACGCCGGGATCGTGGAAGTCCCGGGCAGCACCAGATTAAGCACTTCTCCCAGCATCTGCATGGTATTGGCAGTTCCCATGGACGGGCAGGCCCCAAAGGAAGGACAGACATTATCCTCCATCTCCATCAGTTCTTCTTCGGATGCTCCGGAGAATCTGGCCGCGTCCAGATCCGCCTCCACCACCGTCTTTCCACAGTATTGGCCCGGCTGCATGGATCCTCCGGTAACGATCATGGCTGGTATATCAAGACGCATCGCGGCCAGATAGCACCCGGCAATGATATTATCACAGGAGGCCGTCATCACCAGGCCGTCAAAATTATGGACGCGGGTGACAAATTCAATAGACATCGCCACAATGTCCCTTCCCACCTGCTCATATTTCAGTTCCTCTGCTCCATTGGCAATATTGCCGCAGGTAGCCGGGATGCCAAACTCCACCGGCACCCCTCCTGCTGCCCAGATGCCTTCTTTCACCGCTTCTGTGATCTGTCTTAAGTGGGCAGTTCCCGGAGAACCGGCCATGTAAGAATTAGGCACGCCGATATGGGGCTTTTTCCGAATATCACCATCGGAATATCCGGCCGCTTTCATCATAACTCTCCGGTGAGCCGCCTGCGCTCCGTTCCAGTATTCCTGACTCACATTTATCCCTCCTTCTTTCTGTCGTTGACAACAAAATATCATATATGTTTATAATAAACCATCAGAAAACCAACGAAAAGCCAGAGAATTTAATATTATCCTTAAGCATTTCTTATGGATACAGGTAAGGAGAACATATGAGCAAATACAAAGTCATCCTGACTGTCTGTGAAGTCAAAAATATATCCCGGGCTGCAGATCTGTTAAATTATACCCAGTCTGCGGTCAGTCAGACTATCCGGAAATTTGAAAAAGATCTGGGCGTCCGGCTCTTCCGGAGATCTAAGCAGGGAATGGAACTTCTGCCGGGCACAGACGAGATTGCAGCCTCTCTTCGGCTCATCTGCCAGGAGGAAGCCCGGATCGCCCGCATCGCCGAAGGGCTTAACCACCTGGAAAAAGGTTATATCCGCATCGGCACCATCCAGAGCATTTCCTATCACTGGCTGCCGGATATCCTGAAGACCTTCTCCGAACGATACCCAGGCATCCGGTTTGAACTTACGGTGGACGGATTCAGCGGACTAAAAGAAAAGATACAGTCCGGCCAGCTGGACTGTATCTTCGTTTCCCGGTATTCTGTTCCCGATCTGCCATTTATTCCTCTTGGCACAGATGAACTGATGCTGGTCCTTCCTGTCGGCCATCCACTGTCCGAAAAGATTTCCGTCTCCCTGGAAGATATCCGGGAAGAAAACTTTATCTTATCTTCCGATGGTCTGGACTATGAGACCGGAAAAATATTTAAAAGCAGCCACATTTCTCCCAAAGTCCAATATCAGCTCAACGAAGACTTTGCCACATTAAAAATGGTAGAGCAGGGCTTTGGTGTCACCATCCTGCCCCGCCTCCTTCTGGAACAGGCTCCGTTCCGGGTGTGCGTGCGTCCCTTTGACGCCCATTATACCCGGACGCTGGGCGTTGCCTGGTCTGATGCCGATAACCCGGCCCCGGCCATGCGGAAATTTTTAGATTACATATCCGCGCTACCCGTTGGCAGCGGCATTTCCCCGCTCCATTCCTGGTATAGCTCCTCCACGGATGAAAAAATATAATCCGGGCCATACTCGCAGGCTTCCCCCTCTTCCCTGGTAGCCTCTCCGGTCAGCACCAGAGCCGTATCAACACCGGATTTATGCCCGCACAGAATATCCGTATACAAACGGTCTCCTACGATCAATGTCTCTTCCCGTGAGAAATGATTCAGCTTTAACGCATACTCCACCATAGCCGTTCCCGGTTTACCCATGTATTTTGGCGCTTTTTTCACCGCATGTCCAATCATTTCGCAAATTGCTCCGCAGTCCGGTACATATCCGAACTCTATCGGACAGACATAATCCTGATTGGTAGCCAGATAATCCACTTCCCGCGTACTTAAGATCCTGCAGGTATCCTCCAGTTTTTCATAGTTCAGCTGATTATCATAAGACACCAGAACACAGGCAATGTCCGGATCCATGCAGTCTATCGTTACGCGGATATGGTTTTTCTTCAACTCGCGGAGAAACGACTTTGTGCCCAATACATAGATTAATTTCCCATCATAATGTTTCTTCAGATATTGCACAGTTGCAAAAGAGGCCGTAATAAAATTCGTATGATCTGTCATAATCCCCAGTTTCTGAAAAGAAAGGATATAATCATCAATACTGCGGGTGGAATTATTGGTTATAAATACAAACTGTCCCCCCAGATCCCGAATGGCTTCCAGAAATTTTCTGGTGCCTCCGATCAGCCGCTGCCCGATACATACGGTTCCGTCAATATCCAGAAGAAACAGCCGCTTTTTCATCAGTCTTTTATCTCCGGACATCTTCCACCTGCTTTCTGACTTCCAGCGCCAGGTCCGGATAATTGGTGATCACAGCTTCCAGATCATTTTCTATAAATTTCTTCATATCTTCTTTCCGATTTACCGTCCATACCCGGATCTTTAACCCGCTTTTTTTGTAATCCTCAAGAAGTTCCGGCATATACAGATGATAAACCGCCGGATGCAGTCCCTGTACCCCGGTCTTCTTCCCGTAATCTTCCATATGAAGTATCACATCGCTGAACAGATAAGCCGTCTCTGCCAGGGGATTTAGCTTTAGAATCTCCTGTATACTATAATGATTAAAAGAAGAATAGATCACCTGGTTCTCCATTCCCATCCGGCGGACAATATCGATCGTCTTTTTCTCAATCTCCGGATACCAGAAAATCCCGGTTTTCAATTCAATATTCACCTGCATCTTTCCCGGTTTCAGAGTCTTAAGCACTTCTTCCAGCGTCGGGATCTTTACCCCCCTGTACTCCTCCATCTGTGCATGAAAGGAAAATGCTTTCAACTCTTCTAATGTATAATCTCTGACAAACCCTTCTCCATCCGAAGTACGATCGATCTTTTCATCATGGATCACAACCACCTGTCCGTCCCGGGTCAGCTGCACGTCCAGTTCCACACCGTCAGCCCCCTGCTCTTCTGCCAGTGCAAAAGCAGGAAGTGTATTCTCCGGCACATAACCGCTGGCTCCCCTGTGCGCAAATACTTTCGTCATCGTGTTTCCTTTTCCTCCTGATTCCCTATTATGCAAAGAGTGCCGCCACATTTTATTGCGGCGGCTCCCCCGATTTTTATTCTTATGTCTAAAGATATCCTACAATATCTTTTATTCATTTACCAGACTGTATTCTTCGATAGAACTGTTAATAGTTTCTGCCATATTGGCAACTGCCTCATCTGAAGTCTCGTTTCCGTTAAGCATACTCTCGATCTCGGATTCTACCGTTGCTCTTGCCTCAGAAAATACACTCAGAAGCGCGCCCACATATTCCGGTGAAGAATCATGCAGCTGATCGATAGCAGTCTGGAACTGTGGATACTGTGCGATATTATCTTTAAATACCTGCTCTTCCTGAGCCGCTACCGTTACCGGGAAGTATCCGGTCTGAGCGTTCCAGTATGCCTGTGATTCCGGAGATACCAGGAATTTTACAAATTCCCAGGTTGCTCTCAATTTCTTAGAATCCTGGTTGTTTAATGCCCACAGAGAAGCTCCTCCAATGGAAACGCCGCCCTCGTCACTATCTTTCACAGACGGGAAATATGCAGTTCCCACTTCAAATTTTCCATTTACATCCTGAAGGATCTGCTTCAGAGAAGCGGTAGATCCAAGTGTGATCGCTGATTTTCCAGAGGAGAAATCTGCCAGTCCGGCATCTCCGCCCTTACCTACGATCGGCGCATATCCTTTATCGTTCAGAGACTTCCACGCATCCAGAATATTCTTTGCTCCGCCATTCTCGTCAAAAGCTACTGCTGTTGCAGCCTCTTCTCTTCCGTTTCCGTTATTTGCATAATCCAGACCCTGCTTTCCAAGGAACTGTTCAAAGAACCATCCGTAGATAGACAGAGACATAACTTCTCCGGCTCCGCCTTCATTTAACAGCTGGTCTCCAATGGCCTCGATCCCTTCCAGGCTGGTGGGAACCTCTGTAATACCCGCTTTGTCAAACATATCTTTATTATAGTACATCAGCGGTGTAGAAGAATTAAACGGCATGGAGTAAAGCTGATCATCAATGGTATAATATGCCGCAAGGTTCGGCTCGATCTGAGACAGATCATAACCGTCCTCGTCAATCATCTGCTGCATAGGAACGATCCAGCCGGAATCGATCATAAATCTGGTCCCGATCTCATATACCTGTACCAGATCTGCACCCATATTGCCGATCTGTGCGCTCTTTAATTTATTCAGCGCGTCGTCATATTCACCCTGGAATTCTGATACAACCGTGATCCCATATTCATTTTCTTCATTGAAACGGCTTACCAGTTCATCGATCGCCTCGCCGTTTACTCCTCCCATGGAGTGCCAGAAAGTAATCTCTGTACCGTCCACGTCTTCTGCGGCAGCCATCTCCACAGCTTCTGCAGCTGCAGCGTCTCCTCCCTCCTGAGCACCGCTCTGGTCCTCAAGGCTTTTTCCGCCGCAGCCTGCAAGCAGACTGGCAGTCAGTGCTGTTGTCAATAATACTGAAACAATTCTTTTCTTCATGTTTTTCTCCTTTTTCCTGAATAAACTTTAACCTTTTACCGCGCCGGAGAACATACCCCGGATCAGCTGTTTCTGTCCCACAATAAAGATTGATATTGACGGGATGATAATCATTACCACACCTGCGATCATCATCGTGATGGACTGAGAATCCACACTGTTCAACATACTGATACCGATCTGAACGGTTCTCATGTCATTGGATCCTGTAACGAGCAGAGGCCACATATACATATTCCATGCATTGATAAAGGTGTATACTGCCATGGCTCCGATCGCCGATTTTGTCAGCGGGATCAGGATTTTCACGATGAATCTCAAGTTTCCGCATCCGTCCAGCTTTGCTGATTCATATAAGGATATCGGAAATGTCATATAAAACTGACGGAACAGGAAGATTCCCATTGCTGACGTCAGGTATGGTATGATCAATACCGGATAAGTATCCAGCATTCCCAGATTTCCAACTGTCAGATAGTTGGAAATGATAGTCGCTTCTCCCGGAACCATCATCGTAGCCATTACCACCATGAAAAGGAGCCCTTTTCCCTTAAATTCCAGGAAAGAAAACGCAAATGCCGCAAGAGAACAGGTGATGATCTGCCCGATCGTGATGCATCCCGCCATAATAAATGAGTTCAAGATAAATTTAAGCAGCGGTACATTTGTAAATGCATCTACAAAATTCTGGATCGTCGGATTTTTCGGGAACAGGTTCAGATCTGTAGTAAACAGTTCTCCCGAAGGCATGAATGCGATACTGATCGCATATAACAGTGGAAGCAGGATCACAACCGCCATAATAATATTGGCAACAAGGAGGGTTCCTGTCCTCACCCTTCTTCTGGTAAGCGCCCTGGCATTCATCTCTTTCTTTAATTGCAGAAGTTCTTCTCTGCTGATGATTCTCTGGCTGCCTGCAGCCATGGTATCTGTCTGGCTCATTAATAACTTACTCCTTTCTTCTCAATACGGAACATCACAAGAGTAATCAACATAACGATAATAAACAGGATCACGGACTGAGCTGCCGCGCTTCCGAACCGATAGTTGAAAAAGGCGTCACGGTAGATCGAGTACACGATAACATTCGTCGCCTCATCCGGTCCTCCTTCTGTCAGGATCTTGATCTGTCCGAAAGACTGGAATGCCTGGATAATATTTACGACCAGCGTATAAAACATGATCGGCGAAAGACCCGGCAGGGTCAGACTGAAAAATTTCTGAATACTTCCCGCTCCGTCCACAGACGCTCTCTCATAGATGGTTTCGTCAATATTTCCAAGTCCGGCTGAAAAATACAGAAAGTTAATTCCACTGTTCAGCCAGGCCGTCAGGATCGCTACGCAATACAACGCCGTATCCGGATTGTTCAGCCAGTTAATATCCAACCCCAGCAGCTTATTGACGATACCTACTGTAGGATGCAGCATGATCTCAAAAATCATAGCTGCAGAACTGGAGGCAATTGCCATTGGCAGTGCATAAGAGGTACTGAAAAAGCGGATCCCTGGAAACGCTTTATTACAAAGCACTGCGGCGATCAGGCCCAAAAGCATTCCGCCAACCACAACGATCACTACAAAGATCAGGGTCACTTTCAGACTGTTGCGGAAAGATTCGCTCGTCAACAGATCAATATAGTTCTGCATTCCTACAAATACTTTTGCCTGTCCCATCTTGTCTGTCAGAAACAGACTCAGAAATATAGTTTTAAAAAAGGGATAAAAAAGGAAAACTGCAAATACCAGCATACATGGCACTAGATAAAAGTATGGGGATGCATTCCATTTACTTTTTTTCACTGCGTTCATTACACCGTCTCCTCTCTGTAAAATATGCTTTCTTCGGTATTTTGATCAAACAGATGGATTTTCTTTGGATCAAAGTAAAGATCGATCTTTTCTCCGGTCATCGTCTGGTTCTTCGGATGAAGGCGTACCGCATGGGTTTTCTTCTGCTCGTCAAAATAAAGGAATACTTCCGCTCCCAACATTTCTCTTGCCGTAACCGTTACGTTCATTCCAACGGTGGCTTTTTCGATGCCAAGTTCTGCGGCGTCCGCGTACTCATGGATATCTTCCGGCCGGATTCCCAGAGTCACATCCTGGTCCATGGCTCTGAGTCTGGCAAGCTCGCTTCTTCTTCCTTCCAGGTAAATTTTCTTTCCATCTTTCGGATTTCCAATAAAAACGACCATCCTGCCATTTTCCTCTGTGACATGAGCCTGGAAGAAATTCATGGACGGAGAACCGATAAACCCTGCCACAAATAAATTTACCGGATGATTGTACAGTTCTACCGGAGTTTCCACCTGCTGTACCACACCATCTTTCATTACTACAATCCTGGTTCCCAGCGTCATAGCCTCTGTCTGATCATGGGTTACATAAATGATCGTAGTCTCAAGTTCTTTATGTAATTTTGCAAGTTCGATCCGCATCTGTGCACGAAGCTTGGCATCCAGATTGGAAAGCGGTTCGTCCATCAAAAATGCCTTGGGTCTGCGGATAATGGCGCTTCCGATCGCAACTCTTTGTTTTTGTCCGCCGGACAGAGCTGCCGGCTTTCTGTCCAGCAGATGCTCAATCTCAAGAATTCTTGCAACTTTATGCACTTTCTCATCAATCTCACTCTTGGAAGCTTTTCGAACTTTCAAGGCGAACGCCAGATTTCCATACACCGTCATATTGGGATATAACGCATAATTCTGGAACACCATGGACAGCCCTCTGTCTTTTGGATCGAAATAATTACATAACTGATCGTCGATCCACAGTTCTCCGTCGCTGATATCCTCCAATCCGGCGATCATTCGAAGAGTCGTCGATTTTCCGCATCCGGAAGGGCCGACAAAAATAATGAATTCCTGGTCGTGAATGTCCAGACTAAAATCTTTCACTGCAAAGTTACCTTTTTCATACTCTTTGCATACATTTCTTAATACAATCTCTGACACAGTATTTCTCCTCCCTTAGTGTCGTCTTCTCTCATTTTCAACAGGTCTCAACAAATCATACATTCACATTTTACGGATCAGGCTCTTCTGCTTCTACCATACTTTTTAAAAGGTTTCGTTAAGAACGTGTTAAGGCGTCCTCTTTTTGACAAGAAAAAAGACACCCTTCATCGGATGTCTCTTTCATGGTTCCTGTCTGTTTTTTCTGATAACCGTCCTGTCTAAAACAACTCCTCAAACCGCCGCATGGCCTCCGCCGTACTCTCGTGCTGTCCGAATGCCGTCAGGCGGAAATAATTCTTGCCGTTCTCGCCAAACCCTGCTCCCGGTGTTCCCACCACCTGGGCATGGGTCAAAAGATAATCAAAGAACTCCCAGGATTCCATGCCTTTGGGGCACTCAAACCAGATATAGGGAGAGTTCACGCCTCCGGTAAAGGGAATGTTTTTCTTTCTCAGCACATCGGCAATGATCTTTGCATTCTGCCGGTAGTATTCGATGTTTTCCATGCACTCCGCCATTCCTTCTTCTGTGAAGACTGCCTCCGCCGCACGCTGCACGATATACGGCGTCCCGTTAAATTTGGTGGAATGTCTCCGGTTCCACATGGCATGCAGGGAAAGTTCTGTCCCGTTAGATGCCGGAAAGACCAGTTCTTTGGGAATCACGGTGTAAGAACACCTGGTTCCGGTAAATCCTGCTGTTTTCGATAAAGAGCAGAATTCGATCGCACATTCTTTTGCACCTTCGATCTCAAAGATACTCCTGGGAAGCGCCGGATCTGACACGAAAGCTTCATAAGCCGCGTCAAACAGGATCACTGCCTGCATTTCTTTTGCATACGCCACCCACTTTTCCAGCTGCTCTTTGCTGTAGCAGGCTCCTGTAGGGTTATTGGGCGAGCACAGATAGATCAGGTCTGCCTTCACCGACGGATCCGGCATGGGCAGGAAATCATTTTCTGCTGTGCCGTTCATATAGACGATCTTACGGCCGTCCATGAGATTGGTGTCTACATAAACCGGATAAACCGGATCCGGCACCAGTACTACATTGTCTTTGCCAAACAGATCCGTGATGTTGCCGGTATCACTTTTTGCGCCGTCGGAAATGAAGATGGTATCCGGATCTACGTCCGCTCCATTTTTCTTATAATATGCAGAAATGGCGTTCCGCAGGAAATCATATCCTTTCTCCGGCCCGTATCCCCGGAAAGTTTCGGGAACCGCCTGTTCCTCCACTGCTTTGTGGAGCGCCTCGATCACTTTCTTTGTCAGAGGCTTTGTCACGTCTCCGATCCCCAGCCGGATGATCTTCTGATCCGGATGGGCTTCTTCATATTTGCTGACCCGTCTTGCGATCTCCGCAAACAGATAGCTTTCTTCCAGATTCTGGTAGTTTTCATTCAGTAATGGCATTTTCTTCTTCCTCCTTACTGTGTCTTCACATTTACAGGTGTCTATCGGAACATGGTCGCCAGACTCATGATCGGATTGTATTGATACAGAACACTCAAAAAGTTGTCTGTTTCTATCATGGTATAAAGTTCTTTTCCAAAACTGGTCACATAAAGAAGGGTGATCACCACAAAAGCGGTCCACACAATGATCAGCGCGCCGCTAAGGCCGATCACGCCTCCGGCCAGCCGGTTCAGCGCGCCTAAAACAGGCAGATTGGACACAATATCCAGCGCAAATACGATGGCCCGTACAAGAATCGTGATCAGGATAAATGTACACAAAAATGCGGCCACATTCAGCGCAAGCCCCGCCAGAAAATCTCCGGCATACTGCACAAAGGTCTCTGCTCCCAGCTGGCGGTACATCTCGCTGTTGTTGTTTTCCATCAAAAGATTTTTGAATATTTCCGGCAGATCTGCGCCCTCGATGGCTGAGATCTGCAGGTCCCTTGGCACATCCGCACCTGCGATAATCTCTTCCATCGGCGTCCCCTCTTCTCCGGTCAGGCCGTCCAGCACATCTCTGGAGATCCCAAGTTCAGCCAGATCCTGGCTGGTAACTTCTCCATTTACAATGTCCTCAATGGTAATCCCGTACTCCTTCAGCTTTTCTTCCGACACCCCGGCCGCGCCAAGAACCCGGCGGACGCTGTCCGCATCCATCTTCTCTTCTTCACCGCCAAAGCTTGCCGAAGCTCCCTCTGCCATGGTGGAGACCACCTGGCTTCGGATCATATCATCCAGGGGCGTATAGGTTTCCAGGGCGTCTGCCACATAAGGCGTGGCAAAATATACGATCACCAGGGTTGCCAGCGTAGCAGCAAGGGAAACGATGATCTTAACCGCCCCCCGCATAAAACCGACGATCAGGCATATGAGAAACACCGCTCCTACTGTCATTGATAACCAATTCATAAATTCTCCTTATTTTACAAGACGGATCTCTTCCAACCCATTCTCGTTTATCACAATGTACTTATTGACTCCTGCAACCGGAAAGATTTCTTTGATCTTGCTATTCATCTCCCCGTCAAATTTCCGGATACCGCCGCGGCCAAAAATACTGCATTTTTTTCCATCATACAAAATGACCTGACTTCCACAGAGTTTCGCGTGGCTGTAGTCTCCGGAGAAATTTTCAGACATGGCCACCTGTCCTCTCGCATTATAAAGCCTCAATTCATAGCCTTCTTTGCCTTCGTTTTTCAGGATCATGCCGATATAGTTCTCATTATGGAACACACTTTTGATTTCTTTCTTAATCTCAACGCTTACCTGTTCTTCCGGGTTTGAACTTCCCCGGTAGATCGTAAGCAGATGATCCCCCACCGCGGCAGACACGGAAGCACTCATAAAAAAACCTTCCGCCATTACGGTATTATCATATTCTTTCTGATAGATCCGGTGATCTGCTTTTTCTTCCCCTGCTTCTCCGAAATTATAGTAAGCTGTTCTGGACTTCACCATTGCGTCCTCCACATACAGGTACAGGACCTGCAGCGTCTCCCCGTCCGGGGAAAGCGCAGTGTCCAGAGGATAGCCTGTCCCGTTCATGGAACTTTTCAGTTCTGCCAGAAGGTTGCCTGCCGCGTCATAACAGAGGATATGTGACGAACTCTCATCATTTAAGATCACACTGACGATGCCCTGCCGGGACACCCGGATCTTTTCCACCGGCAGATTTGTCTCCGTTTCTCCCCGGAGTCCCTCCTCGTCAAATACCAGGATGGCGTTCCCCCCTTTATCCGCCACCGCCGCAGACTCGCCGTTGACATCCACGACAGGATTCTGAATCTGGTAGGGATGGTTCCACTGTTCCTTTCCCTGATAGTCAAGATAGGCAATCCCGTCCCTGCTGTACTTAAGAACCCCTTTGGCAAACTGTACATAATCGCTTCCTGCCGCTCCTGTTACCGGATAGGTGTCAATGGTCCTGATGCCGGTATAAGTCTGAAGGCTGATGAGCAGGTAAACGCCAATACACAGAGCCAGGATGATTCCCGCCGCAAGGACTCCTTTTTTCCAGGAACTGCGTTTTTTCATCTCCGGCTGCTGTTCTTCACCGAGCTCTGTCTGATCCTCTTTTCGCAATTCGCGGATTATGCGATCTATAATCTTTTCAGTGGGATCCTGATCCTCCACCACCTGTAATTTCTTCTTTTTCCAGTGTATCATCGATTCACCCTTTGCTGATTTTCATTTGCATCTTATATATTGTACCATAATTTCCTGTTTATGGGAGTAACAATTTTTGACCGATGTAAATCAGATTGCCGTCCGACAGTCCGTTCATTTTGCAGATCGCCTCTGCCTGTGAGGAGTTTCCATACACCTTCCTGCTGATGGTATCCAGGGTATCTCCCTTTTGCACTACATAATAATCATCTTCTGTAAGGCCTGTTTCTCCTGCGTCATCTCCCTGTGGGATCTCCGGTCCCGAATCTGCGCCGGCAGCCGCAGCATCCCCGCCACTGTCCACAGATCCGTCACCCCCGCCGGACCCGTCTGCCTCCTGCCCACGGGCGGCGGCTGTCACCACCGCCCCGTCTTCGGTTTCTTCTATATCCTCTCCGCCGACGCCTGTCCCTCCTACCGACCTGGATAAAGATTCCAGAGAACTTTGTACAGCCGCCATCTTATCATAACTGTTCATGGCCAGGGCTCCGATCACCAGAACCACTACCACCAATAGCGTACTGGTAAGATATACCATGCGGGAGCTTAGACGATCGTTTCTTTTTTCCATCCGCTCTCTTACGGTACTGCGAAAATCCTTTGCAGCTCGATCCTCAACCACTTCACTGGGAGAAACGCCGATCTTTTTTCGGGTAGTGATCATATAATTCTGCATAGCGGGATTTTTCTCATAGAAAATATAGTGTCCTCCCATCTGCATCAGTTCCCCATACTTAAAAGCATAGAACATCTCCTCGCCGTCCAGAGAATCCTTCCATATAAATACAGAATGATCTTTAGAAAAATACCGGTTGTGGACTCTGCCTGCTTCCCGGATACGCCCCATAGGTTTTGCATCCTCCACAAGCCCCCAGCCCACAATATCCGACTCCGGGAAATACGTTTTTCTGTCTTCTTCCATCTGCCGGACAGTCTCTTCTCTGACGCCGATTTCTTTTGCTTCCACTCTGACTTCCTGCAGGCGGAAGGCCCCTTCTATGTATACCACCGGCGTTTCTTCCACCTGGAAGATCTGTCCGGCCAGGGCGAATCCTACGGGCTCATCCTTTGCTTTTTCCCTGAGCTGGTTGATATAGGTATCCACATAATCCTCTACATAAATCTTTGGTTCGTCACTGACATTGCCAATCTGCCTGACATTTTTTGGAAGTTGTCTTTCCATATACTCTCACCTCGTTTTTTGTATTTTGGGTTATGATAGCATATGGATTTTGCGTTTTTTGCCAATTAGTGAAACTCCGCATGAGAAGTTTCCGGCAGATGCCCCAAGCCTTCGACGCAGCTTCTTAGAACACGGCAAGACGAAGGTCGAGAAATAGCAGATCCACAACCAAAAACCCCTCTCCCGTCCGGCCCTGATGCCGGAGGAAGAGGGGTGGTATGATCTTATGCGGATCTTCTATACAAAACTTTTCACTTTCTCACAGATGCTGTCTGCATCCAGGCCGTACTTTCTGATCAGCTCTGCCGCCGGTCCGGACTCGCCGAACACATCGTTAATGCCAATCTTCAGTACCTTTGCCGGCGCTTTCTGCGCTACCACGTCACAGACTGCGCTTCCCAGGCCGCCGATAACGGAATGTTCTTCCACAGTCACGATCTTGCCGGTGGTCTCTGCTGCCCGGATGACCGCTTCCTCGTCCAGCGGTTTGATGGTGTGCATATTGATCACCTGCACGCTGATGCCGTCCGCCTCAAGCTTCTCGGCCGCTGCCAGGGACTCGGATACCGGAAGCCCTGCCGCAATAATAGTCACATCCGTTCCTTCTCTTAAGGTAATGGATCTGCCAATCTCAAACTTGTAATCAGGATTATCATTTATCACCGGCACAGCCGCCCGGCCAAATCTTAAATACACCGGTCCCACATGTTCATAAGCCGCTTTGACGGCAGCCTTCGCTTCAATATCATCAGAAGGATTGATCACTACCATGCCGGGAATGGTCCGCATCAGGGCCAGATCCTCGTTACACTGGTGGGTCGCGCCGTCCTCGCCTACTGAGATACTGGCATGAGTCGCGCCAATCTTTACATTCAGATGCGGATAGCCGATGGAGTTTCGTACCTGCTCAAAGGCACGCCCTGCCGCAAACATGGCAAAGGAGCTGGCAAAAGGCACCTTTCCTGCTGCCGCAAGGCCTGCTGCCACACCCATCATATTGCTCTCTGCGATTCCGCAGTCAATATGCCGTTCCGGAAATGCTTTTTTAAAGGTTCCCGTCTTGGTCGCAGCAGCCAGGTCTGCGTCAAGAACCACCAGATCCTCGTGCTCTTTTCCTAATTCCACCAAAGCATTGCCATAGCTTTCTCTGGTCGCGATCTTCTTTACTTCTGACATAATGCTTCACCTACTTTCTCTAAATCTGCCATAGCAACTGCGTACTGCTCGTCATTTGGAGCCGCACCATGCCAGGAAGCCTGATTTTCCATGAAAGATACACCTTTTCCTTTGATGGTCTTTGCGATGATCGCCGTCGGACATCCTTTCGTCTCCCTTGCTTCCTGAAAGGCTGCGCGGATGGCGTCAAAGTCATGCCCATCGATATTGATCACATGAAAATTAAAAGCTTCAAACTTCTTATCAATCGGATACGGGGAGTTTACATCGGAGATAGCCCCGTCGATCTGCAGGTTGTTATTATCCACGATCACGACCAGATTGTCCAGTTTTCTGTGTGCGGCCAGCATGGATGCCTCCCACACCTGTCCTTCCTGGATCTCTCCGTCTCCCAGAAGCGTATATACCCGGTAGCTGTCTCCGGAGAGTTTTGCCGCAAGCGCCATTCCCACTGCCGCAGAGATTCCCTGGCCCAGAGAACCGCTGGACATATCCACGCCCGGGATATGCTTCATATCCGGATGTCCCTGCAGATAAGAACCTGTCTTGCGAAGGGTCTTTAAATCTTCCACCGGGAAGAATCCTCTGTGCGCCAGTGTGGAATAATATCCCGGAGCCGTGTGTCCTTTGGACAGGACAAAGCGGTCTCTGTCTGCCTTCTTCGGATCTGCCGGGTCAATGTTCATCTCCTCAAAATAGAGATATGTATAAAGATCTGCCGCTGACAAAGATCCGCCGGGATGTCCGGATTTGGCGCTGTGCACCGCCTCGATCACCCCTTTCCGGATCTCGTTGGCTGTTTTCATTAATTCAATATTTTCCATGATGTCCTCCTGATTTTCTGCGGATGCTTACTCTCCGAATACTGCTTTGTAGTCTGCCTGGAACTTCTCAATCCCTGCGTCCGTCAGAGGATGATGTGTCATTTTCTCGATCACTGCGTATGGAACGGTTGCGATGTCTGCTCCTGCCAGCGCGCAGTCGGTCACATGCATCGGATGACGGATGCTGGCCGCGATGATCTCTGTCTGAATGCCGGCGATCTTAAAGATCTCAGAAATCTCTGCGATCAGATCGGTCCCTCTTACGGAAATGTCGTCCAGACGGCCCAGGAACGGAGACACATAAGTAGCGCCCGCTCTTGCTGCCAGAAGCGCCTGATTTGCAGTAAAGATCAGGGTCACGTTCGTCTTGATCCCTTCGGAGGAAAGCACCTTCACAGCTTTGAGCCCTTCGACCGTCATCGGAATCTTTACCACCATATTTTTGTGGATCTTTGCGATCTCTCTTCCTTCTGCGATCATTCCTTCTGCGTCCGTAGTTGTTGCCTTTACTTCTCCGCTGATAGGTCCGTCAACAATAGACGCGATCTCTGCGATCACTTCTTCAAAGACTCTTCCCTCTTTTGCGATCAGGGACGGATTGGTTGTCACGCCGCAGATCACACCCATGTCGTTTGCTTTTTTAATGTCTTCTACTTTTGCTGTGTCGATAAAAAATTTCATCTTCTCTTCCTCCTAATTTTTAACGGTTTGTCCGATACTTCGATTATAGACCATTCCGTTTTCTCCGGTCAATACCGCCGTTTCCTATTTTTATATCAATTTTCTATAATTCGGTCCTTCCCTCCAGCGCCCGAAGAAGCGTTACCTCATCAATGTATTCCAGATCGCCGCCCACCGGCACGCCGCTGGCGATCCGGCTGACTTTGATCCCTGTAGGCTTGATCAGCTTGCTGATATACATGGCTGTGGTCTCTCCCTCCAGACTGGAGTTGGTCGCGATGATCACCTCGTCTACCTCTCCTTCCAGCCGGGTGATCAGCTCTTTCAGCCGGATATCTTCCGGGCCGATCCCGAGCATCGGAGAGATGGCGCCATGAAGCACATGATAAACGCCATTGTATTTCCCGGTCTTCTCATAAGCCGCCAGATCCCGGGTGTTTTCCACAACCATAATGGTCTTGTGATCCCGGGAGCTGCTGCTGCAGATGGGGCAGAGTTCCTGATCTGTCAGCGTACAGCACTCTTTGCAGTACCTGACGTTTTCCCGGGCGCTGACCATCGTATCTGCCAGCCGCTTTACATCCTCCGCAGGCATATGGATCAGGTGAAACGCCAGCCTTGCCGCTGATTTTGCGCCAATACCCGGAAGGCAGGACAACTCTTCGATTAACTTGCTGATCTGACTGCTGTAATAATCCATACCGGCCGCTCCTTCTAGAACAGGCCCGGAATGCCGCCGCCCATTCCGCCGGTAAATCTGGACATGGCGGCAGCAGAGGCCTCATCTACCTTTTCCAGCACCTCGTTCATGGCTGCAACCAGCAGATCTTCCAGCATTTCCACGTCATCAGGATCCACCACTTCTTCATCCAGTTTGATCTTGCTCACTTTTTTGTTTCCAGTCATGGTAATCTCTACAGCGCCGCCTCCGGCAGTCGCTGTAAATTCTTTTGTTTCCATTTCTTTTGCCTGTTCTTCCATCTGACGCTGCATTTTCTGTGCCTGCTTCATCAGATTTGCCATATTTCCCGGCATACCTCCGCCAGGGAATCCTCCTCTTTTTGCCATGTTTCCAGTCCTCCTGCTTTTACTGATTTTTATATTCTGACATTGGATCTAATCTTCTATTGTAAGTTCCATGTGGATCAGCTTCTCAATATCCACAAAGCTGTCCTCAAACCTTCCGCCGCTCTCCAGCGCGCGGACTTCCACCTCTACCTGTCTGCCGATCTTTTCTTCGATCAGTCTGCGGATCTCTTCCTTGTGTTCCGGACTTCCCAGCACCCCGCCGCTTAAATCGTCCGGCGCAACGATCAGAAGTGTATTTCCATCGCCGGCGCTAAGTCTTGCCTTTTTCAGATAGGTGCGGAGCATAGGCGAAGCGTCTCCCAGAATACTTCGGAAGTCCCGGGCCACCGCCTGAATGTCCGCGTTCAGCGCTTTGGGAAGCTGGCGCGTCGTCTCTTCCTTCCCGGTCTTTTCTTCATCCGCTGTTTCTTCTGCCAGTCCGGATCTTGCAGCTCCCGCGCCCCCTGACACAACTCCGTCTTCCAGCTGTTTTTCCAGAAAACGGACCCTGTCTTCCAGGGCGTCTCTGGTCTGTTCCATGGCAGGCCGGCACAGCCGTATCAGCGTCACCTCCAGAAGAACCCGCTTCTGGGTGGAATAGCGGAGCTGGTTTGTAAGATCCGAAAACACCCGGATATACCGGATCAGCGTCTCTGTCCCGATCATCTGCGCCTCTTCTTTCAGCTGCTCAAGATTCTCCGTGGATACGTCCAGCACATCCTCCATGTCATCCGAACATTTTACCAGAAGAAGATTCCTAAGATACCAGGTAAAATCCGCCGCAAGCTGTGACAGCTCCCTGCCTCCCATTACCAGCTCGTCTACCGTTTCAACCACCCGGGATACGTCCATAGCTATGATTTCCCGCAGCAGACGGCTGAACACATCCGTGTCCACTGCTCCCAGGATCTCCAGCACATGATCATAGGTGAGCCGCTGTCCGATATAAAAAGCCGCGCACTGATCCAGAAGACTTAGCCCGTCGCGCATAGAGCCGTCCGCTGCCCTGGCAATATAGCGCACCGCTTTTTCTTCTACTTCCCAGCCTTCCCTATCGATCAGCTCCCGCAGTCTTGCGGCGATCGTGTCGATCGAAATCCTCTTAAAATCATACCTCTGGCACCGGCTTAAAATGGTCACTGGGATCTTGTTGGCCTCTGTGGTTGCCAGAATAAAGATCACATATTCCGGCGGTTCCTCAAGCGTCTTCAAAAGCGCGTTAAAAGCTCCGATGGACAGCATATGAACCTCGTCGATGATGTAGACCTTGTACCTGCCTTCTGCCGGCCGATAGGCTACTTCTTCGCGGATTTCCCGGATGTTGTCCACACCGTTGTTGGAGGCTGCGTCAATCTCGATCACATTCATGGAATTTCCTGCGGCAATGGACCGGCACATGGCACATTCCCCGCAGGGGCTTCCGTCTATGGGATGCTCGCAGTTTACCGCTTTTGCAAAGATCTTGGCCACCGTAGTCTTCCCGGTGCCTCTGGTCCCGCAAAACAGATACGCGTGACCGATCCTCCCGGCGGATATCTGATTTTTCAGAGTTGTGACGATCGCGTCCTGACCCTTTACATCGTCAAATTCACCGGGACGAAACTTCCGGTATAACGCCATATATGACATGTCTTACACTTCCTGTCTGCTTCCATTTTTATTTCTTTTGTCATTTATTTATTGCTTTGCTTGTCTCCAAAACTGATCCCTGTCATTCTGGCTTCTTTGATAATGTCAGAATCCGGATCCACATACTTAAGCTTTCCTGCAACTTCTGCCAGCGGTACTCTTACGATGCTGCCGTTTTTCAGACCCATCATTTTGCCGAAGTCTCCGTCAAGGATTGCTTCTGCCGCAGCAGCGCCCAGACGGGTAGAAAGAACTCTGTCGTAAGGACAGGGAGATCCGCCTCTTTGCATATGGCCCGGCACCGTGATCCGCACCTCCTGATCGGTGCGCTTCTGGATCCGCTCTGCCACTTCATACGCTACGGAAGGATAATTTTTCTTTTCCTGCTTTTCTTTCAATTCTTTTTTGGACAACTTCGCATCCTTTTTGGAAATAGCCCCCTCGGCAACCGCAATAATGGTGAAGCGCTTGCCTGCGGCTTTTCTCTTATTGATCGCGTCTACGACCACGTCCGTATCGTAGGGGATCTCCGGCAGAAGGATGATATCCGCGCCTCCGGCGATGCCGGCATGCAGCGTCACCCAGCCTACTTTATGCCCCATGACTTCAATAATAAATACCCGGCTGTGGGATGTGGCGGTAGTATGGATCTTGTCAATGGTATCCGTAGCGATATCCACTGCGCTCTGAAAGCCAAATGTCATATCTGTTCCCCACAGATCGTTGTCAATGGTCTTTGGAAGGGTGATGATGTTCAGCCCTTCTTCCCTTAACATATTCGCTGTTTTATGGGTTCCGTTGCCGCCCAGGATCACCAGACAGTCCAGATTGAGTTTATGGTAAGTGTGCTTCATGGCCTCTACCTTGTCCAGCCCGTTCTCATCCGGCACCCTCATCAGCTTAAACGGCTGCCTGGAAGTACCCAGAATGGTCCCTCCCACAGTCAGGATCCCGGAGAAGTCTCTGGAAGTCAGCATTTTAAAATTAGAATAAATCAACCCCTTGTATCCTTCCTGAAACCCATAGATCTCTACATCATCTCTCTTTGCACAGATTCCCTTTACAACTCCGCGCATTGCCGCGTTCAGCGCCTGGCAATCGCCTCCGCTTGTAAGCATTCCGATTCTTAACATACGCCCACTCCTTTCTGATCTTTGTCTTGTCTACTTTTGACTATTTCAAAGCATTTCCTGTGTCTTCTGACTGCAGTGCATACTTCTGCATTATGAAAATTATACCCTATTTTGGGAAAGGGTACAATGGGGAATTCCCGAAGTTGACAAATGTGTTATACTAGAAACAGCGCAAAGTAAAAACATTATTTTAAGAAAGCAGGTAGTCAAGTGGATAATCTGGATATAAAACTATGGTCCCTGGCCGCCAGAGGCCAGATCGTTCCGGACCGCTCTCTTCTAAAGACCGATGAGCAGATCCGGGCCATCAAAAAAAGCGCGGCGCTGAATACCGCCGTACTGGATCATGTGGCCACCCACATCCGTCCAGGCATGAGTACTGCCAGGATCGACCAGCTGGTCTATGATTTCACCGTAAGCCACGGCGGCATTCCCGCCCCTCTGAATTACGAAGGATTCCCAAAAAGCGTCTGCACTTCCGTCAACGATGTGATCTGTCACGGGATCCCTGATGAAAACGAGATCCTTCAGGAGGGAGATATTGTCAACGTAGATGTTTCCACCATTCTGGACGGCTATTATTCTGACGCTTCCCGTATGTTTCTGATCGGAGAAGTATCTCCCCGGGCCAGAAAACTGGTAGACGTCACAAAAGAATGTGTAGAGCGCGGACTGAAAGCCGCAAAACCCTGGGGACATTTAGGCGATATTGCCTGGGCTATCAACTCTCACGCAAGGAAAAACGGCTATTCCGTCGTAGAAGACATCGGCGGCCATGGCATCGGCCTGGAGTTTCATGAAGATCCTTTTGTAAGTTATGTCACTCCCAAAGGCACAGAAATGGTACTGGTCCCAGGCATGATGTTCACCATAGAACCCATGATCAACGAAGGCGGCCCCGAATTCTTCATTGACGAAGACAACGGCTGGACTGTCTACACCGAAGACGGCGGCCTGTCCGCACAGATCGAATATATGGTCCTGATCACCGACACAGGCGTCGAAGTCCTGACAAAATAATCGGGTACAGGGCAAAATGCAAAAAGGTACAGGGTAAAACGCAATTTGGGACGTAGACCTTTGCAAAAGGTCTACGTCCCAAATTAGTCTTCCCGCACGGCGATCAATACCAGCGCTGAATGTGCGCCCATATTTACCACTACTTCTCCGTCACGGATCAGATATTCTTCAAATTCGGTTGTGTACCCTTCATGGTAAGAATACATCAGCCGCTCCATCCGGCCTTTTACAGGCACTTCTGCCCTCCAGGCGGGCACGGTCACCTCTGTCAGTTCATCTCTGTTATTGATGATAACGATGATCTGTTCTCCTTTTCGGAATCTTCCATAAGACAAAAGATTCTCATCCCAAAAGAGCATCTGCAGGGAACCGGTCCGAAGAGAGCGGTATTCTTTGTGGATCCGCACCATCTCCCTGTGAAATGCAATCAGTTCCTGATCTTCATGTCCCCAGGGATAGGTTCTGCGGTTGTCCGGATCGGTAAATCCGCACAGGCCCGCTTCATCTCCATAATAGATCGTGGGCGCGCCCACCCAGGTCATCTGCATAACAACTGCTTCCCGCATGACCGCAAGATTCACATACTCTTCCGCCGCCTTGTGCCCAAGGGTGTCTACCCTTCCCACCATGTGATTGGTCCGTGTCAGGAATCTGGAATGATCATGATTGGACAATTCATTCATAGCCACCTGCAGGGACGGCGTCAGCATATTGGACATATGATGGGACATGGAACTGACAAAATTATCCGCATTTCCGAACAATTCTCCCCGAACCTCATCACTGTGCTTCTCCATCCCGGTCAGGAACCAGGTTACCGGCTCCATAAATGCGTCATAGTTCATCACCGAATCCCACTCATCTCCCCGAAGCCACGGGCTTGGATCCCCATAGTGCTCCGCCAGGATCAAAGCATTGGGATTGGCTTTTTTTACCACTGTCCGGAACTTTTTCCAAAACTGGTGATTATATTCACTGCTGCGCCCGAGATCTGCAGCCACATCCAGTCTCCATCCGTCCACATTATAAGGCGGAGAAACCCATTTCTTTCCAATGGAAAGAATATAGTTTTCCAGCTTTTGTGATTCTTCGTAATTTAGCTTAGGCAGAGTGTCGTGCCCCCACCAGCCGTCGTAATCTTTGTTATAGGGCCAGTCACTGTCATCTTCCTTAAAAAACCGAAAATAACTGCGGTACGGACTGTCTTTGGAGATATAGGCCCCGGGGAAATACTCTTCCCTGCCTTCATAGATCCGCTCCCGGTCCATCCATTTATTAAAGGAACCACAGTGATTAAACACCCCGTCCAGAATGATCTTCATTCCCCGCCTGTGCAATTCTTCCACCAGCCGGATAAACAACTGGTTGCTGGCCTCCAGATTCTTCAGATCTGCAACCCGCTTCTGATATCTGGTGGCCTGGCTGTTATCCGTTATGCCTTCCGGCAGGAGATCTCCGCCATCCCGGACAATCACCCCGAAATGCGGATCAATATAGTCATAATCCTGAATATCATACTTGTGATTCGAGGGAGAAACAAACAACGGATTAAAGTACAACACTTCTACCCCAAGTTCCTGCAGATAATCCAGCTTGTCGATCACCCCCTGAAGATCTCCGCCATAAAACTCCCGGACGCCCATCGTCTCCGGATATTTCATCCAGTCCGTCACACGGCTGCTGTAACCGCCGATATAATAATATTCCCTGGTTTCCACATCATTGAACGGATCCCCGTTGTAAAACCGGTCCGTGTAAATCTGATACATCACTGCGCCTTTCGCCCAGTCAGGCGTGGAAAATCCAGGCACAACCTCAAAATCATAATACTCCTCAATCTCCAGAGAAACGCCGCAGCGGTTATAATAACAAACCTCATCCTGATCCTGTATCATAAAATAATACCGGAAAGGCTCCTCACCCACGTCCCGGCGGATCGCATAAAAATCAAATCCCCGCTCTGTACATTCCTTTTCCATCTCAGAAGCGCCGTCTTTTCCCACCAGAAAAACACGTACCGAATCATTCTCTGCAGTCCGAAACCGAAAAGTTACCCTGCTGTTTATCTCCGGCTCTGCGGGGATCACATAACTCTCCGTCCCGTCACAAAATAATGCCGCCTGATTCATATAGCATTCCGCCTCTCTAACTGATGCCCGTTCCTTCTTCATCTACAGGCTTTTCTTCAAATAATGCTTCAAACTCTTCCCTGGAAATCTTCTCCTTTTCCAGCAAAAGATCTGCACAGGCATGAAGCACACTGTCATATTCCCGGATGATGCTTCTGGCCTTTTCATAACACTCGTCAATGATTCTTTTTACCTCACTGTCGATCGTTGTTGCCACATGCTCTCCATAGCGCCTGGACGCATGCGCCAGGTCGCGGCCGATAAACACCTCGTCGCTGTCGTCGTCATAGTTGATAAGGCCTACCGTCTCTGACATGCCAAACCGGGTCACCATGGCTTTTGCAAGGCTGGTGGCCTGTTTGATATCCTGGGACGCTCCGGTGGTAATATCATCCAGAACCTCTTCTTCCGCCACACGGCCGCCCAGAGCAACCGTAATATCCTGAAGCATCTTACCTCTGGTATTAAACATATCGTCATTTTCCGGCAAAGGCATCGTATACCCGCCGGCTCCGCCAGTAGGTATGATAGACACACTGTATACCGGTCCCACATCCGGCAGTACATGGAAGAGAATGGCGTGTCCCGCCTCATGAAAAGCAGTGATCCGCTTCTCTTTCTCCGAGATTACGCGGCTCTTCTTCTCCGCGCCGATCCCCACCTTCACAAACGCCTTCCGGATATCTTCCTGTCTTAAAAATACCCGGTTCTCCTTGGCCGCCAGGATCGCCGCCTCATTCAGAAGGTTCTCAAGATCTGCGCCTGTAAATCCGGCGGTAGTCTGTGCGATCTGCTTTAAATCCACCTCTTCGCTTAAGGGTTTTCCTTTGGCATGTACCCGGAGGATCTCCTCCCGGCCCTGCACATCCGGACGCCCGACCATCACCTTCCGGTCGAAACGCCCCGGTCTTAAGATGGCCGGATCCAGGATATCCACCCGGTTGGTTGCCGCCATCACAATGATGCCTTCATTGACGCCAAAGCCGTCCATCTCCACCAGCAGCTGGTTCAGTGTCTGCTCCCGCTCGTCATGGCCGCCGCCCATACCGGTTCCCCGTCGTCTTGCGACCGCATCGATCTCATCAATAAAAATAATACAGGGCGCATGACGCTTTGCCTCGTCAAACAGATCCCGGACTCTGGAAGCTCCCACACCGACAAACATTTCTACAAAATCCGAACCGGAAATTGTAAAAAACGGCACGCCTGCCTCTCCTGCCACCGCTTTTGCAAGCAGGGTCTTTCCGGTTCCCGGCGGTCCCACCAGAAGTACTCCCTTTGGAATACGGGCGCCCACCTGAATATATTTTTTCGGCGCTTTTAAGAAATCTACGATCTCCTCCAGCTCTTCCTTTTCTTCCTGAAGCCCGGCAACCTCCGCAAATGTGATCTTCCGGTCGCTGTCTGTACTCATCCGGGCACGGCTCTTGCCAAAACTCATCGCCTTGGCTCCTGCTCCGCCGCTCTGACGATTCATCAGCGCAAAGATCAAAAATACGCCGCCCAGCATCAGAAGCGTGGGCAAAAGCGTGGTCGCAAGCCAGTTATCCTGCGGAACGTCCGGCATCTCGTAATCGATCTTGTGCTCCTTCAGATACTGCTGGATCTCATTCACATCCGAAACATAATAGTACTTAACCAGGTCTCCCTGTGCGTCTTCTTCTTTCAGCTCAATCTCCACTCTTCCGGTGGGCACGCTCTTATTCTGCCGCACCGTTACATCCGCCACATCCTCGCTTTCTACCAGATCCTGAAACTGCTCCCAGCTAAGTTCCCTGTCTCTTTCTTCAAAACGGCTTGTATACCAGAGCGCCACAAACATACCCATGGCAATGACAAGCAGCGTAACGCCCCCAAATCCTCTCGTTTTCTTATTATTCAATGTTTTGCAGGCCCCTTTCTAATCTTCAAACTCCACCACACCGATATAAGGCAGATTTCTGTACTTCTGAGCATAATCCAGCCCATACCCCACAACAAATTCATCGGGGATCTCAAATCCGACATAGTCCACTTCCACATCCCGCACCCTCCGGTCCGGCTTATCAAGAAGGGTACAGATCCGCATGCTGGCCGGATGTCTCTTCTTCAGGATCTCCAGCAGATAAAACAAGGTCCTGCCGGAATCGATGATATCTTCCACCACCAGAACGTCTTTGCCTTCCAGCGGCTCATCCAGATCCTTGACGATCCGCACAACTCCGCTGGAGGACGTTCCGTCCCCGTAGCTGCTTACACTCATAAAATCCATGGAAACAGGCACACTGATCCTCTTTGCCAGCTCGCACATAAAAAATACGCCGCCCTTCAGCACACAGATCAGATGCACCTGTCTGCCCGCGTAATCCTCACTGATCTTTTTCCCGATCTCTTCAATCCTCTTTGCCACTTCATCTTCCGGAACCAACACTTTGATCTTTTCCGCCATCTTTTTCTCCTCCGTAATATTCTATTTCCAGGATACGCGTTGTCCTGTCTGTAATCTGATATCTTTGATTCTGCCGGTATCCCACGACCCACAGGATCTCCGGTCCGTCGGCTGCAAGCCAGATCCGTTCCCTTTCCTCCCGGGGGATTTTTTCATTGATAAAATACTGTTTTAGCTTCTGTGTATTCCCCTGCCGGTCGATGGTCAGATAATCGCCCGGTTCCCGATGCCTGAATTTAACAGTACTCTTAATTATATCATAGTCAAACCACTTCGTGTAGGGGGTAACTGGAAAACTTATCCCTTCCTTTTTCCGTTCAAAGACCCGGCTGCGAAAAGCAGGCGCTTCGTCTGCCCTCTCCTTCCCGGCCTCCGTCCGGCGCTGCCGGGACAAAAAAATACCTTCGTAGCGCCTCTCTGCCTTTAGCTCTCCCGGCAGATCCAGTCTTTTGCCGGTCTGCTTTCCCATCAGTTCCTCCAGGAGACGGATGTGGGCAGTCTCCACATCCTTCCTCCGCCCCTCTGCAAGGCAGAGCGCCTCCATCAGCACATAGGACTGCAGCGCCTCCGGGATCTTCTGAAATGCCTCTTCCAGAATCACAAGCCCGTCTTTTTCCCACCGGCTGCATCCTGCCAGAAAACGTTCCGCCTCCCATCCAAGATACTCCGACAATTTCTGCATTTCCTCCATCGTCCTGGCCATATGCCGGACAGCCTGACTGTTGATCTCTTCTTCCAGATAGGGGATCACCCTTCTGCGGATCTTATTTCTGGCGTACGCTTCCTCCAGATTGGTTTCATCGGTACAATAAGAGAATTCCCGTTTTTTCAGATATGATTCAATCTCCTGCTTGCGAAATAAAAGCAGCGGCCGGATATATCTTCCTTCTCTGGGCAAGATTCCGCGAAGCCCCCGGATCTGACAACCTCTGCAAAGATTCAAAAGCAAGGTTTCCGCCTGGTCATCCTGGTGATGGGCAAGAGCGATCCGGGCGTCCTTCCACTCCTCTCCTGCCATGGCAAAGCACTGGCGCCGCACCTCCCGGCCCGCTTCTTCCAGAGACAGTCTGTGCAGACGCGCATAGCCTGGCACATCTTCACGGAACACCCGAAGCTCCACCTTCCATTTCCGGCAAAGTTCCCTGACAAAAGCCTCGTCCTCATCCGCAGCCTTACCCCGGATCCCGTGATGAACGTGAACCGCCAGAAGCGAGAGTTCCCATTCTTCTTTTAATTTCAAAAGCATAAGAAGAAGGCATACGGAATCCGGTCCTCCCGATACGCCTGCGATCACCTTATCCTGTTTTTCCAGCATGTGATGCTCCTGCACATATGCCTTCATTCTGTCATACATAGGGCCAGCACCTTCCCGACTTCCCGCATGTCTTTCTCTGCGCTGTCATCTCTTTTTACTATATAAAAAAATACCGGGAATTGCAAGTTCTCCTGCCGTCTGCCGCTTCCCGCTACTTCCTCCATATTCCGGCTGCCAGAACCGTCATATCATCCAGCGGGAGCTCTCCGGACCACTCCAGCACCCTTCCCAGGATATGATGCGCCAGCTCCTTCGGGTTCACGATCTGTGCCTCCCGGATAAAACCGCACATCAAAGCCTCCTGCTCTCCTGCCGGAAGCGCATCCATCACCCCGTCCGTCACCATGATCACAAACACGCGATCTAGTG
>NZ_CAWVHE010000009.1:0-81512 GCF_963929015.1 uncultured Merdimonas sp.
ACACTAGATCGCGTGTTGACGCGACCCTTTCCGCTGATACTATCGCGCAGGAAAGCGTACTGGAAAGCCGTCCGGAGCTGAAAGAGGAGCTGCCGGGCCTGCTGTCCATTTACGACATCAGCGTCCGCCAGAATGGGGAAAACCTCTTGAAAATCAGAGGACAATCCCCATGACGGTGAGAAATCCCGCTGAACGACCACCTGAAAGGCTACAAATACTATCAGGCGGTGTATCTGGGCGACCCATTGGAACGCTTTGACGCGGTGGTGGAAGGAGACTTCCTCGTGTTTGAAACCGACCATTTGAGCCAGTACGCAATCCTTGGTTCTAACACGCCGTTTGAAACCAGCGAAAAGCCGACCGACCCGGATGAACTTCCTTTCCAGGATGTAAGAAATGGCGACTGGTTTTATGATTCCGTAATCTATGTCTATGGACACGGCCTGATGACCGGTCTTAACGATACCACCTTTGGCCCCGGAGAGCCGCTGGCAAGAGCACAGCTGGCGGTGATCCTGTACCGGCTGAGCGGCTCGCCGGAAGTGACATATGAAGACATCTTCCCGGATGTGCCGGATGGACAATGGTATATCAGACGCTGTCATCTGGGGCGCAGGAGAAAGGCATTGTTTACCGGATACTCAGATAGCGGCACATTTAAGCCTGGCAACAACATCAACCGTCAGGAGATCACGACTATGATGTATCGCTATGCAAAATATCAGGGATATTCCCTGGAAGGCGGAGCGGACTACAGCAGTTATCCGGATGCGGCAAATGTTCAGGAATTTTGCCAAAGATTCCATGAGCTGGGCAGTGGGCAACGGCATCGTTACCGGAAAAGAGAATCCGACGAGACTGGATCCTCTGGGCAATACAGCCAGAGCCGAATGTGCGACGATCATGATGCGCTTTATGGAAACCTTTGAAAAAATTAGGTAATTGCGAAACAAGGTCGCAATCCTGATTAAAAATGCTGGTAGGAATGTCGGCAAGAGCCGGATTCAGCTTTTGGCATATCGGTTCGGTCAGATCTACAAGATGATCGAACATAGATTGTAAGTCCGATAAGAAATCCTGTTTAAAGCGAGTGAATTTTGAACCGTCTGGTACAACATCAAAGCCGCAAAAATCACGAAGTTCCTGAGAGTATTTCAAGAACACAATCAGGAGCGTGTCCGTCGGGATTGAAAAAATACGCTGGAGCAGAAGTGCCTTGAGCATAGGATAAAGCTGGTGCTTGCGAGGTCTTCCGGTTTGGGCGTGAAAATGAGAAACAAAAGAAACAGGAACAATTTCATCAAGGTTAATGGCTTCATCAAGAAGTGCTAGAAAATGATATTTGTCATTATCGAATTTATGTTGACAATCTTCAAAAACTTCTGCCAAAGTGAGCTGCTTATGTGTTATCATATAGGTATATCTCCTTTAAGGTGGATTGGTTAATAGTTTCTAGTCAACTCTATTTTACCATAAACCTTGAGGAGATATTTTATTTTGGCAACAAAAAATGCCGTATTTATGCGGCTTTTGGCGTTTCGCAAACGCCTAATGAATGTTATCTTGAAAGGAGAAAAATCAGTTATGAAAGTTATGAAATTGAAGCGCAAACTGCTTGCAGGACTGCTGACGCTTTGTATGGCTGTTGGAATGGCTGTGCCGGCGTTTGCGGCGAACGGCCCCTCGTCCGGGGACTACAGTTCTGCATACCTCAGGCTCGGTAATTCGGAGGATGGGTATCAGACGCTCTTTGCCAACAGCGGCCAGATTGACGATGTATCAGGTGCTGTTTATGATAAGGCGAGCAACACCGTTACCCTGACCAACTACAACAACCCGACCAATATCCTTGTCGCCAACGAGATGGGTGATGACCTGAAGCTTAAGCTGGTAGGTGACAACCACATCTCCTCGCTGGTGGTATACGGTTTCGGCTGGGGCGGCAACCTGGAGATTATTGGAGACGGCTCCCTGACCATCAATGAGAACAAAACCTCCAGCGCCGCTATTGCGTTTATGGCGGAGGGAACACAAGGCTCGCTCAAAGTTGGTTCGGAGGCTACTGTGACGGCGTATAAAATGCCCGATGCTCCGCATATGGCGACTTATTCGGCACAGTTTATCTCACAACGTCTAAATCTATCCCGTTCACAGGAAATTTTGAAACAAAGCTTGCTCTGACAGCTGATTCCGGCGTGGAAGGCGAATATGCAGTGGGTGCAACTGTTATTTATGAAGATGAAGAAAGTTATGCTAACAGAACATGGCAGCTTGCCACAAAGGACAATGACGGCAAACTCTACGGCATTTACTTCTTCGAGGCTAATGAGTATTCAGAGGGTCAAACTGATGTGTTTGAGCTTGTAAAGGTTGACGGACTTGCCAGTGGAAATGAATATCTCGCGGTAGCTGTCAGCCAAACCGCCGGCGTAGCATGGCCCGAGGGCTATACTAAGGACCCCGAGGGAAAAACCGTTGACGCAAAAATTTCAAATATAAAGACCATGACCTTACTTCAAAAAGACGGCGAAACCTTCTATTGGGGTTCGGATAAGATTGAATATCCTCCTGAAGGCGGAGAAGGAACACCTTGGTATTCCGTTTACAAGGGACTTACCGACAAGATGGAGATTGTGGATTATTGGGGCGATAAAAAAGAAGCTGTAATTGCAGCTCCTGTTGAGGGTATGAGAAATCTTACCAAGGATCAGGAAGGCTATCCGGAGGGATATAAGACAGTCATTGAGAAGACCGGCATGTATAGCTACTACTGCACCAATGATGTGATCAAAGTATCCCCGTCCGGGACTTCTACCGATCCGGGCACTGATCCTGGAACAAAACCTGGTGAGGATACTGGCGCCAAAGATCTGACTGCTTCCGAAACCGGCGTTTCCATCTCCCTGACCGATGGAGTGCCAGAGGGTGCAGAGCTTTATGCCGACACCATTGCACAGGAAAGCGTGCTGGGAAGCCGTCCGGAACTGAAAGAGGAGCTGCCGGGCCTGCTGTCCATTTACGAGATCAGCGTTAGAAAAGACGGTAAAGCTCTGGAAATCAAGGATAACCCCATGACGGTCAAAATCCCGATGAACGACCACCTGAAGGGCTACAAATACTACCAGGCGGTATATCTGGGTGACCCGCTGGAACGCTTTGATGCAGTGGTGGAAGGAGACTTCCTCGTGTTTGAAACCGACCATTTGAGCCAGTACGCAATCCTTGGTTCCAACACGCCGTTTGAAACCAGCGAAAAGCCCACCGACCCGGATGAACTTCCTTTCCAGGATGTAAGAAATGGCGACTGGTTTTATGATTCTGCAAAATATGTCTATGGACACGGCCTGATGACCGGTCTTAACGATACCACCTTTGGCCCCGGAGAGCCGCTGGCAAGAGCACAGCTGGCAGTGATCCTGTACCGGCTGAGCGGCTCGCCGGAAGTGACGTATGAAGACATTTTCCCGGATGTGCCGGATGGACAGTGGTATACAGACGCTGTTATCTGGGCACAGGAGAAAGGCATCGTTACCGGATACTCAGACACCGGCACATTTAAGCCCGGCAAAGAGATCAACCGCCAGGAGATCACGACTATGATGTACCGCTATGCAAAATATCAGGGATATTCCCTGGAAGGCGGAGCGGACTACAGCAGTTATCCGGATGCGGCAAATGTTCAGGAATTTGCCAAAGATTCCATGAGCTGGGCAGTGGGCAACGGCATCGTTACCGGAAAAGAGAATCCGACGAGACTGGATCCTCTGGGCAATACAGCCAGAGCCGAATGTGCGACGATCATGATGCGGTTCGTGGAAAAATTTGGTAAGTAACAGGTAGACCAAAGGAAGGGGCCTCAGAGTAATCTGAGGCTCCTTTTGAGAATCGCATGCCATCAGGCGCGCGAACAGGGAAGCGCCAGGTACGGGGCTGCCCTATAACAGGATCCTAACAGGATTACAACAGGATAGGTAATTGCGAAACAAGGTCGCAATCCTGATTAAAAATGCGGTAGGAATCCTGCAATGCAGGATTCCTAAGATGAGAAGCAGGTGACATCAAAATTAGACATGACAAAATAACTTCCCAGATGGACTGCGAAGAAAAAATGTTATAAATACCAAAGGTCAGGCAATCAAAGGTTTTAAACTTCGTATGTATTGAAGTTGGTGGATTTTATCAGCAACAAGTACGGTAATAAGTTGTGTAATTCCTGCAAGAAGTAAATCGGCATGAAGCGTTTTTTCATTCTGTGTTTTACGATTCGCAATACAGAAACTATCCTTGAAATGGTTGATTGATTTTTCGACATTTACACGGATTTTGTAAGTGTCTTCCCATTCCTGGGAACCTCGTTCTACACCAGGATAGGCGCGGAGATTTTTCTCTGGATAAATATAAATCATTCGTCCGCAGGAAGAAGTGGTGCATGGATTATCGCAGTGACATACCCGACATTTTGACTTGTCGGCAGGATTGTATTCCCATTTCATTTTTGGACATACAAACTTCATGGTAGGAAGTTTGCTGCGCAAATGGGATTTGCTTCCTTCCCGTTTCATAGGAAGTGTTGGAACGGGCTGACCGAACGGGAATGGGATGTGTTCTCCAAGATGATTTCCTCGGACAGCAGCGCCCAGGAGATAGCCGACTGCCTGTTCCTGTCCAAGCGGACGGTGGAACGGCATATCTCCGCCCTGTACGAAAAGACAGGCGCAAAATCCCGCATCACTATGTACCTGCTTTACCGTAACGATTAACATACAGGATAAAAGAACACCCTGCTTTCTCTCAGGAGAGGCAGGGTGTTTTTGTGTGCGGTAACGAATTGTCCTGATAAAAAACATCGTTTTCCCCACTTGAAAAATGAAATTTACGCCATTCGGCATCCGGGAAAGGAAAAATCAGGAACGAAAAGTACACCTCAACCCCTATTTGGAACGATTAGAAGTTGTGCATATATAAAGCCTCAAAATAGTTGCTTTGATTTATATAATATGCACAAATGGCGGTTGACCGCCATCGGTTTTTTGAAAAATGGCGGTTCACCGCCACCTGTTTTGATACGATTGGCGGGATTTACGCATAGACAATCCGGCCTCTTTTCACCTAAAATGAGGGCGTAAGAATCCACTTCCCGGCGTCTGCCGCGGTTCCCCAAAAATTCAGGAGGAGAAGAAATGATGGAATACGTTCAAAGAGAACTTCCCTATGTGCGCTCCTTTGTCCTGCGCTCGGTGTACGGCGTGCTGCGGCAGGAAGGGATTACTTTTGGGGAGGAAGAGCCGGGAAAGATTATTGCCGAATGGAGAGAGGACGGAACAGACGTCTCCCTTTCCATAACGGCGGAGGAAAAAGCGTTTGGAACTGAACTGACGATTTCACTGCGCCGCCCCTGCGATGGAATGTCAAAGCAGAAGGTGGCTCGAAGTCTGCAGGAGATGCTGGATCAGATTGTCCGGCATTTGGAACATATCCTGATGACAGAGGGAACGGATGATGCCAAAGCAAAATGATACTGCTTTTCGGAATCTTGCCGTGTGACTGATGGGTCGGCACTGCGGTGATGTGCAGGAGAAGTTCTCCGCTCTGTATGGCGATTAAAACGAAAGGAGAGAAACGGAATGCGTCAAGTGAAAAGGCTCCTTCCCTATGTCCGGCGGTATGTGCAGATGGCCGTTTACGACGTGCTGGACGCGGAGGGGGCGGAATACTGGAAGAATGAAAGCGGCGCGGTGGTCGCCCGGCTTTCGGTTTACGGGAACGTCAGCACCTTCAGCCTTTCGACAGAGATACAGGATGTGGGGACCGGACTGACGGTTTCCATGCGTGAACCCTGTCCCGGCCTGTCGGCCCAGGGAGAGGAACGGGCGGTGACCGCCGTAGCCGATAAGGTCGCCCAGTACCTTGAGAACGAGCTGATGATCAACCGCCGCTGTTTCGTGCAGGATCGGCATTATGCTGTGTAAGGAACAGCGGCCGGCCCCAAGCGTGAAATTCTGTCCGAAATGCAGGGCGCCGCTCTCCCGCAGAGCGCTCCAGTGCGATAAAGGGCAAAACGCCGTCTATATCGTTCTGCTGGTCTCCTGCGGCGTACTGGGAATACTGGACTGCAGGCGGAAAAAGGTGGTGGTCGAGGAATAAGGCTGAGAGATAAAACAAAACCGGCAAAAGCGCCTGCAGGCGGGGCTTCATGCAAAACCTGTCCCAGGCAGCCGGCAGGAAAAATTTTTAGAAGGGGCGCCCCTTCTATCCTTTGCTTATACCAAAGGATAAACAATCTTATTTGACAAGGAGGAAACAATCATGAAGCGAAAATTACTTGCAGGTTTGCTGACGCTTTGCATGGCGGCGGGAATGGCCGTACCGGCAGCCGCAGCCACTACGCCTGCTGAACAGGAGCCGGGCGCTGACGGCCCGAAATACACACACGTAGACCACGTTTTGAATGAGGATACGCATAGAAACAACATGGATATACTGGTTATGCCCGGCGAGAGTTTCACCGCACAGCCCAACACGGACATTCACAAGGGCAATTGCATGTGTATCACGGCGGACGGAAAGTGGAAGTATATAACTACGGTTAAATTCATGAATGCAGACCTGTATTTGGGATATGTTAATATTCCTAATTCTAATTACAGTGCTCATGAACCGAGGTATGTAAGTGATGGCTATTTAACAACCAGCACGCCGGATTTGTCAAAGCTGGAACCCATAACAAAATATTATGACAATGCGATAAAGATTGCCTATGAAAACAAGTTATTAGAGATCGACCCATCAGCCTATGGGGAAGAAGAATATAGTAATTTACAGTCCGCTTTGGAAGCGGCACGCGAACTTCCGGGGCATACTTTCAATGCAGGATATGTTAACAATACTGGTTTACCCATGCGTTTAGACGCTTGTTATGCCGGCGGCAAGGGAGCCGAAGGCGAGGAAGTGGGCACAGAAGGCTGCGGACACGTCGGTCATGGGCCTGTACAATCGATGTATGGCGGAGGTTTCTCTCAGTTCTATGTTACCTTTTATGAGCCTTATTACAATATAAACTATGAAGGCGTGGAAAACTATTTTACCGAGGAAGAATTGGCGGATTTGCCTGACCGCTATTATTTCCAGCGGGAAGAGCAGCAGATTGTTCTGCCAAATCCTGTTCGGCCCGGCTATCATTTTAAAAACTGGAGAAATAATGGAGGAGATACAATTATTGGTTCGGGTGAAACAAAAACGGTAAAAGACGGTAAAACCATTATAACCTTTGACTATGAAAACGGTTTAAAAAGAGGGGCAAGGGACAAAAACTTGGCGCCAATCTTTACAAGAGGCTGTACGGTTACTTTCAATCCCAACGGCGGAGCATTGAAGGACGGGGAAAAAGCTATCCGTGAAATTGACCTCAAGAGCGTGGAAAACGGACAGTTTTTCGACATCGGAGGGGTTATCCCCGTGCGTGAGGGTTACACCTTTGCAGGCTGGTATACATCGCCCGACTGCACAGATGAAAGCCGGATTGCAAATACCGCAAGCGACGAGTGGATCAATGCGTATGATATGCAGGTTTACGCAAAATGGGAGAAAAATGTTACCGAACTGACCAACTCCGACACCAACGTTTCCATCTCCCTGACCGACGGTGTGCCGGAGGACGCGACCCTTTCCGCTGATACTATCGCGCAGGAAAGCGTACTGGAAAGCCGTCCGGAGCTGAAAGAGGAGCTGCCGGGCCTGCTGTCCATTTACGACATCAGCGTCCGCCAGAATGGGGAAACCCTTGAAATCAAGGACAATCCCATGACGGTGAAAATCCCGCTGAACGACCACCTGAAAGGCTACAAATACTATCAGGCGGTGTATCTGGGCGACCCATTGGAACGCTTTGACGCGGTGGTGGAAGGAGACTTCCTCGTGTTTGAAACCGACCATTTGAGCCAGTACGCAATCCTTGGTTCTAACACGCCGTTTGAAACCAGCGAAAAGCCGACCGACCCGGATGAACTTCCTTTCCAGGATGTAAGAAATGGCGACTGGTTTTATGATTCTGCAAAATATGTCTATGGACACGGCCTGATGACCGGTCTTAACGATACCACCTTTGGCCCCGGAGAGCCGCTGGCAAGAGCACAGCTGGCGGTGATCCTGTACCGGCTGAGCGGCTCGCCGGAAGTGACGTATGAAGACATCTTCCCGGATGTGCCGGATGGACAATGGTATACAGACGCTGTCATCTGGGCGCAGGAGAAAGGCATCGTTACCGGATACTCAGATAGCGGCACATTTAAGCCTGGCAACAACATCAACCGTCAGGAGATCACGACTATGATGTACCGCTATGCAAAATATCAGGGATATTCCCTGGAAGGCGGAGCGGACTACAGCAGTTATCCGGATGCGGCAAATGTTCAGGAATTTGCCAAAGATTCCATGAGCTGGGCAGTGGGCAACGGCATCGTTACCGGAAAAGAGAATCCGACGAGACTGGATCCTCTGGGCAATACAGCCAGAGCCGAATGTGCGACGATCATGATGCGGTTCGTGGAAAAATTTGGTAAGTAACAGGTAGACCAGCGGTAGGAATCCTGCAATGCAGGATTCCTAAGATGAGAAGCAGGTGACATCAAAATTAGACATGACAAAATAACTTCCCAGATGGACTGCGAAGAAAAAATGTTATAAATACCAAAGGTCAGGCAATCAAAGGTTTTAAACTTCGTATGTATTGAAGTTGGTGGATTTTATCAGCAACAAGTACGGTAATAAGTTGTGTAATTCCTGTAAGTCCGATAAGAAATCCTGTTTAAAGCGAGTGAATTTTGAACCGTCTGGTACAACATCAAAGCCGCAAAAATCACGAAGTTCCTGAGAGTATTTCAAGAACACAATCAGGAGCGTGTCCGTCGGGATTGAAAAAATACGCTGGAGCAGAAGTGCCTTGAGCATAGGATAAAGCTGGTGCTTGCGAGGTCTTCCGGTTTGGGCGTGAAAATGAGAAACAAAAGAAACAGGAACAATTTCATCAAGGTTAATGGCTTCATCAAGAAGTGCTAGAAAATGATATTTGTCATTATCGAATTTATGTTGACAATCTTCAAAAACTTCTGCCAAAGTGAGCTGCTTATGTGTTATCATATAGGTATATCTCCTTTAAGGTGGATTGGTTAATAGTTTCTAGTCAACTCTATTTTACCATAAACCTTGAGGAGATATTTTATTTTGGCAACAAAAAATGCCGTATTTATGCGGCTTTTGGCGTTTCGCAAACGCCTAATAAAAGTTATCTTGAAAGGAGAAAAATCAGTTATGAAATTGAAGCGAAAACTACTTGCAGGACTGCTGACGCTTTGTATGGCTGTTGGAATGGCTGTGCCGGCATTTGCGGCGAACGGCCCCTCGTCCGGGGACATGAGCGCTGCATGGGTGCAGCTGTATGATAGCAGTGTAGAAGAACCCGATGGCTATGTACTTTATAGCAACGGCGGCGAGGCTGACACGGTGGAGGGCGCTGTCTATGACAAGGCTACCAACACCATCACCCTGACAAACTACAACCACCCGGAAATGACCCTTGCCACCAACGAGATGGGCGACGATTTGAAGCTTCATCTGGTGGGTGACAATCATATCGCCGAACTGGTTGTATGGGGCTTCGGCTGGGGCGGCAATCTGGAAATTACCGGAGACGGCTCCCTGACCATCAATGAAAACAAAACGTCTCAGACTGCGGCGATCCGCTTTATGGCCGAGGGAACACAGGGTCTGCTCAAGGTCGGCTCAAACGCTTCTGTGACAGCGTATAAGAGCGCAGGTGAAAACACTTATTCTGCGGCCTTTGTATCGACAACATCCTCAACCCTTCCCTTCACAGGTAATCTGGAAACAGAGCTTGCCCTGACCGCCAATTCCGGCATCGAGGGGGAGACCACCGAATGGGAAAATGTCATATATGAAAGTAAGTATGTTGCTCAAGACTGGAAGGTTCTCACCAAGGGCGAGGACGGAAAGAAATACGGCGTTAATTACGGAACAATCTACACCGGCAGCGATTTAACAAACGGCAAGCCTGTGGGCTATATCCACGAGCTGGTGAAGGTGGAAGGACTTCCTAGCCAAAAAGAATATCTTGCCGTTCAAATTGCTACCGTTGACGGACTTGAAAAGGACGCTCTGCCTGAGGGATATACCGACTCAGGGGAAACCATCAGCGCCAAAATAGGCGATATCAGCTCTATGACAGTGCTGATCAAGGACGGGCAGAGGTTTTATTGGGGAGTAGACCCGAATCATTCCCAGTGGTTGGTCTATCAGACCGCCGTTGATGACGTAACTGCGGAGGATTGGGGTCAGACAACCCTGACAAAAATTGTAGTGCCTGTGGCTGGAGAAGGCGTCAGCGGTGCGACCGAAGAAGATATTCCGGCAGGCTATACCACCAACGTGGTAAAGACCGGCATGTATAGCTACTACTGCACCAATGATGTGATCAAAGTATCCCCGTCCGGGACTTCTACCGATCCGGGCACTGATCCTGGAACAAAACCTGGTGAGGATACTGGCGCCAAAGATCTGACTGCTTCCGAAACCGGCGTTTCCATCTCCCTGACCGACGGTGTGCCGGAGGACGCGACCCTTTCCGCTGATACTATCGCGCAGGAAAGCGTACTGGAAAGCCGTCCGGAGCTGAAAGAGGAGCTGCCGGGCCTGCTGTCCATTTACGACATCAGCGTCCGCCAGAATGGGGAAACCCTTGAAATCAAGGACAATCCCATGACGGTGAAAATCCCGCTGAACGACCACCTGAAAGGCTACAAATACTATCAGGCGGTGTATCTGGGCGACCCATTGGAACGCTTTGACGCGGTGGTGGAAGGAGACTTCCTCGTGTTTGAAACCGACCATTTGAGCCAGTACGCAATCCTTGGTTCTAACACGCCGTTTGAAACCAGCGAAAAGCCGACCGACCCGGATGAACTTCCTTTCCAGGATGTAAGAAATGGCGACTGGTTCTATGATTCCGTAATCTATGTCTATGGACACGGCCTGATGACCGGTCTTAACGATACCACCTTTGGCCCCGGAGAGCCGCTGGCAAGAGCACAGCTGGCGGTGATCCTGTACCGGCTGAGCGGCTCGCCGGAAGTGACATATGAAGACATCTTCCCGGATGTGCCGGATGGACAATGGTATACAGACGCTGTCATCTGGGCGCAGGAGAAAGGCATCGTTACCGGATACTCAGATAGCGGCACATTTAAGCCTGGCAACAACATCAACCGTCAGGAGATCACGACTATGATGTACCGCTATGCAAAATATCAGGGATATTCCCTGGAAGGCGGAGCGGACTACAGCAGTTATCCGGATGCGGCAAATGTTCAGGAATTTGCTAAAGATTCCATGAGCTGGGCAGTGGGCAACGGCATCGTTACCGGAAAAGAGAATCCGACGAGATTAGATCCTCTGGGCAATACAGCCAGAGCCGAATGTGCGACGATCATGATGCGGTTCGTGGAAAAATTTGGTAAGTAACAGGTAGACCAAAGGAAGGAGCCTCAGAGTAATCTGAGGCTCCTTTTGAGAATCGCATGCCAGCAGGCGCGCGAACAGGGAAGCACCAGGTATGGGGCTATCCCCATAACAGGCTCCTAACAGGATTACAACAGGATTACAACAGGATAGGTAATTGCGAAACAAGGTCGCAATCCTGATTAAAAATGCGGTAGGAATCCTGCAATGCAGGATTCCTAAGATGAGAAGCAGGTGACATCAAAATTAGACATGACAAAATAACTTCCCAGATGGACTGCGAAGAAAAAATGTTATAAATACCAAAGGTCAGGCAATCAAAGGTTTTAAACTTCGTATGTATTGAAGTTACAAACGAGATATTAAGACGAATAGCAGAAATCGATGAGAACCGTTTTTTCTCGGTACGATGAAAATTCCTTCTGTTAAAAAACAGGATCAGGAAGAATTCCAAGAAAAAGAGTTCCTGGCGTTTTTGTTAAAGAAGAGACTCTATGAATTTACACCGATCGATGTAAGCAGAATGATCGGAGTGACAAACAAAACAGTGATCAACAGATGTCGATCTTATCGGTTAAGTGACTTTTCAAGAGCAAATGAAAAAAAGATTCTGAGAGAAATATCGTAGCTGAAAAGTTGCCCGGTGTTTGACTTATTCCGGGAGCATGAAACGAAGCGGGAATTATTAGCTGGAATAGCTGAATAATTACCCGCTTATTTCTGTTTCTATTCTTTATCAGTTTCTATCTTATTTTGGCTAAATCATTGCAGATTCACGATATTTGGCATTTGTCCGTACATACATGATGCGATATGGAGTCTCTGGTTCGCGGATGCGTGAGAGCAGCAGATCGGCCGCAATGTACCCCATTTTTGAACTCGGAATATCGATCGTAGTCAGATGGGGTTCGATGATCCGTGATTCGGCGGAATTATCGAAGCCGGTGATGAATATATCTTCCGGCACCCGGACCCCCTGCCTGCGCAGTGCACGGATCAGATCAATGGCGATGAAATCGTTGGCACAGATAAATACTTCAGGCAGTTTTAATGTGCGTTTTAGTGTCTCGTCCAGAAGGGCGGCTTCTGCGAAGACATTGGTATCTGTGAACTGTGTTGTACACGGTGTAAGACCGTTTTCCGTCATGGCGTCTGTGAATCCCTGCCATCTTTCGAAGAAAGAGCGGCAGTGTCTGCGGTCGCCGGCGAAAGCAAGCCGTGTAAGCCCTTTCTGGATCAGAGCGTCTGTCATGTTGTACACGCTGATCCGGTTTTCCATCATCAGAAAATCAGCATTGATCTGTGTGAAGTCTGTGTCATATGCGGCGTCAATAAACAACAGGGGAATGCCGAGTGAATTCAGCATTTCCATATACTCGGGCTGGAACATCTCCATACAGATGATGCCGGCTGTCTTTTCTCTGTCAAATCCAAGAGGGAGCTGCAGGGTGGCAATCTCTTCTTCGCGGATCGGAAACATGGTGAGCCGGTAGTTGTTCTGGCTGATTTTCTCCTGAAATGTATTGAGTGCATAGGTTCCAAAATGGGAACCGTAGGGCATATTCTGGGAAATCAGCGCCAGTTCGCCGGGAGGAGCATTATGTTCCGGCTGGCCCTGCTGCAGGTATATGAATCTCCGGTATCCCATTTCTGCTGCCCGCGTCAGGATTTTCTGGCGGGTTTCTTCGGCGACGATACCGGTGTTATTCAGCGCTTTTGAAACTGTATTTCTGGATAAGCCGAGACTGTCTGCAATATCCTGGATCGTAACTTTTTTCTCCATAATACAATACTCCGTTTATATGATACTGTTACATTTAATGTAAATCATTGTGCATGATTTGTCAAATGTAACATCGTAAATAAGCGAAAAATACAATAAAAGATATAATAACACAGAAAGTAAAACAAAATGATGCAAATGCACAATATAAATGTTATGCAAATGTAAAATATATATTGACATTATGCACAAATAATGGTACTGTAAAAGTAACCTTTAGATAAACCATGCATAAAAATGACCGGTCAAACAATGTGGATGGTGCAAATGTAAAAAAAAGGAGGGGGTTACTAAATGAGAGTTCTCCGTAAAAGTAAAACAGCGGCTGTTACTGTAAAGCAGACGCCGCGGGAAAAACTGAAGTATGTAAAGAAGAACTGGCAGCTTTATGTATTCTTTCTGCTTCCGGGACTTCTGCTTACGCTGATCTTCAAGTACGGGCCCATGGGCGGTATTCTGATCGCGTTCGAGGATTACAATGTTATCGAAGGCGTACTCGGAAGTCCGTGGGTGGGACTTGATTATTTCAGACGGTTCCTGTCTTCACCGGATTTCATGAATTATCTGATGAACACATTGAAGCTGAGCGTCTTCGGACTGCTCTGGGGTTTCCCGATTCCGATCATTCTGGCGCTTCTGCTCAATCAGATCCGCCGGGTAGGGATTCGCAAAAAGATCCAGCTTCTGATCTACGCACCGAATTTTATCTCTGTCATCGTTCTCTGTGGTATGGTGCGTATGTTCCTGTCACCGGTTGGCCCGATCAACTCCCTGTTCGGTATTGATACCAACTGGATGACCATGCCGGAGGCATTCCGGACCATTTACATAACCAGCGGGATCTGGCAGACGGCAGGCTGGTCTTCGATTATGTACACGGCAGCGCTTTCAAATGCCAGCAAAGATCTGGAAGAAGCGGCGATCGTGGACGGCGCGAACGTCCTGCAGCAGATCAGATACGTACAGCTTCCTGCCATCAAGAATATCATCGTAATACAGTTCATCCTGCAGGCAGGTAATATTATGAGCATCGGATTTGAGAAGGCATATGCACTGCAGACAGATATGAACCTGCCGGCTTCCGAGATTCTTTCTACATATGTATACAGACTCGGTCTTCTGAATGGCGACTACGGTTATTCTACGGCAGTGGGATTGTTTAATTCCATCATAAATGTGATCCTGCTGATCTTCGTAAACCAGGTAGTAAAGAAACTGAATGACGGTGAAGGATTATAAAAGGGGGATATGATTATGAAAACGAGAAGAAAAATGAAACTCGGGACATCCGACCGCATAATCCTGGGTGTGGGTTATACACTTCTTGGGCTCTTCGTGCTCGCGGTTTTTGTCCCGCTGGTCTATGTGGTGCTCGCCTCTTTTATGGATCCGAATGTACTGAACAACCAGGGGATCAGTTTTAATTTTAAAGACTGGACGCTGGATGCATATAAACGGGTACTGGAAAATGATATGATCTGGAGAGGATTTGCCAACTCATTCTTCTATTCGGCAGCATTTACCGTGATTTCGGTTTTTATCACACTGCTCGCCGCTTACCCGATGTCCAAGAAGGACTTTGTGGGACGTAAGTTTTTTAACATTATTTTTGTGATCACGATGTTCTTCGGCGGCGGAATGATCCCGACATTCATCCTCGTCAACAACCTGCATATGGTCAATACCGTGTGGGCTATCCTGCTCCCGGGTGCATTTAATGTGTGGAATATGATCCTTGCCAGAACATACTTCCAGTCGATCCCGGCCGAGCTCAGAGAGGCATCCGAACTGGACGGGGCAACCGAGATCCAGCACTTCTTCAAGATCATGCTGCCGGTGTGCAAACCGATCATCGCGGTGCTGGCGCTCTGGTCTTTTGTAGGAATGTGGAACAGCTATTTCGACGCAATGATCTACTTAAACGACGCGGATATGCAGCCGCTGCAGCTTGTCTTAAGATCGATCCTCGTGCAGAATACGCCGCAGCCGGGAATGATCGCGGATATTCAGAGCACGGCGGAGATGGCGAAGGTGGCGGAACTTTTGAAATACGCGACAATTGTTGTATCGAGCCTTCCGCTGCTGATCATGTATCCGTTCTTCCAGAAGTATTTTGACAAAGGAATTATGGTTGGTTCTGTCAAAGGTTAGGAGGCCGAGAAGTGATGAGAAAAAGAATAAAAAGACTGACGGGTCTTGGCCTGTCGCTGATACTGATAATGTCCCTGTTCGGATGCAGCAGTGGAAATGCGCAGGTTGCAGATACAGATCCGGATACGCCGGTGGAAGAAGTAACCTTTCCGCTCGAAGAGACGAAAGAACTTTCGTTTATTACAAGCGCTCCGGCGACGACTACGCAGGAGCCGAATGAGAAACTGATCTTCCAGAGGCTGGAGGAGCAGACTAACGTACATATTGACTGGACATGCTTTGTAGATGACCAGTTTGCCGACAAGAAAAACCTTGCTCTGGCGCAGTTCGGCAATCTTCCGGACGGACTTTTTACGGCGGGTATGAACGATTACGATCTGCTCCGGTATGCGAAGCAGGGCATCATCATACCACTGGAAAACCTGATCGACAAATATATGCCAAATCTTCAGGCTGTGTTTGAGAAATATCCGGAATACAGGACCATGGTCACAGCGCCGGACGGCCACATTTATTCCTTCCCCTGGATTGAGCAGCTGGGTGAGGGCAAGGAAGCAATCCAGGCTATCGGTGATATCCCGTATATCAATAAGAAGTGGCTGGATTTCCTCGGACTTGAAGTGCCGACTACAACGGAAGAACTGGAGCAGGCGCTCATCGCATTCCGGGACAATGCAGACGCTCTTGAAAAAGAATTCAATATTGAAGGCGATGTGATCCCGATGTCGTTTATCATCAATAACGGCGACCAGGATCCGGCGATTTTGATCAACGGCTTCGGTGAGGGCTATGGAGATACCGGGGATCATTTTGCAGTGACAGATGAAGGCGAGGTAATATATACCACCGTACAGGAAGGGTATAAAGAAGGGATCAAGTGGCTGCACTCTCTGGTAGAGCAGGATCTTGTGGATCCCGAGGCATTTACCCAGGAGTGGTCCTCATATGTTGCGAAAGGAAAGAACCACAGATACGGCCTCTGCTTTACATGGGATATCGCAAATATCGACAACTATGAGGACTACGTGATGATGCCGGCGCTGGCAGGACCGGATGGTCTTGTCAATATTACAAGGCAGAACGGAAGTGAGACAAGCGGCTTTGACCGCGGAAGATGCGTGCTTACGACCAGCTGCCGCGATACGGCGCTGGCAGCAGCGTGGATCGACCAGATGTATGCACCGCTCCAGTCACCGCAGAACAACTGGGGAACCTATGGCGAGAAAGATGCGGATAATATCTTCGAGATGAGTACAAATGCAGAAGGCGGACCGATGCTGAAGCACCTGGACCTGGGCGACGCCTCGCCGGTGGAGGTGCGGCAGGCACAGTCTGTAAACGGACCGCTCGCTGTGCTCAATGATTATTATGATGTGTATGTAACACAGCCGGACGATGCGAAATGGCGTCTTGACAACATGCATGAGGTCTATCTGGATGACATGCATAGTAAATATGTTTATCCGAATGTGTTTATGAGCATTGATGATACGAACCGGGTTTCACAGCTTGATACGGATATCAAGAAATACGCGGAACAGAAGAAAGCGGACTGGATCTTAAACGGCGGGATTGATGAGGAGTGGGACGAGTATCTCCAGAAGATGGAGGACTACGGCTTATCCGAATATCTGCAGATCAAGCAGAAATATTTCGACAGCTATCAGGAATCCCTTGCAGAGCTTGAAGCGGCAGGATCCGCGGACGACGCGTCCGGAAATTAAGAAGGAAAGGAACTGAATCAATATGACAAGTCAGACACTGCGTGAAGCAAGAAAATACGAAGAAGCTTCTGAAAAGATGATAAAGAAAGAGGAGCGGCCGGATTTCCATTTGTCTGCGCGCACTGGCTGGATGAATGATCCGAACGGCTTCTCATACTACAATGGGCAGTATCATATGTTTTATCAGTATTATCCGTATGAAACAAAATGGGGACCGATGCACTGGGGACATGCGGTAAGCAGTGACCTCCTGCACTGGGAATACCTTCCGGCGGCACTTGCACCGGATGATGCCTGTGACCGGGACGGATGTTTCTCCGGGAGCGCGGTAGCGCTTCCGGACGGCAGGCACCTGCTGATGTATACCGGTGTGCTCCGGGAACGGCAGGCGGACGGCGGATACGGGGATATCCAGACTCAGTGTCTTGCTGTAGGCGACGGTGTGGATTATGAAAAGTGTGAGATGAATCCGGTCCTGGATAAAGCGGACCTTCCGGAGGGAAGCAGTGCACATGATTTCCGGGATCCGAAAATATGGCAGAAAGAAGACGGCACATACTGCTGCGTGGTCGGAAGCCGGCCGGCAGACGGGAGCGGGCAGATATTATTATATACCAGCCCGGATGGATTCAAATGGAAGTTTAAGAGCATTCTGGCATCCAATCATAATCGTTTCGGAAAGATGTGGGAGTGTCCGGATTTCTTCAGACTGGACGGGAAATGGGTGCTGCTCACAAGTCCGCAGGATATGCTGCCGAAAGGATTTGAATATCATAACGGAAACGGAACGCTCTGCCTGATCGGAGAATATGATGAAGAGACAGGAACCTTTACAGAGCAGTATGATCAGGCCATTGATTATGGAATCGACTTCTATGCGACTCAGACGATCCTGACGCCGGACGGACGTCGGGTGATGATCGGCTGGATGCAGAACTGGGATGCATGTGCGATCCGCTCGCCGGAAGAAAAATGGCTGGGGCAGATGAGCCTTCCGAGAGAGATTTTTATAAAGAACAACAGGCTTTACCAGCGTCCGGTCAGAGAGCTGGAAGGGATGCGGAAGAATAAAACAGAGTACCGCAATGTTGCATTTACCGATGTGATACGGCTGGACGGGATCCGGGGCAGAAGGATCGATCTGGAACTGACCCTCCGCCCCGGCGATTTAGAAAATATGTACCGGAAATTCGCGCTGCGTTTTGCTCAGGATGATACATACCAGACGGCGCTCAGTTTCCGTCCTCATGAATCCGTTCTTAAAATTGACAGGAAATTCTCCGGTTCCAGAAGAGCGATCATCCATCAGCGCAGGTGTCTGGTGAACAGTAAAAACGGTGAACTGAAACTGCGGGTGATCCTTGACAGGTTCAGTGCAGAGGTCTTCATAAACGACGGTGAGCAGGTTATGACGGCGACAATCTATACAGACCAGTCAGCGGAAGAGATTTCCTTTTTCGCAGACGGAGACGTAAATATCGATGTCGTGAAATATGATCTTGTATAGGATACTATATGGCGGAATCGTATCGTCCATTCGTTCCTGCGGACAGAAAACCCCATGTATCCTGGAGAATGAAACGGAGTGGGTAATTACCAGAAGATCAAATGGTAATTACCCGCTTCTTGACATTTACACAAAACGGATGTAAGATAGTCCATAGTATTTAGAGTTCTAATTAAAGGATGGCAGATTATGAATGAGAAAAGTATTATGGAAAAATATGATAAACTGAATCGGAAAATGCAGCGGTATTTTTCCAGCTTTTTTACAGGGACGGCGGTGACCAGCATTCAGGCATTGGTGCTGCAGTATCTTATTGTTGAAACCAAGAAAAGGGATGTTTTTCCGAAGGACCTGGAAGAGTTCCTGGAGATCAAGCCATCTTCTGTTACAAGCCTGATCAGCAATTTAGAGCGTAACGGTTATCTGCGCAGGGAAAGTCTGGCGAAGGACGGACGTTACAAAAAGCTTGTTCTGACAGAGAAAACAATGGAAATGGAAGAGGAAATAGAAAAGTGTATTGACAGTTATATGAAAAATATGTTTCTGGGAATATCAGAAGATGATCTGAAAGTATTTGAAAAAGTGATACTGCAGATGACGGAAAATACGGGCAGGTAATTTTTTTAAACAAATACTTAGAATTCTAAATAATGAAACATTTAACAGCAAAAGGAGGAATTTTAACTATGAATCAGACTACAACAGCCGCAAATCCTCTTGGGTATGAACGGATTGGAAAATTACTGAGGAGTTATGCGATTCCCAGTATCATTTCTTTGATCATCAACTCTCTCTATAATATGGTTGACCAGATTTTTATCGGCCGGGGAGTAGGATTTCTTGGAAACGGAGCTACAAATATCATTGCGCCGATTACAATGATAGCCATTGCGATCGGCTCTTTATTTGGTACACGGTAAATTCTCAGTACCGTGTACGTTTTTTCGGCTTTTCAGAGTGTTTATCCTTTGGTGAGAATGACGGACTCATTTTCCATCGGGTTCGCTTTTTCTTTTGGTTTGCGGTACAATAGTCCCAGCAAAACAAAGGAGCACCGAACATGACGAAGATCTACTCACCGGAACCAACAGTGGTGAAGGTGAAGGGCTTTTGTTCTATGGAAGCACTATCATTCCGTTCAAGGATAAGTTCGATAAGACATTGAAGCTTTACTCACTCATGACTACTAAGCCGGAGGAGGTTGAAGCCAGAAAGCAGAAGGAAATGGAAGAATAATTGTGAAAAGAGTGTGTGAATTATTGACTAGAGCCTCTCCTGATGGTATATTTAGATTACCCAACGGGTAATTTGAAAAGGAGGGCAAACGTGCAGCTACTATACAATAACAGTAAAGTTCAGAAACAATGTACCGATTTAAAAACTGCAAAAAAGTTGTTTGGCGGGAATGCTGCATTAGCAACCAGCCTATTTGCCCGAATAAATGCTATGCAGCAGGCGAGTGTAATTAAGGATATAGTAATGATGCCGACGTTTCATTTTCATAAGTTGAGTGGCAATATGGATGGATTTTTTGCTATAGATGTAAAAACGAGAAGAGATCCATGGCGTATTATTATTCAGCCATTAGATGAGAATGAAGAACCTTATGATCCTTGTAATATTGATGAAATTGCTGGTGTGGTTAGAATTGTTGAAGTAAAGGAGGTAAGTAACCATTATGAGTAATTATATTGAATATAATGATAAGATTGCTTTTCATCCTGGATACTATATCAAAGAAATCATTGAAGAAAGTGGACTTTCTCAGAAAGATTTTGCAAAACGATTAGATACCACGCCAAAGAATTTAAGTATTCTGGTACGTGGGGAGCAAAGCTTATCAATCGATATAGCCATGAAATTATCTCGAATGTTAGGGACTAGTGTTGACTACTGGCTGAATCTTCAGAAGAGCTATGACGCTTTGATTGCTGAGTTTGAATCATCCAAGGAATTAGAGCAGGAAAGAAGAATTTTCAAGTACTTTCAGTACACATATTTCAGAGAGAATTTTGGATTGCCTGATCTTCCGAGAAAAACAAATGAGCAGATTAAGTGCCTACGTGAATTTTTAAATGTTGCATCATTATCTGTTTTTACAAAGCAAAATATGGCAGTTAGTTTCCGAAGTGCATCTGAGGATATGAAAGAGGCTAATACTGCCAGAGCAAATGCAATGGTTCAGATCGCAATTAATCAGGCACTGAAGATAGAAGCACCTAAGTTTGACAAAAAGAAGTTTGAAAAAGCTGTTGATTATGCATTGACATTAACAACACAGCATGGTGATTTTTATCCACTGATTAGGAAGGCCTTTGAAGATGCGGGAGTAATATTCGTAATACTTCCAAATCTTCCGGGTTCAGGAATAAATGGTGCAACCAAGAAGATTGGGCAGAATGTAATGCTGATGGTGAATGACAGACGTTTCTATTCAGATACATTTTGGTTTACTCTGTTCCATGAGATTGGCCATATTATTAATGGTGATTATGGAATTACGTTTGAAAATGAGCACGCTGGCCAGGAGGATGCAGCAGATAAATATGCGGAAGACAAATTGATTCCTCCGGGAGAATATGAGGCTTTCGTTAAAATGAATGAGTTTAGCGAAAATGCTATCCGCAGATTTGCTGAAAGAATTGACAGAGATCCGGGTATTGTCCTTGGCCGCTTGCAAAATGATCAGATTGTTCCATTTACAAATGTTGTACTGTCAAAAGCATTAAGACACAAATACAAAGTAATAACATCATAAAGAAGTATGTAACTTGAGGTCGTCTACCGTTATCCACGATAGATGGCCTTATTTTTTTATCCATTTGGGGAGAAAGGAAGTGAAAGCGATTGGAGGAATTTAAGGCGAAAAGCCATGCGGTCAAAAAGATGACCCGAAAGGGACTTGTGGAAACAGATTCCAGAGAAGGGATAGTGAAGGAAACTGCGGAAGCAAAGTCCGATGGAAGGCGCATCAATGAGGCTGACTTTCAGTTAGAACGTTAAGGCGCCCAGTCCAGGGCTGATCCCGTAGATGATAAGCCGGTATCGGATGCTGCCTCGCGAAGAAAAAAGCAGATGGTATCGTGACAAAGAACAATCAGACATTTTACGTGATCATCGACCGAAGTAAAAAGTATCTACTATTGCGTTCCTTACCATTAATCAGATTAACGAGGTGAATGGTCAGGGATTTACCAGAGAACGTATTGCATATGAAGAACTCAAAAAGGAAATAATATAAACTCCGGGAGGTTTAAATGGCAGCATTTATTGCACCTGTCAAGATTTCTATCCTAAATTCATTTTAGGCTTCTTGTATCAAAATTTAATATCGGACTTTCTTCCGGTCTTTGACACCTTTTGAAGAAAAAAGTCTCGTAAGCCGCTTAAACAGCTGGCTGCGAGACTTTTGTTGGTTTTACGAATGCACGTTACACTATTTATTTTTTTGTCTGAGAGCAGATGTTTCTCATTTTTGCTATAGGTACGATCTGCTTGGATGTGCAAAAGCCAAATGCATCATGTAGAGCATCTGTCAGTTCTGTCCTTGTATAGACCGGTTGGTATCCCTTTCCTTCGTATTTCATAAAATCCATCTCCTGCAAGGTTGGCAGTATTTGATCTATGGTGTATCTATCAGCAAGCTTCTTCTCAAGATAGCGGTAGACAATAAGTGAAATAAAACAGGTTATAAAGTGGGCGAGAATGCGCTCCTTGCGATTCAGATATACTGAGCGTGCTTCGAAATCGGTTTTCATTATCCTGAAGCATTCCTCTATTTCCCAGCGCCGCTTGTTTGCTTTCACAATGCTTGAGATGCTTTCATCAAGGTTCGTACATACAGCATAGAAGCCATCGTATTTTTCTTCGTTCTCGATAATGGATTGATCGATATAACTGGAAGTTATCTCTGCTACTTCACCATCTTTTGTGGCATGGTCGGTTTTTATGAATCGCTTGGGATCGTTCTGTTTTTTCTTGCCGAAAGATGTGAAAAATAGTGAAAAAATAGTGTAATTTTAGTGAAAAAATGGGTTTCGTTAAAAGGAATGTTAAAAATATATCTCCATCATGCTAATTGATATCACCGTCATTTGATGGTAAAATGATGGAGATAATATTAAAATGAAGGAGATTTCGATGAGAAGTTTTGATTATATAAAAACTCCGGAGCAATTGCTAAAACCTGAAATTGTTCAGATGGTCGGAAGCATTCATGAGCATAAAGGTAAGCAGGAATTGTTCCTTGAAGCCAATATAGACGAATTGAAAACTCTGCTGGAAGTTGCTTTGATTCAAAGTACAGGGGCTTCTAACAGGATTGAAGGTATTTATACTACCGACAAACGTTTGGAAGAATTAGTAAGACAGAAAGCCGAACCACGTAACCGGTCTGAACAGGAAATATCCGGATACCGGGAAGTTCTTGCCACTATCCATGAAAGTTATGAGTATATTAATCCGAGACCCAATATTATTTTACAATTGCATCGGGATTTATACTCATATTCCGGAGGAAATGCTGGTGGAAATTATAAAAATTCGGATAATGTAATTGCAGAAACAGATGCAGAAGGTCATCAGAAAGCGCGTTTTATCCCGGTGCCGGCATTTCAGACTCCAGAAGCTATGAATGAACTTTGTATAAATTTTCTGGAAGCATGGGAAGCAGATCGAATAGATAAGTTGATTCTTATCCCTATGTTTATTCTTGACTTTCTGTGTATCCATCCATTTAATGATGGAAATGGGCGAATGAGCCGCCTGTTAACACTTCTTTTGTTTTATAAAGCCGGCTATATTGTCGGAAAGTATGTCAGTGTTGAAATGCTGATTGAAAAGACAAAAGAAACTTATTATGAGGCATTACAGGAAAGTTCCAATGGATGGCACGAAAATGAAAACAGTTATGAGCCATTTGTAAAATATTATCTGGGAATTATACTGAAAGCATACAGTGAGTTTGAGGGGCGTGTAGAGCACCTGAAAAACAGAAGCCTTTCAAAGCCGGATCGTATAAAGGCAGTGATTGATAATAAGATAGGAAAAATTACCAAAAAAGAAATCATGGAGTTATGTCCGGATATAAGCAAGGTAACTGTAGAAAGGACCCTGACGGAACTGGTTAAAAGTGGATATATCGCAAAAGTAGGTGCCGGGCCGGCAACTGGATATGTTCGTATTTAAATCGGCTGTCGTGGTCGAAACACCATAGACAAATCAACAACAACGTTGTATAGTAATAATAGAAATCTGGTCAATTGAATATTGTTTATCATTCCCGCTTGTAAGGGGATGGTAGCCGGAAGATGATATCTGTCAGTAACAACAGAGCTTTCCCCGGATGTTAGCAGCTGCAAAGAATCTGCTAATTTTCAGGTCTTATCTGGTCTTGACAGGGATTGACAGAACCACAGAGCTCTCCTAAGCGGTAGGTCGGAGGTTCAAATCCTCTTAGCGACGCCAAAAATTCCGCCGAAAACGTTGATTTTTCAAGGTTTTCGGCGTTTTCTTTTTCCCAAGAAAAATCGAACACATAACAAACAGCGATTAGCAGGAAGCATTTTTGCTAATCAAACTGCCTCTCCTGCTAATTTGCCGAAAAATCATGCAAAAAACCTTGCTAATCGAATGGGCGAATGTTACCGAGTAAAAGGCATTTTTTTGAAGTTTATTTCGTCCTTTTGCTGGCATATTTGAGGGGGTACTCCGCTTCTCGTATAATGATGCTGTAAGGAGGTGCATCGTATGAGAGAAAAAACATTTCATGTTTATGTGGATAGCCATGATAGAAGCCTTTTGTTTGCCCGTGCATTTCTGAAAAATGCGCCGATCATTCTTCTGGATGAAGCTACTGCTTCCCTGGATGTGGAGAATGAAACTCTGATACAGACAGCCCTTTCCCGTCTGATCGCAGATAAAACCGTTCTGGCTATCGCCCACAGGATGCGTACCGTAGCCGGAGCAGATAAGATCGTTGTCCTTTCTGATGGCACCGTGGCAGAAGAAGGATCACCAAAGGATCTGGAAGAAAAGAATGGTGTGTATACTCATATGGTAAAACTGCAGACAGAAAGCCAGAATTGGAAACTTGCGTGAAGAAGTCTCTAAAAGATATCTTATAGGAATTGAAAGAGCAATTTGAGTAGAAAAAATTTTTAATTCTGTTAGAATAAATGGAAAAGAGGTTAGCGATAGCTAACTTAAAGAGGCAGATTATGAAACAATATAAAATCAAAAAAAATTCATTACAGGAAACCTTGATCATTCCTTTGTATGCCCGATGGCTCTGTTCGCAGAAATTTCCCGGATTGTTTCAGGATGAAACAGCCGGCGAGTTGATAAAAAAAGTGGATTATGACTTTTCTACATTAGAAAAACAATCGGAAAGTATCATGCATAGCTTTGGTGCATTGGAAGTAGCCATGCGCCAAAATGATCTTGCATGGGAGATACGGGACTATCTCTATCAACATCCAAACGCCGCAGTCATTAATCTTGGCTGCGGATTGGACAACACCGGACGAATGTGCGACAACGGTCAGTGCCATATCTGGAATATTGACCTGCCGGATGTGATTGCGCTGCGGAATCAATTGCTTCCTGCCGGAGAGCGGGAAGAAAATCTGGCTTGTGATTTAACAGATCTGAGCTGGATGAAAGCTGTACGGTTTGATCCTGAGAATGGTGCAGTACTGTTTGCCGCCGGTGTATTCTACTATTTTACTACAAACCAGATGAAGCAGTTGGTTAAGGCAATGGCCGAACACTTTCCGGGAGGACGTCTGGTTTTTGATGCAGCAGGCAAAACCGCTGTCAAACTAATGCTGAAAACCTGGGTAAAACAGGCGGGGATCAAGGATGTCGGTGCATATTTCTCCGTAAAGGATGCCAAAGGAGAGCTGGAGAGCTGGTCACCATTGCTCTCTGTTTCCAGCTGCGGGTATATGCAGGGCTATCAGAAACTGGAGGGATCGGGGGTAAGATCCATTCACCGCCTTCTGGCTAAAATCGCCGACGGACCGCTGCATTTGCAGATTGTGCGAGTGCGTTTTAAGGAGGAATCTGGATGAACTGGATGCGAACGATATTAGACGGATTTGCCATGGCAGCCTATTTTAATTTATTTGCTGCTGCCGTGGCACTGTACAATCCCAGACTGATGTTTCCCAGCTACCCGCCTGCCATTATCAGGAGTGCGCCGGAACCGCCCTCAAAAGCGGAGAATCGCTTTTACTGGCTATGGGTTCAAAGTGTGGATGAAAAGCTACGCATTGCCGGAGCATCTGTTGCAATGGCCATTGCTCCTGTGTCCCTTGATGGCGGCGGTGCAGGCAGGGATAGGAGTATTGTTGATGAGATTATTAATATAGAGGAGATAATGTAATGAACAAGAAAGAATTAAAACAGGAGAATATTCGACTTGGAACTCACGGGGAAGACTACGGAAGCTGGATGTCCAATCCCGTGTTCTATATTATCGGCGGCATCACGGCTCTGGCCGTGGTTTTGGCCGTACTCTCTTTTTCGGTGTTCCACATCACGGTTCTCGGTGTTCTGTTCTCTGTTGTTGCGGCGGCGCTGATGGCCCTGCTGGTCTGGATCACATGGATCAGGCGCCAGTATGCCTTTGGCGGCGGCGGAATCATGGAACAGGTTCATAGGGTTGTTCTCTCCCATCTGGACTATGATGGGCAGGGAAAGATTTTGGAAGTAGGCTGTGGCTCCGGAGCACTGACAATCCGTGCGGCTCTGACATGGCCGAAAGCAAAAGTGATCGGTGTTGATTACTGGGGCGCTGTGTACAATTACAGCAAAGCACTCTGCGAGAAGAATGCTGCCAGTGAGGGCGTGGCTTCCCGCTGTGTATTTCAGCACGGTGATGCAAAGCAGCTGGATTTTCCCGATGAGAGCTTTGATGTAGTCATCAGCAACTATGTCTATCACAATGTTATGGGTGCTGATATGCAGAAACTGCTGCTGGAAAGCCTGCGGGTATTGAAAAAAGGCGGTGTCTTTGCACTCAACGATGATATGAAGCCAAAGCTGTACGGTGATATGGAAGATTTTGCGCAGAAACTGAGGGATATGGGGTATCAGGATGTTCGTCTCATTGATACTGCGCAGGAAGCTTTTGGTTCCCATGGCCGTGCTGCCATGATGATGCTGGGATCGTCCCGGCTGCTTGTCGGCAGAAAATAATTCATTAAAACAGGAGGTTGGGCTATGTCTAAGTTAGGAGTCGTGGAGGATACCTTGTTTGTCCCTATGCTGGGCAGAATCTATGCCAGTGAGCACTGCCCGCAAATTTTATATGATAAAAAAGCATTGGAATTGAAAAAGAAGCTGCCTTCAGACTTGATTGAAAAGAATATGCAGAACCAGTATACTCTCTTGGCCTCTGCCTCCCGGTCTGCCAATATGGATCGGTTTATTCAGTCTTTTTTGGAACGCAGACCGAACGGTGTGATTGTCCAGCTGGGCTGTGGGCTGGAGACAACCTATTACCGCTGTGATAACAGAAGGACACACTGGTATGCCGTGGATCTGCCTCATGTCATTGACTACCGGAGGGAACTGCTCCCGGAATTGGAACGAGAAACCTATCTTGCAGGAGATGCCTTTTCCGAAGACTGGATCAGACAAGTTCGTAAAGAATTTCCCGATGCTCCTATTCTCGTTACTGCAGGTGGATTATTCCATTATTTTGAGGAAAATAAGGTCATTTCCCTTTTGCGTATGATAGGACAGTCTGGAAATATGGAAGTTGTTTTTGATACCGTGAACAAAAAAGGCATGGCTATGATGCAAAAGAAGTACATGAAGCAGGTAGGCCATGCCGATGCGCAGATGTTCTTTTATGTGGATGCAGCAAAAGAACTGGCAGCAAAGATCAGGGGTAATGTGAAGGTGATTGCGGAGGAACCTTACTATCGTCACATCCCCAGAAATGGTCTGAACTTGTCTACAAGGCTCAGCATGGCGGTTTCAGATCGGCTCTGTATGGTGAAGATGATACAGTTGAAATTGTAAAATTCAATGAAATCTGCCTGAGAGATTTGATTATTTTCCAAGGTGTGGTACAACTTTCCGGTCGGATTATACTAACTTAAAGGGCTATATTATATTTAAAAAGGGAAAGGAACGATCTTTTTCATAGACGAAGAAAATGTCTTTATCACGACAGAAAGATTTGCGGAGAAGTTCCGAAATTCAAATAACTATTTTGTTTTGATCACCAGGGAAAATTTATACACTCTGCCATACAGCGTGGAAGAAATATACGGAATTCACTGTTCCGGGAAATATCACGATACAAAAAAAGCATATCAGTAACTGTATCGGATCTATTCTAATTATCAGAGTTTGCCGGTGAAACCGGAAGAGATAATAACAGAGGATTCTAATTCGGGGTTTGAATTTTTTAAAGCGGTAGGGAAAGAAAATGGTATCAATTGCGAAAGCGCCGGAGGGAAATCTAACATTTTTCATATGCTGGAGCAGACGGAAGAGAAAAAGATCTGCGTTATAGCAGACGGGGCAGCGATCGGACCAGAGGTGGACCGCCTTTATCAATATGCTTCCCGGAGGGATAATATATATCTGTATTTTCCAGAATCCTTTGAATGGCTTATCCTGAGTTCCGGATTGATTGAAGGGAAAGAACTTCAGGATATATTAGAGACTCCGGAAACGTATATTGACAGTAGAACGTATTTTAGCTGGGAAAGATTTTTCTCACATCTTTTGACAGAAAAGACCAGGAATACCTATCTGCAATACAGCAAGTCAAAATTGAACGAAGTTTATCTGCATGAAAAGAACCGGGAAATGATCTTAAAAGTGATAAAAGGAATAGAATGGAAATAACTTTGTAAAAGGATTATTTTTTCACTTCAAGCAGTTCCCGCAGAGATTGCAAAAAAAGATTTACCGCCTTGGAAAACACCTGATATTTTTTCCAGACGATGAATCCCCGCGCTTCCAGCCGGGGCGAAAGCGGGCGGAAGCAAAGATTGCTTCCCTGCGTGTGAATGAGCTTATCAAAACACAGAGCGTATCCAAGTCCTTCCTCTACCATTAGTGAGGCGTTAAAAAGCAGATTGTAGGTGGCCACAATATGCAGTTCCGATTCTTTCCGCTGCAGCCATTGATTCAGATAGGAGTCATCTCCTTTTTGGTGGGAAACAATCAGCGGTTTATCCCACAGATCTTCCGGGCAGATTGCTTCTTTTTCTGCCAGCTGCGAATCTTTACGCATCAAAACGCCCCAGGTATCTTTGACAGAAATCGGAATGGCCTCATATTTCTGTGGATCAATCTCTGTAAAAAGCAGCCCAAAATCAATCAGTCCTTTATCCAGATATTCCAATACATGCTCTGCATTGCCGCTGGAGATGTGATACCGGATATCCGGATATTTTTGTTGCAGTTTTTTTGCAATCCGTGCAAACAAACGAACTGTTTCCGTTTCACCGGCCCCGATATAAACATTCCCCGCAATGGTTTCATTGGAGCCGGTGATTTCTTCTTCTGTGCGGCGCATCAGCGAAATCATTTCTTCCGCCCGTTTACGCAGGATCATCCCTTCTTCCGTTAAAATGACTTTGCGGGAGCCTTTTACACCGCGAATGAGGAGCTGCTTGCCAAGTTCAGTTTCCAGCGCTTTGAGCTGCGTGGATAAAGCCGGCTGAGAGATGTGCAAAGACTCCGCTGCAGCAGTGATATTCTGCTCTCTGGCCACTGCCAGAAAGTATTCCAATAAACGAAATTCCATCGAAACCACCTCCTGACACTCAGTATAGCGGACAACACCATAACCGTCAATTATGGAAATAAATAATAAATAAGTATTTGATATATAATGTGCTGACGTCTATACTATGATTTACAGAAATTCAGTTTGTGCTGATCCGTGGTGGTGAGAGAGAATGCAGAAAAAACAATCCCTGGCTCAAAATGAAAATCCGTATGCCTATACCGTTTTGCAGAACCTGAAGGATGCCGGTTGTTCCGATGAGATGGTAGAAATGTTTATGGCGCTTCAGGACAGCGGGGATGAGGAACAGCAGCGCAGGCTTCTTTCACGCCACAGGAAACATTTGCTGGAGAAGCTCCATCGCAATCAAAGGCGGATCGACTGCCTGGACTATCTTATCTATCAGATGGAGACAAAGAAAGAGGAATAGAAGGAGGTTTTCATATGAAAATGATTCAGGATCAGACCTTTGACGCAGAGCGTGTCTTTTACGGCAGCCACGACATCTTGGTAAAGGATTGCTCCTTTGACGGTCCCGCTGATGGCGAGAGTGCCTTTAAGGAGTGTAGCGATGTGCAGGTGGAACACAGCTTCTTCAATCTGCGTTATCCTTTCTGGCATGACCATGGCCTTGTCATCCGTGATTCCAGGATGACGCAGGCCTGCCGGGCGGCCCTGTGGTACTCTGACCACATGACCATCGAGAATACAAAGCTTCACGGGATCAAGGCCCTGCGCGAGTGTTCGGACATTCTGATGCGTGGCTGCGATGTGATCTCCCCGGAGTTCGGATGGTCGGCCAGGAATGTTGAAATGGAGGACTGCGACGTCGAAAGCGAATATTTTATGATGCGTTCTTCCAATCTGCATTTTAACAATGTGCGGATGAAAGGCAAATATTCCTTCCAGTATATCGTGGATGCTGTATTTGAGAACTGCACCTTTGATACGAAAGACGCCTTCTGGCACGGGAAAAACATCACAGTGCGTGACAGCGTAGTAAAAGGTGAGTATCTGGCCTGGTACAGCGAGAATATTACTTTTGAAAACTGTAAGATTATCGGGACACAGCCCCTGTGCTACTGCAAGGGACTGAAGCTCATTCACTGTGAAATGGAAGGCTGCGACCTGGCCTTTGAGCGGAGCGAAGTGGAAGCAACGGTCACCACGCCGGTTCTCAGCGTTAAAAATCCACTTCGCGGCAGCCGGATCACTGTCCCGGCAGTGGGTGAGATCATCCGCGATATCGAAGAGGGGACAGGCACCGTGCAGATACAGCCAAAGGCGGGCTTCTGATGATGAAGAAAAAGGTTTTTTTCCTGTTGTTTCTATTACTTAGCACATCCGTACTGATGGACGGATGCGGGAGCCAGGAATCATCAGCGCCATCGCAGGAAGCAGAGAATAAAAAAAGTGAGTGGGTTGAGGAGGAAAACGGCGAAATGAAAATGAACGTCAATGTAAACGGCCAGGATTTTACTGCCACTTTGGAACAAAACAGCGCGGTTAGCGCTCTTGTCCAGATGATGGAGAACGGCCCTGTTACCTTACAGCTCAGTGATTATGCGGGTTTTGAAAAGGTGGGGCCGCTGGGCCAGAGCCTTCCGGCAAGCAACAGCCAGACCACGACCCAGTCCGGAGATATTGTGCTATATCAGGGAAATCAGATCGTTATGTTCTATGGTTCCAACTCCTGGAGTTATACAAGGATCGGTCGTATCGATGACCTCACCGGCTGGGAGGAAGCGCTGGTCAGCGGCGATGTGACGGTAACCTTATCAGTGGAGGACTAGGACTTATTGAGAGAATAAAAGGCAAGCAAGGAGGATTTTATGGAGTATCGAAAATTGCCTCACGGGGAGGAACAGATTAGTATCATCGGCATGGGAAACAGCTCTCTTGGCGCTTCGGGCGGGGAGGAAGCTGAAAAGACGATTGCCATGGCGCTGGAAAACGGCGTCAACTACTTTGACATGGCCGCCGGGGATGCCACGCCCTTTCCCGCCTATGGCCGGGTGGTATCCGGCTGCCGGCATAAAGTGTATTATCAGGTCCATTTCGGTGCGGATTACCGCAGCGGCAAATACGGCTGGACACTGGACCTGGATGAGATCAGGCGTTCTGTCGACTGGCAGTTGAAAGCTCTTAAGACGGATTATATTGACTTTGGTTTTATCCACTGTATTGATGAACTTTCCGACCTGGAAAAGGCAGAGGCGCATGGAACCATCGCCTACATAGAGGAGTTGAAGCGGCAGGGCGTTATCCGGCACATCGGGCTTTCCTCTCACACGCCTGTTGTGGCAGAGAAAGTTTTGGATATGCACATCCTGGATATGCTGATGTTCAGCATCAACCCCGCCTACGACTACCGCCACGGGGAGTATGCCATCGGCAGCGGGGATGAACGGGCTGCGCTTTACCGCCGGTGCGAAGCGGAGGGCGTGGGCATTTCGGTGATGAAGGCGTTTAGCGCCGGGCAGTTGCTGGACGCAAAAACATCGCCTTTCGGCCAGGCCCTGACGGAGTACCAGTGTATGCAGTACGCCTTGGATCGTCCAGGTGTATTGACGGTACTGCCCGGTGTGCGGAACCGGGAAGATCTGAAGCGGATTCTCGGGTTTCTCATCGCCACAGAAGCGGAAAAGGATTATTCCATCCTTGGCAGTTTCACGCCTGCCGAGTCAAACGGCGTATGTGTGTACTGCAACCACTGTCAGCCCTGCCCTGCCGGTCTGGATGTGGGGCTTATCAACAAGTATTACGATCTGGCAAAGGCCGGTGACGGGCTGGCCCGGGATCACTACGCCCATATGGAGCGTAAGGCATCGCATTGTGTCTCCTGCGGCCACTGTGATGCCCGCTGTCCCTTCCATGTCAGCCAAAGCTGGCGAATGAAGGAGATTGCAGCGTACTTCGGAGAGTAAAAAATAGTGAAAAAATAGTGTAATTTTAGTGGAAGAAAAATAAAAAAATGGCATAGAAAAAACGAGAACTGTTCGGTTCTCGTTTTTTCTGCAAAATACGGATTAAATGAGCCAAACGGGTACATACCAGTTCTTTTCGTCCACAGGCAGCAGATCATTTGCCATACAGACCACACTTCCTGTTCCAATCTCGACCTTCAAAGACTCCAACCCTTCGAAAGCCGGTTCTCTGGTAACGGGTTCCAATACCTTGAAGTTTTTAATCGCGGTTTTGCCTGGTGACGCCGATTTTTTGATCTCTATCGGGGAAAGCATACCATTTTGATATAGCAGCAGGTCGATTTCTTTCTTGTCTTTATCCCTGTAATAGAAAATAGGCGGCTCTTTTCCTGCGTTCAGATAACTCTTATAAATCTCTGAAAAAACATAACTCTCAAAGAAAGCCCCGGACATGGCGCCTCTTTCCAGTGCTTCGGGATTACCCCATTTTAAAAGGTACGCTGCCAGGCCGGTGTCCAGGAAATGGAGCAGTGGCATCTTTACCACCCGTTTGAGTGCATTGTTGTGATAAGGCTGTACAAGTGCAATGATATGAGACGACACCAAAATAGAGAGCCATTTTTTTGCCGTTGGAGCTGAAACGCCCGCGGCACTCGCCAGTTCCTCATAGACAACAGGTTTTGAGGTCTGTGCAGCAACAATCGTCATAAAATTGTAAAACTGCATTTCATCCGCGACCTGTGCCAGATCCCGAATATCCCTTTGCAGATAGGTGTCAACATAGGAGCGGTAATAAGTCTCCCAGTCCACATTTTCATCTGCATAGAGTTCCGGCATAGAACCTTTGAATATCCGGCGGTAGATCTCATTTAAATCTCTTTTTCTTTTTACGGGCAAACGCTCCATCAAATACCCGGCTTCTGTCTGGAAAGGCTCGCTTGGTTCATGATAGATTTCCGCATTGGATAATCCCAGCAGGTTCACGATTCCAACCCGTCCGGCCAGACTTTCGCTGACATTTTTCATAAGGCGGAAAACCTGCGAGCCTGTGATCCAGAAATCACCTTTTTTCTTAGAATGGTCAACACTCATTTTGATGTAGGGCAGCAGCTCTGTTGCATACTGGATCTCATCAATCAGTACCGGTGGAGAATACCTCTGTAAAAACAGGGCAGGATCGTGTTTTGCCAGGTAGCGGACATCAGGATCATCCAGAGTCACATATTTACGCTCTATGCCTTCATTTTGCTGTGCCTCTGCCATTCTTTGCAATAAGGTCGTTTTTCCAACCTGTCTGGGGCCAGTTACCAGCAGCACCGGAAACATTTTGGACACCCGTGCAATCGTATCTTCCGCAGCTCGTTTGATATATGCCATGACAATCTCTCCCTTCGGTTATAGTATAAGTAGGCGTTTGCGAAACGCCAAAAGCCGCATAAATACGGCATTTTTTGTTGCCAAAATAAAATATCTCCTCAAGGTTTATGGTAAAATAGAGTTGACTAGAAACTATTAACCAATCCACCTTAAAGGAGATATACCTATATGATAACACATAAGCAGCTCACTTTGGCAGAAGTTTTTGAAGATTGTCAACATAAATTCGATAATGACAAATATCATTTTCTAGCACTTCTTGATGAAGCCATTAACCTTGATGAAATTGTTCCTGTTTCTTTTGTTTCTCATTTTCACGCCCAAACCGGAAGACCTCGCAAGCACCAGCTTTATCCTATGCTCAAGGCACTTCTGCTCCAGCGTATTTTTTCAATCCCGACGGACACGCTCCTGATTGTGTTCTTGAAATACTCTCAGGAACTTCGTGATTTTTGCGGCTTTGATGTTGTACCAGACGGTTCAAAATTCACTCGCTTTAAACAGGATTTCTTATCGGACTTACAATCTATGTTCGATCATCTTGTAGATCTGACCGAACCGATATGCCAAAAGCTGAATCCGGCTCTTGCCGACATGACTATCTTTGATACCTCCGGTATTGAAGCATGGGTTACAGAAAATAATCCGAAGTATGCCAACCGTATTATTAAACAGCTGAAGGCTTTTAAAAAATCCCATAACCTTGATGATTCCTATGATCCTTACAAAGCCGCTTATGGTTCCATGCCAACTCATGCTGCATCCAACCAGGCAATCCAGCAGATGTACATCAATGGTCACTTCTGTTATGCCTATAAATTCGGTATCGTCACAAATGGACTTGGCATTGTCCGCGACATATCTTTCTACAACAAGGATTTCCTAAATGCACATCCTGATATTGTTGTAGAAAAGAAATCGGATTCTCCGGATGAGGATAAATCGCTTGCCGACTCAAAAGCGCTGCTTCCTGTTTTGATTGATTTTTTCAAAAAACATCCTTTGATTGAGCCAAAGACTTTTCTTGGCGATGCCGCCTTTGATACGATTGAAATCTATAAATCTCTTTTCGAGGAGATTGGATTCCATAAAGCTTTTATTCCCCTCAGGGTAAAACTTTCCATGGAAGGAACGGACTACACAGTGAATGAAAATGGTATTCCCTGCTGCCCACATGATCCAACACTTCCTATGAAACGGGAAGGAAGCAAATCCCATTTGCGCAGCAAACTTCCTACCATGAAGTTTGTATGTCCAAAAATGAAATGGGAATACAATCCTGCCGACAAGTCAAAATGTCGGGTATGTCACTGCGATAATCCATGCACCACTTCTTCCTGCGGACGAATGATTTATATTTATCCAGAGAAAAATCTCCGCGCCTATCCTGGTGTAGAACGAGGTTCCCAGGAATGGGAAGACACTTACAAAATCCGTGTAAATGTCGAAAAATCAATCAACCATTTCAAGGATAGTTTCTGTATTGCGAATCGTAAAACACAGAATGAAAAAACGCTTCATGCCGATTTACTTCTTGCAGGAATTACACAACTTATTACCGTACTTGTTGCTGATAAAATCCACCAACTTCAATACATACGAAGTTTAAAACCTTTGATTGCCTGACCTTTGGTATTTATAACATTTTTTCTTCGCAGTCCATCTGGGAAGTTATTTTGTCATGTCTAATTTTGATGTCACCTGCTTCTCATCTTAGGAATCCTGCATTGCAGGATTCCTACCGCATTTTTAATCAGGATTGCGACCTTGTTTCGCAATTACCTAATAGTATAAGTCAATTTTATTCAGAATATTCGTCCAAACTAAATTGTGATTTTATTATAGTCGGATTTTCTGTGGATTGTCAATGGTATCACTGGCTAAACTAAATTGTGATTTTAGTTTAGCCAAAACATTTGCCGCAATTATTCCATGAAAAACTAACTTTTTACCGAACTGAATTGTCTTATTAGATAGAAGCAGGTCAAGGGAGGTAAGAAGAGTGAGAAGATACAAACGATACCGCGGCAGAAAAAGACTACTACTATAAATCAGTAGTATTTTTGTTATATACCCCTTGATTTTAGTATAATTTATGATATTCTATAAGAAAGAAATCGATTTATAATCATAAAGACAGGGGGTGGGACAATGGAATTTGCTTTACAGAAAACAGTATGTGCTTCGGAAGTGAAACTAATACGCGGACAATTGAAGATGAAGCAAAAAGAACTGGCCGGGCTGATGAATGTTTCTGTTAAAACGGTGGAACACTGGGAAAGCAGCGGGGGGACAGTGTCGGGAGCTGCTGCCGCCATGCTCTGCATCCTGCGGGAGCGCCCGTGGCTTTTGGAAGAGCTGGAGATCCCGGAAAGAGAGTTCCCTCTTCGGCTCAGATATTTGAATCAGAACCGGCTGTGCACCATCATAGATGTGAATGACAGGGAACAGCGGGTAAAAATCAAAAACTATGTAACGGATCCCTTGTACCGGGCGTTTGGGAAAAATGAACACCCCACATATGAAGAGTATGAAGAATTTCTGGAATCAAGATGTTTCCCGCGGACGAGAGACAAGATGAAAATCCTGCTTGAGGAGCTGAATCTTCCATTTTATGATCCGCTTATGATCATCCAGAAAACCAAAGGGGAAATGGCAGAAGATGATTTTTGGATTGAGATCGAGAGGTGAGGAAAATGATCCGTCTGGAAGAAAAGGATTTGAGGACTGCGGCGCATCAGTCGTCAAAAGGGAATCAGTTGAAGTGGGAATCGGAAGGGGTATGGTACAAGGCAGACTATACCGGTTATGAAGGCCTGGCGGAATATGTAGTCTCAAAGCTTCTGCGATACTCCAATATGGAGGAAAATGATTATATTCTGTATGAAACGGAAGAAATTAGGTATAAGCAAGCAATATACAGGGGCTGTCGCAGCAGAAATTTTCTCCCGGATGGCTGGCAGCTTATCACGTTGGAGAGATTGTTCAAGAATCTGTATGGGCGGAGTCTGTATGTGAGCATTTTCCAGATACAGGGTGTAGAGGAAAGGACGCGTTTTCTGACAGAGCAGGTGGAGCAGATGACGGGCCTGAAAGACTTTGGTTTTTATCTAAGCCGTCTGTTGACAATAGATGCGCTGTTCCTGAACGAGGACAGACATATGCATAATATTGCCGTGCTGCTTGATAGAGACGGTCATTATCATTACTGCCCGGTGTTTGATAACGGTTGCGCGCTTCTGTCGGATACACAGATGGATTATCCGATGGGGGAGGATATTATCACGCTTATCCCGCAGGTCAGAGCCAAAACACTGAGCAGAAATTTTATGGAGCAGTTGGAAGCTGTGGAAGCTTTGTATGGGCAGTCCCTGAAGTTTTCTTACAGCATAAAAGAGATTGAAATGCTGTTGGAGAAAGAACCTTATTATCCGGAAGAAATTAAAATACGGGTACGGGACATCCTGTTGCAGCAGCGTCGCACATATCAGTATCTATTTCGGTAAAACAGGAAAGGAAGCAGGCAGTCATGAAGATCCTCTTATCACCGGCAAAGAAAATGAATGTGAATACGAACGACCTGGCGCCAGAGGGCCTGCCGGTTCTTATGGAGCAGACAGAAGAGATCCTTCAGTTCCTGCAGGGCTTGTCCTATGGGGAGGCGAAGAAGCTGTGGGCCTGCAACGACAGGATCGCAGAGCAGAATTATGACAGGCTGAAACACATGGATCTCTGTCACGGGCTGACTCCGGCCATCCTCTCCTATGAAGGGATCGCATATCAGTATATGGCGCCCGCCGTATTCGAGTCCGGGCAGCTTCAGTATGTGCAGGAACATCTGCGGATCCTGTCGGCATTTTACGGCGTGGTGAAACCGCTGGACGGTGTGACGCCCTACCGCCTGGAAATGCAGGCCAAGGCAAAGATCGGCGGAAAGAAGGATCTGTATGAGTACTGGGGCGAGCACCTGTACCGGGAGGTCCTGGACGAGAGCCGGATCCTCATCAATCTGGCGTCAAAAGAATATTCCCGCTGTGTTGAGAAATATCTGCAGCCGGAGGATGTGTATATCACCTGCGTCTTCGGTGAATTTTCCGGGGAGAAGATCGTGCAGAAAGGCGTGTATGCCAAGATGGCCAGAGGCGAGATGGTGCGGTATATGGCGGAGAATCGGATCCGGGATCCGGAGGAGATGAAGCGGTTTGACCGATTGGGATATACATACCGGGCGGAGTTGTCTGACGAGAGGACATTTATATTTATCAAAGGATAGATGTTCGTATTCAATAATAGGATATCTGAAAATGTCAAAATATCTTGACATTTTTGTGCTTCTTTGTTATCGTGAAAATGTAAAAAGTATTTTACATTTTGGAGTGGAAAAGGAGTGAATGGATATGAGAAATACAGCAACGATCTTGATGTGGACTTTTTTGATTTTTCTGTTAGCGCTGATTATAATAGATATTCTGATGATCGTATCTCTTCTTAAAACCGGAGATGAAAGAAGGCAGCTCATTGTCTGGAAAGCAAGCTCTTTCACCCTTCTGGTGGTTGTGGGGACGCTGGTCATGGATGTTGTGGAGTCTATTGTCAGAGCCGAAGCTATGCTGATCAATCCGTTTGTTAAACTCAGTGTTACGGCAATGGTTTATTTCCTGACTCTTTTATTTTACAGAAAAAGGTACGGCGATTGATATGGAAAATATAATCAGAAGCAGGCGGAAAGATCTGGGGCTGTCGCAGGAGGAACTGGCAAAAAAATGCGGAGTTTCCAGGCAAACCGTAAATGCGATTGAAAATAATAAATATGATCCGACACTGGCGCTGGCCTTCCGTCTTGCCAGGGAGCTGAAACTTACCGTGGATGAATTGTTCCTGCCTTCATAGGGGAATGGAAAGGAAGCGGATTTGAAAAAATCATCAGTGGATATGAGTTCCAGATAAATTATGATGGTACTCAAGATGACACTCAAGATGGCACTAAGAATAGTTGAAAAAGACGCAGAATTTCTGGCAGATTTTCAGGAATCTCTGAACCGTCAGTTTTATTTCCCGGAATGGATGTGCTACAATGCCCATTTGCAGCTTGCCCTGGTTAAAAAAGATAAAGACGAGAGTCTGTCGATCCTTCAGAAAATGCTGCCGTCCATGAAAAAAGAGTGGAAAATACAAAGGTCCCCCTTATATCGTAATGCAGATGGCAATGATTCCACCTGGCTTTCCGGCAGGCTGGCAAAAACATTTGCCGATGAGATAGCAAATAACGAAGAATACGCATTTCTTCGGGAAGGTTCGGAATTGGAAGAACTGCTGGCGCAATTGGAAGCCTTATAATTTCGTATGATCAGAAGAGGAGTAACCTATGGAGACCATTCTCATCATTGAAGACGACGCGGCTCTGGCTTCGGGCCTTTGCCGGGCGCTAACAAGTGAAGACCGTACACTGCAAAGCTGCGGGAAGATCCGGGAAGCCCGCCGGATCCTTAGGGAGGCGCAGCCGGATCTTGTGATCCTGGACGTGAACCTGCCGGACGGAAGCGGGTTTGATTTCCTGGGGGAAATCAAAGGGAAGGGGGCGGTTCCAGTCATCCTTCTTACAGCCAACGATATGGAGACAGACATCGTGGCGGGGCTGGAGGCGGGAGCCGACGACTACATCACCAAGCCCTTCAGCCTGGCTGTGCTGCGGGCCCGGGTCAATACGCAGCTGAGGCGGAAAAAGGAGACGGAAAGCCGGACGGAGGCCCGGTGGGAATCCGGCAGATACCGGTTCCTCTTTGACCGGATGGAGTATCTGGTGGAGGGGACTCCGGTGGAACTAAGTAAAAATGAGCAGAAGCTGCTCCGGATCCTGGTGGAGAACGAGGGCCGGATCGTAAAGCGGGAGACGCTGATCGACCGGATCTGGACCGACGGCGCGGAGTATGTGGACGAGAACGCCCTGTCCGTTACGGTGAAACGGCTGCGGGACAAGCTGGCGGCAGGGGAGTGGATCGAGACGGTCTACGGGACCGGATACCGGTGGGTGAAGCAGCATGGATAGAGGAATGATGATCCTGGCGGCAGCCTGTATTCTTGGCAGCGTCCTGTTTGCCATATATTCATATCGAAAAGAGAGACGGACCGCGGAGCGGCTGCGGCGGATGCTGGAAGCGGCAAGGAGCGGGCAGTTCCGCGAGACCGGGTTCGACGAGAGTGTGTGTTCTGCGCTGGAAAGCGAGATGGCGGATTACTTGAGCGCCGTGGAGCGATCCAGAGAGGCGGCCGCGGCGGAGAAGGAGAAGATCAAGACCCTGATTGCGGACATTTCCCACCAGACCAAGACGCCCATTGCCAATCTGCTGCTCTATACGGAGCTTCTGGAAGAGCGGGAGTTAAGTCCGGAGAACCGGGAGTATCTGACCGCTCTTGGGAAGCAGGCGGAGAAACTGCATTTCCTGATCGGGGCTTTGATCAAGATGTCCCGGCTGGAGACCGGGATCATCACCCTGCACCCCAGAGAGCAGGATGTGAAGGAACTGCTGGCAGAGGTCACGGGCGCCTACCGGGAGAAGGCAGAGAGGAAAGGTCTGAAGCTGACCGACTGTTCCGGGCCTGCCACGGCCTGGTTTGACCGGAAGTGGACGGCGGAGGCTGTGGGCAATATCTTGGACAACGCGGTCAAATATACCAGCCGGGGCGAGATCGAAGTACGCACCCGGCGGTACGAACTTTTTACAGCCATTGAGGTAGAAGATACCGGCCCGGGGATTGCCGAGGAAGACATCCCGGAACTCTTCGGCCGGTTCCGCCGGGGAGAAGAAACGGCGGAGCAGGAGGGCGTGGGGATCGGTCTCTATCTGGCGCGGGAGATCCTGGCTGGAGAGGGAGGATATATCAAAGTGTCTTCCCGGAAAGGGCAGGGATCGGTGTTTTCCATTTTTCTGCCAAATCAGGGAAAGGGAAATCTTTCAGAACTGTCATAATTGTTTTTGGCGCTGAAAGATTCTGGAAAGAATACCATGAGATAATCTGTATGAATGATACATTCATACAGATTTTTTCAGTTGAAAGGGGAGCAGGCTATGGAAGTTCTGAAAGCAGTCAATCTTACAAAAATATATGGGAAAGGGGAAAATCAGGTGCGGGCCCTTGACGGAGTCAGCCTGTCTGTGGAGCAGGGGCAGTTCGCAGCCGTGGTGGGCACTTCCGGCTCCGGAAAGTCCACGCTCCTCCACATGCTGGGCGGCCTGGACCGGCCGGACGAGGGGAAGGTGTACGTGGACGGAAAAGACATCTTTTCTCTGAAGGAAGAAGCCCTGACCATCTTCCGTCGCCGGAAGATCGGTTTTGTATTCCAGTCCTACAATCTGGTGCCGGTGCTGAGTGTCTATGAAAATGTGGCGCTCCCGGTGGAACTGGACGGGAAAAAGGCGGACCGGGCGTTTATTGAGGAGATCCTGGATACGCTGGGGATCCTGCAGAAAGCCAGAAGCCTTCCGGGGCAGCTCTCCGGCGGACAGCAGCAGCGCGCGGCCATCGCAAGGGCTCTGGCCTCCCGGCCTTCGATCCTTCTGTGCGATGAGCCCACCGGCAACCTGGACAGCCGCACGTCTCAGGATGTGCTGGGACTTTTGAAACTGTCCGGCCAGAAGTTCGGGCAGACCATCGTCATGATCACCCACAACGAGGAGATTGCCCAGATGGCGGACCGGATCATACGGATCGAGGACGGGCGGATCCTTTCTTCCAGAGGAAGGAGGGAGGCGTAGCATGCGGGTCAAAAACAGGAAAACCATCTGGAACTTGAGTCTTAAGTCCTTTCGGGCCTCCGGGAAGCGGAACCTGATCGCAGTGGTGGCCATCGTACTGACTACGGTTCTCTTTACCTCTCTTTTTACCATTGTGATGTCGTTAAATGAGAGCTATCAGACCTACACCTTCCGCCAGATCGGCGGGTACGCCCACGGCACCTTTAAGGATGTGACAGATAAACAGGCAGAGAAGATCAAAGGGCATAAGAAGGTGAAAGCTGCCGGGGAACGAATCGTGGCGGGGATCATCGCGGAGGGAGCCTTTGCCAGAGTCCCGGCGGAAGTCAGCTACATGGACGAAAATAATACAAAGTGGAGCTACATCGATCTGAAAGAAGGCAGGGAGCCGGAAGGGACAAAGGAGATCATCCTGGACGACGCGGCGCTTGAACTGCTGGGCGTGAAGCCAGAACTGGGAGCCGAGATCACCCTCACCTGGCAGGTGTCCGACAAGAAGCAGAACGGGGGAGTGCGGACGGACACCTTCACCCTTGTGGGATGGTGGGAGTACGATCCTGTCATGCCGGTGCATTACATCAATATCTCCAGAGCCTATATGGAACAGCTGGAGCGGGACATGACAGGGGAGGGCCTGGAGCCCTTCCGTAGGGACTTAAATGTCATGCTGTCCTCCAGCCTGGATATTGACGGGACCATGGAAGAGATCGAAGAGGATCTGGGATACCAGAGAGACGATCCGGGAGCGGATACTTATCTGAACTACGGGGTAAACTGGGGCTATACCACGGCCCAGGCAGCAGCGGAGCTGGATCCCGGCCTTCTGGCCGCCATGGCGGCGTTCCTCCTTCTGGTGATCTTCACCGGATATCTGATCATCTACAACATTTTCCAGATCTCCGTGACAGGGGATATCCGCTACTACGGCCTTCTGAAGACCATCGGGGTGACGCCCAGGCAGCTTCGGCGGATCATCCGGCAGCAGGCCCTTCTGCTGTGCGGGATCGGCTGTCCGCTGGGGCTGATCGCCGGCTGGCTGGTGGGATCCGGCCTGGTGCCGGTGGTCCTTGCCAGGACCAGTCTGGAGACGATACAGACAGAGGTCAGCAGTTCGCCTCTGATCTTCGCGGCGTCCGCGCTGTTCGCGGTGGCGACGGTGCTGCTCTCCTGCGGGCGGCCGGGCCGGATGGCGGCGAAAGTCTCTCCCGTGGAGGCGGTAAAATATACGGAAACCGGCATTTCTTCCCGGAAGGAGCGAAGAAGCAGCCGGGCCGGGATCGGCGGGATGGCTTTTGCCAACCTGGGAAGGAATAAAAAGCGCACCGCACTGGTGGTGGTCTCCCTGTCTCTGTCGATGGTGCTGCTGGACCTTACCTTCCAGTTTACCGGCGGATTCAGTATGGAGAAATATCTGGAACAGAAGACCTGCGCGGATTTTATCGTGGGGAACACGGATTACTTTCGGTTCCAGGCAAATGGGCCGGAATCCGGACTCGCCGGGGAGACGGTGGAGCAGATCCGGGAGAACACGGAAGAAGCGGACGCAGGTCAGGCCTGGGCGGTGCCTGGAATATATCCCAAGGTGTGGCTTGACGAAGAACAGTTCCGCAGCCTGCCTTTTGCAGGGTCTGAAGAGCAGGTCAACCAGGAACTTCAGATCCGGGAAAAACGGGGAGACAAGATCCAGGTATTGCTCCAGGCAGAGGGCATGGACGACGCCCTGCTGGACAAGCTGACAGTCCTGGAAGGGAGCCTGGAACCCCTGCGGGACCCGGAGGGCGGGGCTATCGCTCTTCCGGTGGTGACCGATGATTACGGGACGCCCCAGATGACGGAGCATTATCCAAAGCCGGGAGACAAACTGACGGTGACCTATGTGGACGAGGGGTACTATGCGGACTCCCGGACCGGGGAGCCGGTGACAGACGCCACGCCGGAGGAATATATCCAGTATCACATAGAAAAAAGCCATGACGTGGAATACACTGTCTGCGCGCTGGTCGCGGTGCCTTACCAGATTTCCTTCCGAGTAAGCCTGATGTACGGCATGGATGCCATCATGGGGACGGAGCAGCTAAAGGCAGACAGTGGAGCAAAGTTGTATTCGCTCTTCTACATGTTCGATACGCCAAACCGGGAAGCAGAGGAAGCGGCGGAACACTTTCTGGCAGAGCTGACAAAGGGGGAGACGTCCCCTTTGATGTATGAGAGCAAGGCGCTGGTCCGCCAGGATTTCCAGGGATTCCGGCAGATGTTCCTGCTCCTTGGAGGCGCGCTTTGCGCCATCGTGGGCGTGGTGGGGATCCTGAATTTCTTCAACGCCATCCTCACCGGGATTCTGGTGAGAAAGCGGGAATTTGCCATGCTGCAGGCAGTGGGCATGACGGGAAGGCAGCTAAAGAAAATGCTGGTGACAGAGGGCCTTCTCTATGCGGGAGCCACCATCCTTTTATCCCTTGTGCTGGTGTTCCTTCTGGAACCGCTGGTCGGGGGCATGCTGGAAGACATGTTCTGGTTCTTTGCTTATCATTTTGATGTGACCGCCCTGTGGGCGGCTGCGCCGGTCTTCCTGCTGCTGGGGGTTGTCCTGCCTCTTGGGGTCTACCGGGGGATCGCGAGGATGACTATTGTGGAGCGGCTGCGGGAAGTGGAGTAGAGAGTAAGTAGGAAAGGAGCAATCTCGTTATGAGGTTGCTCCTTTTATACTTGACATATGGGAAAACTATGGTATGATTTAAGTAAAAATACACATAAACAAAGATAAAGTGAATGATTGCTCAAAAAAAGAAGGTAAACCTATGATTTTTAATTATAAAGACTGTATAGAGCATTATGGTACAGACTATAAGATAAAACAAGCGTTGGCAGAAAAGACTCTTTTTCAAAAAGAAAAGGGTCTTTATTCAGATAAAGAATTTTGTTCGGAACTGGAATTGATTGTCGCGAAATATCCGCGTGCAGTTTTTACAGGAGAAAGCGCGTTTTATTATTACGGATTTACAGATGTGATTCCAACTCATTATTTTATGGCTACCCGGCGGGAAGACACAAGAATAAAAGATAAACGGGTTGAGCAGGCATTTGTAAAGGACAGCCTATATGATTTTGATAAGGTTACCATTGAGTATCAGAATGTAGAGATATCGATATACAGCCGGGAGCGGCTGCTGGTAGATTTAATTCGTTTTAAATCTAAAGTGCCGTTTGAGTATTATAAAGAAATAATCTGTGCTTACAGGAAAATTGTTAATGAACTTGATTTTTTCAAGATAAAAGATTATGCGGCGATGTTAAAGCGTGGTGATAAGATTCTGGATATCATACAGTTGGAGGTTTTGTGATGAATTTACTGGAAGAAATCGCTAAGGTTAAGGAAGAGGTGCCAGAAATGGAGAAAAGTGTGAGGGTCATCTCAGATAAAGAAGACAGGAAGGTCGTTGTTATTCCAGAGATTCTGTTTAAAGGGAAACGTGCGGTTCCGTGGGATACAGTGAAAGAGTATCTGCGGAAATATGTGGGGAACTGTTATAAGATTGAGACTACAGAAGATATGGTTTATATTGGCAGTGATTTGCCAGATGAATATACAGGTTCCAGATATACTTATTCTCTAAAAGGAGCCAATGCAAAGGCAAAGGCGAATGCCGCGCAGGGGATTCCAGAATTACTGCAGACTGCAACAGGAAAGTATTTCCGGGAAAACTCCGGAGATAAACATTTACGGGATGCGGCGTATGGCTGGTACCGTTATGATGCTTATTTCGCCCTGCCAGTATGTAATGAAAAGGGAGAAACAGAACGATATAATATGTATCATGCCTCTATGCTGATCCGCCATGCTAAAGACGGGAAATATTATCTATATGACATTTTGGACATAAAAAAAGAAACGAGCAACCCGTTCCAATCCGAAGATCTTACTTGGAAAAAACCCATTTCTTAATTGTTATTCTAAAGAGATGGGACCGTTTTGTCAAGACGATTCAAGAAAGAAAAATTTGAACAAGGGAGGTGATCAGAGGTGAGATATTATATTGCGGACCCGCATTTTTTCCACGGGGCGCTGAATACGAAAATGGATCGGCGCGGCTTTGAGAGCGTCGAGGCGATGAACGAATATATGCTGCGGCAATGGAACCGAAAAGTGCGAAAGAATGACGAGGTCGTTATCCTGGGGGATCTGTCGTGGGGAAAGGCGGAAGAAACCAATGAACTGCTGGAGCGGCTCAACGGACGCCTGTATCTGATCCAGGGAAACCACGACCGGTTTCTGAAGAACAAAGACTATAACGCAGGCCGGTTTGTGTGGATCAAGCCCTATGAGGAGCTGCAGGACAATAAGAGAAAGGTGATCCTCTGCCATTATCCCATCATGTGCTACAATGGCCAGTACCGTGTGGATGAAAAAGGGAATCCTAAAGTATACATGCTTTACGGCCATGTGCATGATACGCAGGATCAGCGGCTCCTGGAGCGGTTTCAGGCGATCACAAGGGAAACTGCCTCGGTAAGTCCTGACGGGACAGCGAGACAGATCCCCTGCAACATGATCAATTGCTTTTGTATGTATTCCGACTATGTGCCGCTTACACTGGATGAGTGGATCGCATGTGAGAGAAGAAGGATGGAATAGATATCGCCATGACTCGGTGATATGATATTATGTAGCAAAAGGATCGAAAAGAAGAAACCGTTTCATTTATCATAATATTGGGGAGACAGATAGCATGCCATTATCTGACAATGAAAAAAGGGTCTCACAGATTGAGACAGAAAAAGAGATCATTTTTAAGCACCTGGGAAATCCGCTGATCAGCCAGCCGTTTACGGAAGATTTTGCCAGGCGGTTTTCCTGGAGTACGAACGCGATTGAAGGGAATACCCTGTCGCTGGAAGAAACGATCGCAGTGATTGATTACGATGAAGTCAGATCAAATCACACCTATTCAGAATATACAGATGTGAAAAAAGTTTATTACGCGATTCGGGAAATGCTGCTTCCATTTAAGAAAACGATGATTGATGAAGAGTGGATCAGAAAAGCGAATGGCTATATCAGGCATATGCAGGGAGATTACAGGGATACTGCGGTCTATATTGGAAATTTGTCGGAGGCTGTATACTATCCTCCAGATCCGCAGGATGTTCCGGAACTTCTGAAAAGCTGGCTTGGGGAAGTAAATATAGAAGCGGCAACAGTGAAAGAGATCTTTGAAAAAATTGCAGCCAGTCATATCCGTTTTGAACGGATCCATCCTTTCTTAGACGGGAATGGCAGAACCGGAAGAATGGTCGTGAACCAGCAGCTGATCAATAACGGTTTACTGCCTGTTTCCATCCAGCCGACTGGAAAATACAGGGAAGCATTCAGAAGATATGATAAGAAGAATGATCTGTCAGAGATGGTTTATGTCTTGTTGAAAAGTGAACTGGAGTCCTTTGACAGAGTCCGCAGCCTGGCTTTGAAACTTTCCAAAGACCGGGAGAGACAGGCAAAGGAAAAGAAATAAGAACTGTCATATAACATTTCAAATCAGGGGAGCAGATAGTCACAATTCCGTGATAATCTGCGACTCTGATTTTTTTATGTGTATTTCATGGTATAATGATTGCACGAAGTGCAATCCAGCCCGGGAACCGGGCTGCCCTGCTGTGCAGGGATTATACCGGCAATCCACGGCTTGGGAAGTAAATGCCGCCTGCGGCAGCGCTTCCTTCCCTGCGCGCGTGGTATAATAACCGCGAAGCAGCTATTCTGCTGAATCGGGAAAGGAAAGAGATATGTGTCGAATTTTAATCATAGAAGATGACCGGGAAATGAACCAGGGGATTTCTTATGTCTTGGAAAAGGACGGATACCGGACGGCTTCCGTCCATTCTATTGCAGAAGGGAAGAATGCCTTTGGAGAGCAGGAAGCGGATCTGATCCTTTTAGACGTGAATCTGCCGGATGGGGAAGGCTTTGCCTTTTGCCGGTGGGTCCGGGAGCGTTCCCGGGTGCCGGTGCTGTTTCTGACAGCCAGGGATCTGGAAGAGGACGCGCTGAAAGGGTATGAACTGGGCGCGGAAGATTATGTGACAAAGCCATTTTCCATGAAGATCCTGTTAAAAAAGATCGACGTGATCCTGAAGCGGGACAGAGAGAAAGAGAAGATTGCTTTTGACGATGGATTCCTGCAGATTGACCTGGATAAAGCGCAGATCCGGCGGGAGGGCGAACTTTGTACCGTGACGCCCACGGAGTTTCGGATTCTGAAGGAATTTCTCATGCACAAAGGTCAGCTTCTTACCTATGAGGTTCTGCTAGATCGCCTGTGGGACAGGGGAAATCAGTTTGTGGACAAGCATGCGCTGGCCGTCAACATGAACCGACTCCGGGGAAAGATTGAAGATGAGAAACACAAATATATTTCAAACGTATACGGGATGGGATATCAATGGATTGGAAAATGATCATGCTGGCATGCGCCATTGCTCTGGCAGGAATCCTTAGCTGGAAGCTTTGGAAGTTGAAGCAGGATGTCTGTGAATTTGCCGACAGGCTGGACGAGAGTCTGGATGCGGTCCTGCAGGGGAGAAAGCCGGATGAGTCCGCAGATACGCAGGATTCTCTTTTGGGAAAAGTCAATGAAAAGCTGGGCAGGACGCTGCATGTCCTTGAGAAAAAAGATGAAGAAAATCTGCGGGGAAAGCAACAGATGAAGGAGCTGATCTCCGACATCTCCCATCAGACCAGAACCCCCGTTGCGAATCAAAAGATCTATCTGGAGATTTTAAAAGATATGGATCTGCCCGGGGAGGCAACGGAATTCCTGAACAAGCTGGAACATCAGACAGACCGGCTGGATTTCCTGTTTCAGAGTCTGGTAAAAATGTCCCGGCTGGAGACGGGGGTGATCCAGATCCGCAAAGAAAGAGGAGACCTGTTTGATACTCTTGCCGGCGCCATGGCGGCGGTGGTACCTGCCGCGTCGAAAAAGAGCATTGCGTTGGAAGTAGAAGGCGGGGGAGAGAAGTTGTCAGGAGAAACCGATAAGAACAGGCTTCTTCTTTCCCATGACAGGAAATGGACAGAAGAAGCGGTCTATAACCTGCTGGATAATGCGGTGAAATACACCCCGGAAGGGGGCCGGGTTACGCTATGCGTAGAGAAAAAGGAGATTTTTACAGAGATCCATGTGAGAGATACGGGAAAGGGGATTGCCCTGGAGCGTCAGGCACAGATCTTTACCCGGTTTTACCGGGAGCCGGAGGTGCAGGATCTGGAGGGCCTTGGAATCGGGCTTTATCTGACACGCAAGATTGCAGAACTTCAGGGCGGTTATGTGGAGGTGCGTTCAGAAGCAGGAAAGGGAGCGGATTTCTGCCTTTTCCTGCCCAATGCCGGAACACTCACAGTTTCGTGATTTTTTGCGATTGAGACCGGTTTGTGATTTTCAGGGGATAGGATGAGATCACAAAGGAGGGAAAAGACATGAAAGACGAGATCGTAAGGACCGTGGGTCTGAAAAAATATTACCGGCTGGGGGAGAATACTGTCAAGGCGCTGGATGGAGTGAACCTTTCTGTAAGGGAGCGGGAATTTATCGCTGTCATTGGGAAATCCGGGAGCGGGAAGAGTACGCTGCTCCATCTGATCGGAGGTCTTGATATTCCCACATCCGGAGAGGTGTATGTGGACGGGAAAAAGCTTTCGGATATGAAGCGGGAGCAACTGGCTGTCTTTCGCAGGAGAAAGGTGGGATTTGTGTTCCAGAATTATAACCTGGTGCCGGATCTCAATGTGTATGAAAATGTAGTGCTGCCCATTGAGCTGGACGGGAAACGGATTGACCGGCCATTTGTAAGGGAGATCCTGGAACTTCTGCAGATTGCAGATAAGAGGGAAGCGCTGCCGGGCATGCTCTCCGGAGGGCAGCAGCAGCGGGTGGCCATTGCGCGGGCCGTGGCTGCAAAACCAGCCATTATCCTGGCGGATGAGCCCACCGGCAACCTGGACACTGCCTCTGGCCACGATGTAATGGGACTTTTAAAGGTGGCGGCAAAGCAATTTCAGCAGACAGTGATCCTGATCACTCATGACCGGGATATCGCGCAGATGGCGGACAGGATCGTCCATATTGAAGATGGGCGGATCGTGGGAGCGGGAGATTCCGATGACAAGGAGTCCGGCGAGAAGGCAGGTGATCCGTATGTTGGCGAATAATAACAGGAAGGTTATTGACCGAATGGCAGCGGGTTCCCTGAAGCATAACCGGGGACGTAACCTGATCATTTTTCTTTCCATTGTGCTGGCGTCCTTTATGTTGTTTTCCATTTTTACGGTGGGGATCACTTATTTTCAGATGCAAAAGGTTCAGAATATCCGGCTGAACGGCGGAGAGTACGATGCTGTTCTGTACGGGATCACACCGGAGCAGCGGGAAAAGTGTGAAAACAATCCGGATATCCGCCGGGCAGGAATCCTGGCTTTAAGCGGGTATCTGGAATCCACCCAGGGAGACGACACAGTGGAGGCAGCCTGTATCTGGTGTGATCCGGTCTTATGGGATGAGATCATGGCCCCCGCCAGGGAGTGGGTGAAAGGAACCTATCCCCAGGAGGAAGATCAGGTTATGGTGACGGAAGAAGGTTTGGAAAAAGCCGGACTGGCCGGACTGACAGTGGGGGATCATTTCCGGGCCGGGTACAGGGACGGAGATGGAAACCTCATGGATAAGGAATTTGAGATTTCCGGGATATGGGAAGGGTATGGCACCAAGTCGGCATTTTATGTGTCAGAGGCATTTTACCTGCAATCCGGTTCTGATATCTCTGAGGTGACATGCGGCAGATATCATCTGGATTTTGATAAAAAGATCATGACAAAGAGCGAGCAGGATGCGTTTATCGAAAGCATGGATCTGGGAAAGCAGCAGGCGCTGTTTTTTACCAGTGAGCTGGGGTATTCTTTGCCAATCTTCTTTGGGCTGTGCGGTCTGGCCCTGGTGACCTGCCTGTGTGCCTACCTGCTGATCTACAATATCCTCTACCTGTCAGTGGCGGGAAATGTGCGGTATTACGGCCTGCTTCAGACGGTGGGGATGACAGGGCTGCAGATCCGGCGTCTGATCCGCAGACAGATGATGATCCTTGGGTGCAGCGGGATCCTGTGTGGACTTATAACGGGAAGTCTTGTTTCTTTCCTTTTATTTCCATCGGTGATCCGTGCGCTGGGAATCCGTGCAAGAGAAGCGGGTGAGATACAGATTTCCCTGAATCCCGCGGTTTTGCTTCTCACCGTGGCGCTGACAGGGCTGACCATTTGCCTGGGGAGCTATAAACCTGTGAAACTTGCGGTATCCATTTCTCCGCTTGAGGCGGCAGGTTACCGGCCGGCGCAGGGGAAGATGGGCGGACGCAAGACGAAAAAGGGCAGGCTTCTGCGCCGTATGGCATGGGATCAGATCTGGAAGGATAAAAAGAAGTCTCTGGTGATCATGACGTCTCTGGCGGCCGGCCTGTCAGTCTTTCTGTGTATCAGTACACTGTTGGAAAGTCAGGCGGCCAGGACCATTGTGACCAATCATATGAATAATGATCTTACGATTACCAATGATTCCCTGCGAAAGGAAAATCCGGAAGATCACCGGGATATTCTGACGGCTTCGTTTATGGAAGATCTGGATCATCTGGATGGGGTTTCGGCGGTGTATCCGCTGTTGTACGGGCAGATCACGGTTCCCTGGGAGCCGGATTTTGCAGAGCAGTGGATGGAGGAATTCTATGCCAAATGGATGATGATTCCCTATGAGGAGGACCGGAGCGAATATCAGCAGTACCCGGAAAATTTCGGATCTGTCATTCTGGGAATCAGCGAAGAGGAGTTCCCCTATTTGCAGGAAGTGGTAGATACGACACTGGACCGGGAAGATTTTCTGTCTGGAAAAAGCTGTGTCCTCTATCGGAACGGGTTGGAACTTACGATGGAAAATCTGGCGGGAACACAGGTGACCTGTGCAGAATACGGAGACAGCGGGAATACGCGTACGTTTGAGATCGCCGGGTTCACGGACGAAGGGTATTATACCGGCCCCATGCTGGGAGATCCGCCGACCGTCATCGTAAGCGAGTCCGCAGTCAGGGATTTCCTGGAAAATCCCTGGATCTGCAAGGCTGGCGTGAGATACACGCAGGAATATGATGAAGAAACGGAAAGCAAAGTGCTCGGCCTGATTCAGAACAGTCCGGATGGAAACGCCCTTTCCTGGGAATCTAAACTGGAAACCCTGCATGAAGTGGAACGCGCGCAGGGGAATATGCGGGAAGTGGGGCTTGCCATTGCCCTCGTTCTGGCATTCATTGGGATTCTGAATTACATCAATACCGTGACCGGGAATATTCAGAGCCGGCAGAGGGAACTTGCCATTCTGGAAAGTATCGGCATGACGGACCGGCAGAGGAACCGGCTTCTTGTGACAGAAGGTCTTTTCTATGCGGCGGGCTCGTTGCTTTTTACCGCCACACTGGGGCTTGGGATCACCTATCTGGTGTACCAGTCCATGAATTATATGATGGTGCCCTTCACAGTGCCGCTTTGGCCGGTGGTGGGGATGACGTTGTTTATTGTCCTGGTGTGCATAGCGATCCCGCTGGCTGCCGGAAGGTATATGGCGGGAAAAGGAAGTGTGATAGAGCGGGTGCGTTTTTCATAACAAAGAGCTATCTTTATATAAACAAATGTTGAAAACAAGTTTTGAAACAATGTAGGATGAAAATATTGAATTTTAGAAGAAGGACGTGTCCGAAAGCGGATACGTCCCTTTTTTCTGCGCCAGAAACAAAAAATGCGCTATGTATTCTGCGCTTTAAATTCCTCGCCCCAGTCCCACATGGCGTCAAGAATGGGCTTCAGACTCCGGCCAAGTTCTGTCAGGGAATATTCCACCCGCGGGGGAACTTCCGGATAGACCTTGCGGTTTACAAGACCATTGCGTTCCATATCACGAAGCTGTGCGGTCAGAACTTTCTGCGAAACTGTTCCGATGGATTTCTTTAGTTCGCTGAAGCGCTTTGTACCCGGGAGCAGGTCCCGGAGGATCAATACTTTCCATTTATCGCCGATCAGCATATTGGAGATTCTGAAAGAACCAAATGGCAGAAAAAAATAAAGCCAAAATGCCGAAAAGGGGGTATTAACAAACCTGCCATAGTGCGACGGATATGAATCTTTTATAATGGCTTCGCTTATGGTATACTTAAGTTGCCATAGATGAAAATGTTTATGAAAACGAGGTGACTTTGAATGAGCGAACAGAAACAGAAAATAGGATTTACCGTTGCCTGTGTTGATGAATTTGCCCGGCAGCATAATCTGAGCGCCCGGGAAGCATTCCGCTATCTTTTTCAATTCAAAGGCATCGCATTTATTAAAGAAAACTATGATGTAGAGCATACCTTGGATTTTGGTACGATACTGGAAGATTTGAGCGTCCTGTGCCGGAGAAATGGAGGGTTGCTATGAAACTGTATCATGGAAGCAATGACTGCCCCGGAAATGTTCACATTTCCGGGGCGCTTTTGTCTTATTTTCTCCCTCTTGTGACCCCGATGGCAATGCACAGGATCCCAAGCAGAATACCCGCCGCCAGGAAGAGAAGATAGGTGTTGGCGTTGATGCTCCAGGCGGAGGTCCAGTCGGAAAAGTCAGCCGCCAGGATGGTGAGCTGCCGTTTATGTTCCGCGATCAGCCCGTAGGCGTCGCTGGAAAATGCCATCCAGATTCCGGTGATCAGGGAGATCAGTCCTGCTTTGATCCAGGTGTTGGCCGGGAGGTATCTGGCGGTCAGGAAGACGAGCCAAACGCCGCTCATCAGGATCACGCTGATGAGGGTGCCGGCACGCAGCCCCTCCACTTCCCCGGAGTGATGGCAGACCGTGAAGATGGTAAGGAACAGCCACGCCGTGTCCCAGACCATGGTAAGCAGCGCCTTTTTATCCGACAATACGGGCGGCAGCGCAAGCCCCCGAATCACAAAAGGAAACAGTGGCACGGAGAGCCCGAAAATGGTGGGGATGGCGAGCAGCAGGAACTGTCCGCCGCCGTTCATGCGGTCCACGAAAAAGAGGATCAGAAGCAGGGCAAAGATCCCGGCCAGGATACTCTTTGTCAGTTTCTTCTGTTCTGTCATAAGAGGCACCGCAGTCAATGCGGCCACCAGGAGCATGGAGGCGGTTGTCACGGAGAAGACGCCCAGTCCCCCGCCGACGGCTATGGAGAAAAGGAAAGTCAGGATCACCGGGATGAGCAGCAGGACGCTGATGATAAGCCCGGCTTTCCAGGCGGCGGTCCTCTCTTTTCTGGCGTGCCGTTCCAGGACCTGCCGGGACTCCGTTTCTATGACGCGGTCCACGGAATGGTCTTTCAGTTCCTCATAGAGAGCCCGGCAGGCTGCACAGTGTTCCAGATGGCGCTGCACCAGCTCTTTGCTGGCAGGCGTACACACATCATCATAATATAAGGGAAGCAGATCCTGAATGATCCCGCATTCCGAAAAATTCTTCTTATCCATGTTTCTCCATCCTTTCCTGAATTTTCATTCTTGCACGGTGGTAAGTGACCCTGGCCCAGTTCTCCGTTTTCCCGAAGATAAACCCGATCTGTGAGAAGGGTAGTTCCCCGAACACCCGCAACTGGAAGACTTCCTTGTAAGGCTCCGGAAGGTCGTGGAGGATCAGGTGGATCTGAAGCGCGGTCTCCTTATCTTCCACCGCGTCCGCCGGATCCTGGCCTCCGCTGACGGCGGCAGCCTCGTCCAGTTCGGCGGTTTTTCCGGCCTTCCGGTATTCGTCTGCTGCCAGGTGCTTGGCAATGCTGCAAAGCCAGGTGAGTTCGCCGGACCTTTGCGCAAAGGTCTTTTTGGAGGTCATAGCCCGGTAGAACGTGTTCTGCGTGATCTCTTCCGCCAGCGGCTGATTCCGCACCAGGGTCATCACATAAGAATAGACCTGCAGATAGTAGGATTGATATAATTTCTCGTAGTCCAGGGCCGCTCACCTCCTTTTTTGTACACCGGTTAGACGGAGTAAGATGGATTTTGTTACAAAAAAATGAAAAAATTTTTAACATGAGGAAACGCTATGTTTGTTGTTTCCAGCTTCCTGTTGTGTGATCCCACACAAAGTACGGCTCATATCCGTTATTTATGCTGTCAATAACCGGTATACTGTTCTTTCCAGTCCATAGGCTGTCAGTGTTTCCTGCATGGTATTTCCAGTGGCGATAGCGCGGTTTTTCAACCGATCTTTCACAGATATAGCGCTTATCATACAAGCACCTCCAGATATTGTCTCATTATCTTATCGCATTTCATGAGCTTTGCATATTGCATAAGTCGGTTCAGATCCCGTTCTTTTTTCTGGAGATAGGTCACAAGGACTTCCCTGGTCTCTTCAATTCCGACCTTCTCTCTGTAAAATACTATGTCGACGACAGTTTTCTCCATGTCGTAAATACGAAACTCGTTGTTTCCCTCTTTAACAGTGGTGATTCCCAGTTCATGTCTGTCATTTGTGTAATAATGGATTTCTAGCTGCGGCCAATCGGGTATGGTGGATATTCTGGCTTTTCTCGGGATTGCCACATCAACTGCATCAGGAATAAAAGTTGTCAGATCATAATAAACAGCAGCGCTCAACAGACATATTACACCGGCTGGGGCGTAAATTTCTGTATAATAGAAATCGGATTCTTCGCCTTGATATTCGGGATTTTCGTAGTATTTTTTGTTCAGTTTAATCAGTTTTCCTTCGTCAACAAGTTTACGGATTTTATAGGATGAGAATCCTTTGCCTTTAAGTTCGTCTATAGAAAAGAACTTTTGATCTTTTTGAAGGATAGTATCTTTCTCCATTTGTTCACCTCCAGTCTGATAATTTATTGTTTTGCGGCAATATAGAATAATGCCGAATTTTAATTAAATAGTAAAATAAAAAGAAGGAGTTGTCAATGAGGTTTTTCGGATCATTTTTGTTTTCCAGGAGGTGGAGTCCATCCTCAGAGTTGACGCTGCGTAAACCCCCGTTGTAAAATGAGGAAAACGCACCGAATAAGGAGACCCGCACTATGCAGAAAATCTTGCTCCTGGAGGACGACAGAAACCTGAACCGGGGGATTTCATTAAAATTAGAAAAAGAAGGATATCAGGTGTTTTCCGCTTTTTCTGTGAAAGAGGCGGAAGAGCTTTTTGACGCGGCAGGGCCGGATCTGATCATCAGTGATGTGAACCTGCCGGACAAGAGCGGCCTGGATTTTTGCAGGGAGATCCGGAAGAAAAGCCAGGTGTATCTGATCTTCCTGACGGCTCTGGACTCGGAGGTGGACATGGTAAACGCCTACGATCTGGGGGCGGACGACTATATCACCAAACCCTTCAGCCTGCTGGTGCTGGTATCTAAAGTGCATGCCCTGATGCGGCGGGCGCGCCAGGCAGGGGAGGAGCAAAAGACAGAGATCCGCTCCGGGGAGATCCGGGTGTCCTATCAGGATATGCGGGCATACCGCGGCGGGGAAGAGCTTTCCTTAAGCAAAAAGGAACTGCAGCTTCTTCTGTATTTTATGGAGAACGCAGGGCAGATCCTTTCCAAAGAGCAGATCCTCGAGCATGTGTGGGATGTGGATGGCCAGTTTGTGGACGACAATACGGTTCCGGTAAATGTAAGCCGGCTGAAGCGAAAGATCGGCGGCGAATGGATTCAGAATGTAAGGGGGATGGGATATCTGTGGATACAGGAAAGTGTAAAAGAATAGCTCTAGCAGCAGGGCTGTTTTTTCTTGCCCTTCTGGCGGGGCTCTTTCTGACGGAAAGAGCGGCCAGGCAAGCGTATGAGGACACGGCCAGGCAGATGGCGGCTCTCACCAGGCAGGCGCCTGAGGAGGAGGCTGTGTTTGCCGGGATCCTGACGGGGAAAATAGTAGAAGACAGTGAGGACGCTGTAAAAGCAGGCACGGAATTGCTGGAGAAATACGGGTATGGACTGAAAGACAGTCTTGAGGGCGGCGCGCTGCCTGGCATGGCGGGCGGTATGGCGCTCATTCTGGCAGCCGGACTTGCGGCATGTGCAGGTCTTGCCTGGCATAGCATGGGGCTTAAGAGAGAAGCCCGGGAGCGGGCGGACTATCTGGAGGAAAAGCTGAAAGAAGAGACGGTCCGCAACCAGAAGATGGAGGCGGAACTCCGGCGGGAGGAGCAGGAAACCAAGTCCCTGATCACCGATATTTCCCATCAGCTGAAGACGCCGGTGGCCTCTCTGAAGATGAGTTATGAGATCGAGGATTCTACAGAGCTTTCAGCGGAAGAAACGGAGGAGTTTCGAAGGAAAGAGCGGGAAGATGTGGAACGGCTGGAACATCTTCTCCAGGCATTTACCCAGATGAGCAAGCTGGAGACCGGCATGATCCGGCTGAAGCCGGAGAAGGCGGGTGTGAAGGCGACCCTGGCAAGGGCAGTGGCCGGCGCATATGCGAAAGCAGTAGATAAAAACATTTCCATTGAAATTGAAGAGTTTACTGACGCCGCGGTTATCCATGATCCGGGCTGGACGGCTGAGGCGATCGGAAATGTGCTGGACAACGGCGTGAAATACGCGCCGGCCGGCACCTGCATCACCATCCGGATATCAGAGCTGGTCAGCTATGTCATGATAGAGGTGGAAGACGAAGGTCCGGGGATCCCGGCAGAGGAACAGCCCAGGATCTTCCAGAGATTTTACCGGGGCAAGGCAGAAGCGGTACGAAAGGCGGAGGGCTCCGGCGTGGGCCTTTACCTTACCAGACGGATCCTGGAAGAGCAGGGCGGAACGGTGTGCGTGAAGAGCGGAAGAACCGGCGGGAGCAAGTTTGTGATCACCCTGCCGAAAGAATAGGATTTCTTACAAAACTGTTATCTTTTTTGTTACCTTTCTGTAAGCTTCGGGCGGTATGCTCTGTACAGAAACAAAGAAGCAGGCACAAAGAGGAGGCTTACAATGAAGGCGATTTTAGAGACAAAAGATCTGGTAAAATATTACGGCTCCGGCGATAATCTGGTAAAGGCCATCGACCACACCGATATCCGCGTGGAGCCCGGAGAATTTGTGGCAGTGGTGGGGCGTTCCGGTTCGGGAAAGAGCACGCTTTTGCACATGCTGGGGGGACTGGACCGGCCCGACTCCGGCAAGGTGCTGGTGGAAGGACGGGACATTTTCCGGTTAAAGGACGACCGGCTGGCAGTGTTCCGCAGGCGGAAGATCGGATTTATCTTCCAGAGTTACAATCTGGTGCCGTCCTTAAATGTATGGGAAAATATCGTGCTGCCCATCGGGCTGGACGGCCGGAAAGTGGACCGTGAGTATGTGATGGACATCGTGCAAAAAATCGGCATGTCAGACCGGCTCCACGCCCTGCCGGGCACCCTGTCCGGGGGACAGCAGCAGCGGGTGGCCATTGCCAGGGCCCTGGCCTCACGCCCGGCCATCATCCTGGCTGATGAGCCCACAGGCAACCTGGACTCCCGGACGGAGATCGAGGTGGTGAGCCTTCTGAAACACTGCGTGACCGAATACGGGCAGACGCTGGTCATGATCACCCACGACGAGACCATTGCCCAGATGGCGGACCGGATGATCGTCATCGAGGACGGGAAGGTGGTGCGGTCATGAAGACAGTGACAAAGACAGCCCTTGCCAATGCGCGCCAGAACCGGACCCGGAACATGATCAGCGGGGCAGCCATCATCCTGACCACTCTTTTGATCTTTATGGTGCTGATGGTCGGATATGCCTCTGTCAAAGTGCGGTTCGCAGCTGTGAACGCCTACTATCCGCCTTATCACGCCATGTTCCGGCAGGTGTCGGAAGAGGATGCGGGGAAGCTGAAAAGCCACAATGATATGGAGGAAGTGGGGCTTCGCTCGGATCTGGGGGAAGGGGTGGACGATGATTCCACCATCCTGTTTCTCTGGATGGATGCACAGGCTCTGGAACTGAACAAAATAGAACTGGCAGAGGGTGCGTTTCCAAAAGCAGGAAATGAGATCGCGCTTCCGGAAGGACTGCTTGCCGAGTACGGGATCACTGCCGGGATCGGGGATACGGTGACGCTTCCGCTTCAGCTTTACGAAGACGGCGGACTGGGGTATCAGAAAGAAGATACCTTCCGGATCAGCGGATTTCTAACAGGAGAGATTGACGAGGAAAACAAAGCCTACTCGGTGCTGGTGTCCAGGGACTGTCTGGAACAGTCGGTTCCGGCAAATGACCGGGAGTACCGGGTGATGTTCCGCCTTCAGGATGTGGGGGAAAATGTGGCTACTACGGACGCCATCGAAGAGCGGGCCAGAGAGATTGGCGCGGATTTTGGCGTATCAGAGGACAACGTGGTCATCAACACCGATTATCTGATGGCCAATTATACGGATCCGGCGGCCCTTTTCGCCGTTGTCTGCATCATCCTGGTGGTGATGGCGGCAGGAGTGCTGACCATCTACAGCATCCACTATGTCTCCATGATCCCGAAGGTTCAGGAGTATGGGAAATTAAAGGCCATGGGAGCCACCCGGCGGCAGATCCGGCAGATCGTCTTCCGGGAAGGCCTTCTTGTGACAGCGCTTTCCCTGCCACTGGGGCTTCTTCTGGGGAGCCTTCTGGCAGGCCCGGTGATCCGCTGGATCTACCGGATCAGCGGGGAAGGCGTGCAGACCAACGCGGCGGCCATGGAAATGAACCGGATCTGCACGGACCTGCTGGAGCAGAGACAGGTGCCGGTCCTGTATGGGTGGGTTTACATCCTGACCATCCTGACCGTGCTGGTTACGGTGTATCTGTCCCTGGTAAAGCCTATGCGGATGGCGGCGAAGATCTCTCCGGTGGAGGCCATGCGGTATCAGGGAGAGATCCGGGAGAAGAAAAAAGAGCGGAAGGGATTTGCAGAGATGAGTCTTGTAAAACTGACCCGCTCCAACCTGTCCCGGAATAAAAAAAGATCCATCCTGACCATCGTGACGCTGGGCGCAGTGGGAATCCTCTTCATGGCGGTGGCCACCGTCCTTAGCTGCGCCGATCCGGAGGAGATCGCAAAGCAGGAGTTTGAGGGGGATTATGAGATCGCCGTGGACAGCTGGGAGGGGGATAAAATGAATCCGGACCGGGCCTGGGTGAATCTGATGCAGAACAACCCGCTGAACGGGGACCTGCTGGAGCAGATCCGGGCCGTAGACGGAGTGGAGGAAGTCAAAGTGAAGACCTATCTTACCGGAACGCTGGCGGATCTGGACCCGGAGCGGGAGATCGCCTCCGCCAGCATCCAGGGCCTGGATGAATCTTACCGGGAGATCGTGGAGAACTGCCAGATCGAAGGGGCGGTTACCTGGGAAGAACTGGAAGAGGGAGAGAAGATCCTGGTCTCTGACCATATGCTGCGCTGGTTCCCGGAGCTGAAGCTGGGCGACGCGGTGCGGATGGAACTGGAGACCCCGGAGGGGACAGTGGAGCGCACCTTTGAGATCGCCGCCGTCGGAGAGTATCCTTCGGCCGTATCCGGGAGCAACTTTCTGCTGCCGGACTCTGTGCTGGCGAAGATCACAGGGGCAGACTTAAGCGACATCTGCGTGATCCGGTTGGAAGAAGGGATCGGTCAGACCGGACGGCAGGAAGCCTATACGAACCTGGAGAACCTGGCAAAGACGAGCGTCTATCTGACCACCGACAGCTTTGAAAAGCATGTGGAGACCTGGGAGACGGCGGTCACCGTTATGACCGTGCTGGGTTACGCATTCCTGCTGATCCTGGGCGCAGTGGGCGTGATGAACCTGATCAACACCATGGTCAACAGTATCTACACCCGGAGACGGGAACTGGGCATCATCCAGGCCATCGGCATGTCGGAAAAGCAGCTGGTGCGGATGCTGCAGCTGGAAGGGCTTTTCTATACGGCGGGTACTCTTTTGGTGGCGCTGGGGATCGGAAGCCTGGCCGGATACGGCATCTTCCTGTATGCCAAAGCAGAAAATATGATGAACATCACCGTGTATCATTATCCGGGGATCCAGGCGGCGGTCCTGGCCGTGGCGGTGGCGGCGCTGCAGATGATCCTGACCTGCGCCGTGTCCCGGAACTTCCGCAGGATGAGCCTGACCGACCGGATCCGGTACGGGGAGTAAAGACCGGTTTGCCAATGGTTTTGTATGTTGAAAAAGTTTCATGGTCTCCAGGCCCCTATTTATGGTATGATAAAATATATCAGACAGCAGGAGGGAAAAACCATGGAACATACGGTCAGCAAATTTCCGGAACAAAAGGAAGCGCTTTACAAATATATGAAAGTCCGTTTAAGCGGCCAGGTGGAAAGCTGTCCCCATGTGACTGCGAACCTGGCGAACGCCTCGGCCCTGTTAAATCAGGGACTGAAAGAGATCAACTGGGTGGGGTTCTATCTTCTGGAGGGAGAGACGCTGGTGCTTGGGCCTTTCCAGGGAAAACCCGCCTGCACCGAGATCCCGGTGGGAAAGGGCGTGTGCGGAACCGCGGTTTTAAAGGACGCGGTGATCCGGGTGGAGGATGTCCACCAGTTCCCCGGGCACATCGCCTGCGACAGCGCTTCGCGTTCAGAGATCGTGCTGCCCATCCATGACCGGCAGGGAAACATCCGTGGGGTATTGGATATTGACAGTCCGCAGACCGGGCGGTTTACAGAAGAAGACGAGACAGGGCTAAAGAAATTATTGCCGGAGATCGAGAAAATCTTTTACTAATGCAGAACGTCCCGAAAGATCTTACAGAAGGTCTTTCGGGACGTTTTTTGTCAGAAATCCTGGATCAGTTCTGTCAGCAGAGACTCGGCCTCTTTCGGAGTACAAAAGAGGCTTTCATCCAGATTTTCGCAGAAATCATAAAACGCATAGAGAAGCCCGGGCTCTTCGATATTCAGATAGACCGGGTGGCGGCTGTAGGGTGACGGAAACATCAGATAGCCGTTCTTGGTGTTTACAAACAAATACAGTTCATAGAGCGAGGATCCGATATCCTTGCGGAGCATACGGAAAGCGCCGGTTTTGCAGACGGGGATCAGCTTCTTTACCAGGGCGGCGCGGTCCGGCGGATCAAAGGGCAGGCAGACGTCCTGCGGGTATTCGTCGATCCGTCCGCTTTCCAGAAACCGTCTGACTCCATCATAAGAGAAGATGGAGGTAATCTTGCTCTGGCTGCATAAGGTAAGCGTCTTTTTTACATATTCCTGGAAGTGGGCAATGAACAGTTCTCTTCCGGAAATATCTTTTCTCACATATTTCTCCACCTGTGCAAAGGTAATAAACGGGGTGAAGCAGGGCGACATCTGAAAACTGTATCCGGTTATACTTTCCTGGAGCAGCCGTGCGGCATAATTAAGCTGATCCTGCACATCCGTGATCTGGTTGAGCAGAGGCGTGGATTCCTGCAGGTACTCATCAAAGATGTCCGAAAACATCCGGATCGACTCCCTGGAATGCAGAACACAGCCTTTGTTCAGACCGGCGGTCAGAAGGCAGACACACCGGGAAGTGACGATCATATAGGGCAGCAGAGTCAGACTGCCTGTCCGCGAGGAAATATCGTCGTAATAATAGTAGGCCTCATAATTTCTGCAGGATCCATACAGCGGCAGGATCTGTTTCAGGCAGTTCAGGTTATAGTTCTTTTTGGACTGGCCGGAATGCGAATGGCTGTCCAGACAAAAAATGTGTTCGATGCGGATGCCTGCGTCCCGCTGACATTCTGCGCTGATCAGATTGACCAGAAACGCTGCGTCCGGCTGGACCAGAAGACGCAGATGACCGTGGGTTCCGGAACTCATTTCCGAGGAAATCATATGAAAAAAGGTCTGCATGACTTCTATGGATGAATTCAAAAAGATCTTTTCTTCTTCCTCGATCCTGGCGTTATAGTGAAACGGCGGAAGCGGCGCGGCAGAGAGTGTAAAATCCCGGAAAAATTCCAGCACCTCCTTGCGGCGGTAGTAATTTTCCGGACCCTCCAGCGTAATGGCGTAAGCTTCCTCCAGATCATGCTTTTCCTCCGGCGACAGCTGCATAAACTGCGCCATTTTGCGAACCATATTAAGCGACGCAGGCTTTCGCTTCCCGTTGATGATCTTATACATATTTGAACGGTCCAGTCCACAGTACTGAGCCAGAGAATAGGTCTTTATATTCTTTTCATGCACATACTTTGACAAAATGGACGAAAATTCGGACATAGCACTTCCCCCTCCATATACGTTCAGAACCATATTTTATGAGAAGAAACAAAAAATATCCATCAAAATTATGAAAAAAACATGACCACAAACGTTGACACATATTGTTAGAAAAGACAGGAAATCCGTGCAAAGAAGGGAAAGAAATTAGTCTCTTTCCCTTCTTTGCATAATAATATTATTCTCGGATGTAAATATAGCCCTTTCCCTACGTCCGCATTGCTCCGTCTACGGAGAGGATCTCTCCGGTCACATAGCTGGCAAGGTCGCTTGCCAGGAACAGGAAAGCATTGGCGATATCCTCCGGTTCGCCAACTCTCCGCAGGGGGATGGCGTTGATCAGCGGCTGGATCATTTCCTTTGGAAGGGCGGCCACCATGTCGGTGTTGGTGATGCCCGGGGCCACCGCATTGACCCGGATGTTGCTGGGACCAAGTTCTCTCGCCAGGGACCAGGTCATGCCGTTGACTGCCGACTTGCTGACCGGGTAGGCCACGCCTGACGGCTGACCGCTGATGCTAACCATGGAGCTGGTATTTAAGATACAGCCCCCGCCCTGTTCCTTCATAATTTTTACAACGGGGATGATGCAGTTCATGGCCGCTCCCACATTGAGCTTCATGATTTTCTCGAAATGTTCGGAAGTGTAATCGGTGACTGGTTTACTGTCGGACATTCCAGCGTTGTTGATCAGGATATCAATCTTTCCGTGGGTTTTCCTGATCTTTTCCAGCTCTGCAGCTACGGCTTCTTCGCTGCCAAGATCTGGCCATGCGCCTGATACGGGCCAGTCCGGATTCTCTTTTTTCAGAGAATCGAGCGCTTTTGCTACTGTCTCCTGTCGGGAGCCGAACAGTACAACGGTTGCTCCATTTTCCAGAAATTTTCTTACTGTTGCGTATCCGATTCCTCTGGTTCCGCCGGTGATCACGGCGACTTTTCCTTTTAACATATGGATTCCTCCTTTCATCTGGTTGAAACAAATGTCTTAATCTGTTATGACGTTAGTATGGATCTGATGCTTCAAGAATACACTATCGGACAGAAAAGTTCTGTGACAAAATCACAGAACAAGTTGTCTTGTGTTTTCGGCCCGAAAAGAATACAACTTCTCATTTTTTGCTAAAAACCGGAAAATATTTTTAGAAAAAAAGCGAATTGTATTGTAAGTTGTTGTGCTATATAGTGGAAGTATAGAAAAAGAGAACGTAAAAAACCGGGAAAGGGGGATGATATTGATCTATGAAAAAATATGAAAAAATTGCAGAATGGATCCGCACCGAAGTAGAAGTAGGAAATTTGTCCCTGGGAGACAAGCTCCCCTCGGAAAACGAGATGATGGCACAGTTTCAGGTCAGCAGACAGACGGTACGGACAGCGCTTGACATGCTTCGCAAAGAAGGACTTGTGGAAGGGCGGCGGGGAAGCGGCAGCTATATCTCGGCCAATGTCCGCCGGAAGCCAGGAAAGGAGATCCGCATTGCCGTGCTTTTGACATGCGTGGATTCTTACATTTTTCCGGCGCTTTTGCGGGGAATGGAGGCAGGGTTATCCAGGGAAGGCTGTACGCTGCAGATATCGGTGACGGAGAACGCAGTGGAAAAGGAGCGGATGCTTCTGAAGGAGTTCCTAAGGACCTCTTCCATTGACGGACTGATCGCGGAACCGGTAAAGAGCGGCCTGCCAAACCCCAATCTGGGGCTGTACCGGGAGCTGCAAAGATCCGGGGTTCCGGTGCTGTTTGTCAACAGCTTTTATCCGGAGATGGATATCCCGTATGTCAGTCTCAATGATCAGAAGGCAGGGTATGTTGCAACAAGGCATCTGGCTGAGTGCGGGCACACAAGGATTGGCGGCATCTTTAAGGCGGACGACGGACAGGGAAGGCTCCGCTACGCCGGCTATATGCAGGCGTTGATGGAAAGGGATCTGAAGATCCGCAGCCGGGATGTGATCTGGATCGATTCCAATGAGATGGCAGACATGGAGCAGGAAAGCGAAAAGTTTCTAAAGAGACTGGAACATTGCACTGCCTGTGTGTGCTACAATGATGAGATCGCCTGCAAGCTGGAGCTGCTCCTGAAGAAAGGAGGAGTCCGGGTGCCAAGGGATATTTCTATTGTGGGGATCGACAATTCAAATCTGGCTGAGCTGTCACAGATTCCTCTCACGTCCCTGGAGAATCCGGCAGAAGAACTGGGAAGGGCTGCGGCAGAAAAGATTGCCGCGTGCGTCAAAGACGGAGTCCGGATGGAAACGCAGGAGTTCGATCCAAAACTGGTAATCAGAAATTCGGTGCGTATGCAGACCGAGGAAGGAAGGTAAATATGCTGGAACAATTAAAAAAAGAAGTCTATGAAGCAAATCTGCTTCTGCCCAAATATGGTCTTGTGACATTTACCTGGGGAAATGTCAGCGGGATCGACCGGGAAAAGGGGCTGTTTGTGATCAAGCCAAGCGGCGTGGAGTATGACAAACTTACGCCGGAAGATATGGTTGTCATGGATTTGGAAGGAAATAAGGTAGAGGGAAGGTACAATCCTTCTTCTGATACGCCTACCCATGTGGTGCTCTACAACCGGTTTCCACAGATCGGTGGCGTGGTCCACACCCACTCTTCCTGGGCCACCAGCTGGGCGCAGGCAGGAAGAGACATCCCCTGCTACGGCACGACCCATGCGGATTATATCTACGGAGAGATCCCCTGTGTGCGGAATCTTACCAGAGAAGAGATCGAAGAAGCCTATGAAAAAAATACCGGCGTCCTGATCGCGGATGAATTTGAGGCAAGAGGGAAGGATCCGGTTGCGGTTCCGGCGGTGCTGTGCAAGAACCACGGTGTATTTACCTGGGGAAAAGACGCCCACGAGGCGGTGCACAATGCGGTGGTGGCAGAGGAAGTTGCCAAAATGGCGGCCCGGTGCGAGATACTCAATCCCCATGTAGAGCCGGCGCCACAGGAGCTTCAGGACAAGCACTATTACAGAAAGCACGGGGCAAACGCCTATTACGGGCAGGGAAATCAATAAAAATAATAAATAAATATAGAAAGGAATCAAAAACATGCTGAAAAGAAAAAATTACAAGTTCTGGTTTTGTACCGGATCACAGGACCTTTACGGAGATGAGTGCCTGGCACATGTAGCAGAGCACTCCAGGATCATCGTAGAAAAGTTGAACGAGTCTGGAAGACTTCCCTATGAGGTGGTCTGGAAACCGACCCTGATCACCAATGAGCTGATCCGGAAAACCTTTAATGAGGCAAATGTGGATGAGGAATGTGCGGGTGTGATCACCTGGATGCACACCTTCTCCCCGGCCAAGTCCTGGATCCTGGGACTGCAGGAGTACCGCAAACCGCTGCTGCACCTGCACACACAGTTTAACCGGGAGATTCCCTACGACACGATTGACATGGATTTTATGAATGAGAACCAGTCTGCTCATGGCGGAAGAGAGTATGGACACATCTTTACCCGCATGGGGATCGAGCGGAAGGTGGTTGTAGGATACTGGGAGGACGCGGCAGTACAGGAAAGAGTGGCTTCCTGGATGCGTACTGCAGTGGGCGTGATCGAAAGCAGCCATGTCCGTGTCATGCGAGTAGCCGATAACATGAGAAATGTAGCGGTAACGGACGGCGACAAGGTAGAAGCTCAGATCAAATTTGGCTGGGAAGTAGACGCTTATCCGGTCAATGAAGTGGCGGAAGCAGTGGCTGCAGTGTCGGAAAGCGATGTGAAAGCGCTGACAGATGAGTATTATGACACCTACGATATTCTCCTGGAGGGAAGAGATCCGGAAGAATTCCGCCGTCATGTGGCAGAGCAGGCAAGGATTGAGATTGGATTTGAGCGGTTCCTGGAGGAGAAAAACTATCAGGCTATCGTTACCCATTTCGGGGATCTGGGAAGCTTAAAGCAGCTGCCGGGTCTGGCAATGCAAAGACTGATGCAGAAGGGATATGGATTTGGAGCAGAAGGCGACTGGAAGACAGCAGCTATGGTCCGCATCATGAAGATCATGACAGAGGGCATGAAAGATGCGAAGGGAACTTCCTTTATGGAGGACTATACCTACAATCTGGCTCCGGGCAAGGAAGGCATCCTGCAGGCGCATATGCTGGAAGTATGCCCCACCATTGCCGATGGTCCGGTGAGCATTAAGGTAAAACCCTTAAGTATGGGCGACAGGGAGGATCCGGCAAGACTGGTATTTACTTCCAAGACAGGACCGGCGGTTGCCACATCTCTGATCGATCTGGGACACAGATTCCGTCTGATCATCAATGAGGTAGACTGCAAAAAGACCGAAAAGCCGATGCCGAATCTTCCGGTAGCAACTGCATTCTGGACTCCGAAGCCGGATCTTCTTACCGGAGCGGAAGCATGGATCCTCTGCGGAGGCGCACATCACACCGCGTTTTCTTATGATCTGACCGCAGAGCAGATGGGAGACTGGGCGGCAGCTATGGGAATCGAGGCCGTATACATTGATCAGGATACCACGATCCGCGGCCTGAAGAATGAGCTGCGCTGGAACGAGGCTGCTTATAAATAATAATGATAATAATGAAACGATAATAAAGAACGATTGAAAAGATAGAAGGACAGGAGGAAGACAGGATGCAAAGCAAAGATAAGATTATTGAGACCATCCGCTCCGGGCAGGCGGTCCTGGGGATGGAGCTTGGCTCTACCCGGATCAAGGCCGTGCTGATCGACACGGATAAAACTCCCATCGCTTCGGGAAGCTACGACTGGGAAAATCAATATGTGGATCACATCTGGACTTATGATATCGACGAGATAAAAAGAGGCGTGCAGGGCTGCTACAGTGATCTGGTAAAAGACGTAAAAGAAAAATACGATGTGACGCTGACCCGCCTGGCAGGTATGGGTGTAAGCGCCATGATGCACGGATATCTGGCATTTGATGAGAAGGATGAGCTTCTGGTGCCTTTCCGAACCTGGAGAAATACCATCACCGGAGAAGCGTCGAAACAGCTGTCGGAACTGTTTGCGTTCCACATTCCTCAGCGGTGGAGCATCGCGCATCTCTATCAGGCGATCCTGAATGGGGAAGCGCATGTAAAGGACGTGCGGTTTTTCACCACTCTGGCTGGATACATCCACTGGAAACTGACCGGCCGGAAGGTGCTGGGAAGCGGAGACGCGGCTGGCATGTTCCCCATGGATACGAAGACCAGAGACTATCATGAAAAGATGGTGGATCAGTTTGATGAGCTGGTGGCAGGACAGGGATATCCCTGGAAGATCCGTGACCTTCTGCCGAAAGTGCTGCTGGCAGGGGATGACGCAGGCTGCATGACAGAAGAAGGGGCAAGATTCCTGGATCCTTCGGGAACCCTTAAGGCCGGCACGCCCATGTGCCCGCCGGAGGGAGACGCGGGAACCGGCATGGCAGCCACAAACAGTGTGGCGGTAAGGACCGGAAATGTGTCTGCCGGAACCAGCGTGTTTGCCATGGTGGTTATGGAAAAAGACCTGTCAAAACCCTATGAGGAGATCGACCTTGTGACCACCCCGTCCGGAGATCCGGCGGCTATGGTGCACTGCAATAACTGCACCACGGATCTGAATGCATGGGTAGGCCTTTTCAAAGAATTTGCTGATTGCATGGGCATGGATGTGGATATGAATACGCTGTATGGCAAGCTGTACAACAAAGCGCTGGAAGGAGATCCTGACTGCGGCGGACTGCTGGCTTACAATTATTTTTCCGGAGAGCATATCACAGGATTCGATGAAGGAAGACCGATGTTTGTCCGCTCGCCCGGAGAGTCGGTTCAACCTTGCCAATTTCATGCGGGTACATCTGTTTACCTCTCTTGGCGCGCTGAAGACAGGCATGGACATCCTTCTGAAGAAAGAGCATGTCCGTCTGGACCGGATGATGGGACATGGAGGCCTCTTTAAGACCGAAGGGGTAGGCCAGCAGATCATGGCAGGAGCCATCGACACGCCGGTGTATGTAATGGAGACGGCCGGCGAAGGCGGAGCCTGGGGCATTGCCCTTCTGGCAGATTACCTGGTGCGCCGGGAAGAAGGAGAGGATCTGACCTCCTATCTGGCGGATAAAGTATTCCAGGATTCCAGAGGAACCGGTCTTGATCCGGTGCCGGAAGATGTGACGGGTTATGAGAAATTCATGGAGCTCTATACGAAAGGGCTTGCTATTGAAAGAGCTGCGGTGGAGACATTTTAGAAAAAGAGAAAAGGCAGAAGAGTCAGGAGACGAAGGAGAAACTTCGTCTCCGGGCTCTTTGTTCTGAAAAAAAAGGCCCTGCGGGGAAAAAAGTCAGAAAAAGAAGGATTGACTTTCGCCGCAGACAGGAGCAGAATAAAGGTAGAGCGGAGGCGTCATGATCTGACAGCATATGTCAAATTTAACTATCTTTGGAGGGATCTACAATGGCTAAGGGAAACTCTAAGGCCGGGGCATCGTCAGCCACTTTAATGACCAGCGGGCCGATCTGGAAGCGTCTGGTCGCATTTTGCGGTACCTCTTTTCTGGGGGAATCTTTTTCAGCAGTTTTACAACACTGCCGACTCGGTGATCGTTGGTAATTTTCTTGGAAATAATGCCCTTGCGGCGGTTAGTTCATCAGGGAACCTGATCTTTCTCCTGGTGGGCTTTTTTAATGGCATCGCGATCGGAGCAGGCGTAGTGACCGGAAAGTATTTTGGCGCCGGAGACATGCAGAATCTGAAAAAATCTGTACATACCACCGTAGGATTTGGTCTGATCTGCGGTATCCTTCTGACCATCCTTGGCATCCTGGGAGCGCCAAAGATCCTGGTGCTGATGGGGACGCCTGCGGAAGTACCTGCCGGAGTCGCTGGCGTATTTCCGGGTATATTTTCTGGGTTCGCTGGCTTTTGTGATGTATAACTTTTTTGTAGGCATCCTGCAGGCCATGGGAGGACAGCAAGCATCCGCTGATCTTCCTGATCATATCTTCTGTCACAAACATTGTGCTGGATCTGTTCTTTGTAGGGGTTCTGGGCTTTGGCGTGTGGTCGGCCGCCTTTGCGACGGTGATCTCACAGTTTTTGAGCGCCGGCCTTTGCCTGCGTCAGCTGATGAAGGGAAATGGAGTTTTTCAGTTACAGCTAAGAGAAGTGCGGATCGAGCGCGAAATGCTGCGGCAGGTGGTGACCAACGGCGTGCCGGCAGGTATACAGAATTCGATTATTTCTCTGGCCAATGTATTTGTCCAGTCTAATATCAATGCGTTTGGAGCTACGGCGGTGGCCGGCTGTGGATCTTATGCCAAGATTGAAGGCTTTGGCTTTTTGCCGGTCACCTGTTTTGCCATGGCTCTTACCACATTTACCAGTCAGAATCTGGGCGCCAGGGAATATGCACGGGCGAAAAAAGGCGCAGTGTTCGGGGCGATCTGTTCCCTTACGCTGGCAGAGGCGGTCGGTCTTGTGATCAATCTCCTTGCGCCGGTGCTGATCGGAGCCTTTGGAGGCGGAGAAGAGGCGATCGGATACGGCGTGATCTGGGCCAGGACTGTTACCTGGTTTTACTTCCTGCTGGCCTTTTCCCACTGTATGGCAGGAATTTTAAGAGGGGCCGGCAGATCTACCGTGCCCATGTTCGTTATGATGATCTGCTGGTGCGTGATCCGTGTCAGCTATATCAGCATCGCGGTGCGGATCGTGCCGGATATCAAGGTGGTATTTTGGGCATATCCGCTGACCTGGGCGCTGAGTTCGGGAATCTTTTTGCTTTATTTTTTGAAGTCCGACTGGATCCACGGACTGGAGAAGAGACGGTAAAGACGCGTTGGACAGGCGCGGCGCCGGGAAGACCGACGCCGCGCCTGTTTTCGCGCCCTACTAAAATGACAACATTTTAAGCTGATTTGACAATGTTTCTTTTGCCGTCTACGTTATAATGGCATTATATACAAAACTTAACTATGGTATGACAGGAGGAATGGCAAAAGTGGACAAAAAGAATTTATGGCAGATTTATGATGAAGCCGAGCTTACACGTCTGGAGGAGGTAAACCAATGTTACCGGGAGTGTCTGGACGAGGGCAAGACAGAGCGTGAATGTGTCGCAAAGACGATCCGCATGGCCAGGGCAGCGGGCTACCGGGACATCCGGGAAGCGATTGCCGACAAAAAGGAAGGAAAGGGAGGCCTGCAGGCCGGAGATAAGGTGTATGCCGTCTATGCGGAGCGGGCCATCGTGCTGTTCCAGATCGGGAAAAAACCTATTGAGGAGGGCATGAATATTCTGGGGGCGCACATTGATTCTCCCAGGATCGATCTGAAGCAGCAGACTCTCTATGAGACAGAGGGGCTGGCTTATTTTGACACCCACTATTACGGAGGCGTAAAGAAATACCAGTGGCTGGCGCAGCCTCTGGCGATCCACGGTGTGGTTGTAAAAGAGAACGGCGAGAAAGTAGAGATTGTCATCGGAGAGGATCCGGAAGATCCGGTTCTGGTGATCACAGACCTTCTGCCCCATCTGGACAAGCCCATCCGCAAAAAGACAGCAGATGAATTTGTGGATGCGGAAAATATGGATCTTCTCATTGGAAACCGGGCGAAAAAGGGTGAAGAGAAGGATGCGGTAAAAGGATACATCCAGGATCTTCTGAAAGAAAAATACGGCATTGAAGAAGAGGATTTTATCTCTGCCGAGCTGGAGATCGTGCCGGCGGGAAAGGCAAGAGAGTGCGGCCTGGACAGAAGTATGATCCTGGCTTACGGACAGGATGACAGAGTGTGTGCGTTTACGTCTCTGATGGCCATGCTGGAGGTGGAAGCTCCGGAGCGGACCAGCTGCTGTATCCTGATCGATAAGGAGGAGATCGGCAGTGTAGGCGCCAGCGGAATGACTTCCCGGTTTTTTGAAAATATGGTGGCAGAGATCGTTGCGCTTCTTGGGGATTACAATGAGCTGACGGTAAGAAGAGCGCTTTCTTCCTCCAAGATGCTTTCTTCGGACGTAAGCGCCGCATTTGATCCGATGTTTGCGGAAGTGTATGAAAAGAGAAATTCCGCGATGCTGGCCTGCGGACCGGTATTTAATAAATACACCGGCCACGGCGGAAAGAGCGGATCCAACGATGCGAATCCGGAATATGTGGCACAGCTTCGCCGGGTGATGAGAGAAAACCAGGTACGGTTCCAGACCGCGGAACTTGGCCGGATCGATGTGGGCGGCGGCGGAACCATCGCCTACCTCTGCGCGGTCTACGGCATGGAAGTGATCGACAGCGGAATTGCCGTGCTGTCTATGCACGCTCCATGGGAGACCACAAGCAAGGCAGACATTTACGAAGCCGTGAAAGGCTATAAAGCATTTTTAAAAGAAACATTTTAATTTCTACCGGGGGGGGGTGATACCATAGTCCTCCGGACGTTTCAAAGAATTAGAAATGCCCTTTACAGAGGAAGCGTACTCTGAGGGAGACATCCCGGTGGCGTTCTTGAACTGTTTGGAAAAATACTGGAGAGAGCTGTAAGAAAGAAAATACGCAATCTCCGTAAAGTTCATGGAGCCGTCCCGGATGATATCCCGGGCCCTCTGGATCTTCAGGTCATTGAAATATTCCATGACGCCGCAGTTCTTTTCGGAATGGAAGAGAGACTGCAGGGCGGACCGGCTGATCGAGAGCGCGTCGCAGATCTTGGAAATGGTCAGCGGTTCGCAGATGTGGAACTGCATGTATTCGATCACTTCGTTGATCCTTCCGGATTTGCCGGCGTCGTTGGTGTCTGACAGCGGAGCGACAGACTTGGAGTCTGTCAGGTTCTCCCGGTTGTTGTGGTTCCGCTGCAGAGTGATCAGAAAAAGCTCCAGATAGAGGAGGATCAACTGTTCGGATCCAAAGGGAGCGTCGGCTCTTAGCTGGATCTGTTCTACCGAAGGAAGGTGCATGGGTGTGGACAATGTTTCCCTGGCCGTGCTGATGACGTGTGAGATGAGCGTCCGCTCTTCCATTGTCAGGGTACAGCTTTTCTTGCGGAAGAAATCTATGGCAGGCGACTGTGTGGTAAAGGAAATGGCTACCAGGTTTGGAGAAGAAGAACCTACTGAGCGGATGGCATGAAACTCGCAGGGCTGGTGAAAAATAATATCGCCGGCTTCCAGGCGTACCGTATCCTCTCCGGAACGCACAAGGACAGAGCCTTTGTCCACATAGAGCATTTCCCAGAAATCATGGGATTCGCCGTGGAAGACAAAGTCTTTCATATATTCAAAATAGTGGATGGTGATGATGGAATCGATAACGATCTCACGTTTTAAATGGGTTCGGATATAAGTCATGATGTTCACCTCCTATTGTTTGACATATTTTAACATAAATGGAAAAATTAGGAAATGGGGAAAAGAGAATATGAAAGTAGCGCAAAATGATGTAACCATTCTGTTTGATGAAGAAACATTGCGGTTCACGATTGAAAAAGAAAGTATTTTGTGGACATGGCAATCCAATTATGTCCCGCATATGGTTTGTGAAGAAGGAGAGATTCTTTTTAATCAGGCCAGAAATATTTCTCATAAAGAATATCAGACCGGTCTTGGAACCGGAATCCTGAGCAGCTACGAAGGATTTGAGAAGGACGGCGTTGTATATGACTACAGCTTCCGGACCTTCGTATGGGCAGAAGCTTCCACCGGAAATGTATATTTTGAGTGGATCCCGATGAAAGAAGAAGGTCTTCATATTAAAAAGCTGTTCTGGCCCGGTGAGATGAGCTTTGAGGAAAAGAAGGACAGCTGGTATACTCTTCTGACCCATCAGCAGGGAATGTTGGTGCCCAACACCTGGGAGACAGAGCTGTCTCCGGTAGTGTTTGACGGATTCTTCGGAACGGCGGGCGGATACATGCCCTGGTTCGGACAGGTGAAGGACCGGGCCGGCTACATCGCCATCAGCCTGACTCCCTGGAATGCAGGATACCATGCAGAGCATCCGGCAGGAGGCCCGTACACCCATGTGGGCGTGTGGTATGAGCCAAGTCTTGGAAAGATGGACTACCGCAGAGTCTTAAGATACACCTTTGTTTCGGACTGTGATTACAACGATCTGTGTAAGATTTACAGAGCCTACGTCAATGAACAGGGAAACCTGCGGACTCTGGAAGAAAAGGCGGCCCGCAATGCTTCCGTCAACGACCTGATCGGCTGCGCTTTTGTACACAAGGGCATTAAGACCGTGGTTCAGCCAAATTCCGATTTCTTCGACGCGGAGAATCCGGATAAAAACAACCATCTGACCACATTTGCCCAGAGAGAAAAAGAGATCCGTGAGCTGCATGCAGAGGGAGTAGAGAAACTCTACATGCACCTGGACGGATGGGCAGAGCCGGGATACGACAACCAGCATCCGGATTACACACCTGCCTGCGAGGCGGCCGGCGGATGGGAAGGCATGAAATCCCTGGCAGACACCATGCATGAATGCGGATACCTCTTCGGCATTCACGATCAGTACAGGGATTACTATCTGGCGGCTGCCACTTATGATGAAAACTTTGCCTGCATGCTGGCGGACGGTACGATCCCCGGGCACCAGAGATGGGCAGGCGGCCCGCAGACATTCCTGTGCGGAACACAGGCGCCCTACTATGTAAAACGCAACTTCCAGAAGATCGAAGAAAACGGCATCAAACTGGACTGCGCGTATCTGGACGTATTCACCTGCAACGAAGGCGACGAATGCGACAACCCCATGCACCGCATGACCAGAAAAGACTGCTACGATTACCGCTGCAAATGCTTTGAGTATCTGTTATCCAAAGGAATCCTCACAAGCTCCGAAGAAGTCAGCGACTGGGCAGTGCCAAGTCTGGTATTCTGTCACTATGCGCCTTACGACTTCATGATGAAAAAACCAGGCTCCGCAAAAGAAGCCATTCCGGTACCGCTTTACAACCTGGTTTACCACGATTGCGTGATCCAGCCGTGGATGATGGAAAAAGTCAGTGAAGAAGAAGACTACATGCTGTACGCCCTTCTGAACGGCGGCGCGCCTTACCTCATCCGCGACGCGGCATATCCGAACACAGACGGCGCGTTTGACGACGGCATCAGCCTGAAGCTGGAAGAAGACATCCGCCGCAGCAAGGTAGTCAGCACACTGCACGAAAAAGTCGGCAAGTGCGAGATGGTAAAACACGAGATCCTGGACGGCAACTGGAAACACCAGCGCACCACCTTCTCCAACGGAACCACCGTAACCGTGGACTTTGAGAAGCAGACATACGAGATCAGCGAATAGGAAAACAGGGTGTACCCCCGGTTGGGTACACCCTGTTTTTCAATTAGGTACAGGGCAAAATGCAATTTGGGACGTAGACCTTTGCAAAAGGTCTACGTCCCAAATTGCATTTTGCATAAAAAACATCAATGATCATTTTTAATCTTATGCAAATGGCATAAATACTGGACGATATGACAAGTAAACAGGATGATAAGAAAAGCTTTTGATTTGGAAAATCTTTATAATTATAAATATCGGAAAGAGATAAAAACAGGCATTTTTGACAATGTGTGTTTGTAAGGAGGTGAGAATAAAGTGGAAAAGAAGATTACATTTGCGATCGCGGGTCTTGGAAGCCGCGGTAAGGATGTATATGCAAAAGCCATCGCCGCCCACCCGGAGAAGATGGAGATCACAGCCGTAGCAGATATTGATCCTGAGAAGGTAGCTATCGCAAAGGAGCTGTACCATATCCCGGAGGAGCGGTGTTTTGATAGTGTAGAAAAGATGCTGGAGCAGGAGAAGCTGGCGGACGCCATGGTGATCGCCACCCAGGACCGGCAGCATGTGGGACACGCCATCCCGGCGCTTCGCAAAGGCTATCATCTGCTGCTGGAGAAGCCGGTATCCCCGGATCTTGACGAGTGCAGGCAGATCGTGAAGGTAGCAAAGGAATGTGACCGCAAGGTTGTGGTCTGTCATGTGCTTCGCTACACCCCGATCTACCGGAAGGTGAAGGAACTTCTGGACGCCGGGACCATCGGCGATGTGGTTTCTATCATGGCGTCGGAGCAGGTGGGCTGGTTCCATATGGCTCACAGTTTTGTGCGTGGCAACTGGAACAATTCCGATACCACAAGCCCCATGATCCTGCAGAAATGCTGTCATGACATGGATCTTTACCTGTGGCTGGCAGGAAAGAAATGTGAATCCCTGTCCTCCTATGGAAGCACTTACTTATTTAAAAAGGAAAATGCGCCGGAAGGCTGTAAGGAAAGATGTACCGACGGCTGCAAGTATCAGGGCGTTTGTCCGTTTGATGCGGAAGCGATCTATCTTGATAATCAGCTGATGGGCTACCGCACCGGACACCGGGCATGGCCGCTGGATGTGCTGACCCAGGAAGTTACAGAGGAAAATATCCGAAAGGCGATTGAAACCGGACGGTTTGGCAGATGTGTTTACCATTGTGACAACAACGTTGTGGACCATCAGGTAGTCAATTTAAATATGACGGACGGATCTACCATGAGCTTTACCATGAGCGGATTCAGCCCGGACATTGCAAGATATGCCAGATTCTATGGGACAAAGGGTGAGCTGATCGTCAATATGGACGCCAATGAACCGGCAAAGAGTTCCATTGAGATCAAAGGATTTGCCCCGGATTTTCCGGAGAAGAGTGTGGATGTGATGTCCCTGTCCGATGATTTTACAGGACATGGCGGCGGCGACATTGTAATGGTAGAGGAATTTGCAGACATTTTGCTTGGCAATATCAAGGAGAGCAGTTCCATTACTTCCCTGGAGCACTCTGTGGAGAGCCACTACTGTGCGCTGGCGGCAGAAGAATCCAGAAGGGGCGGCGGCAAGGTGATCAGCCTTGACACATATCGCCAGGCATAAGCCTGGCAGCCGGCCGGAGAAAAAGGCCGGACTTGTAACTGAAAAAAATGGGTTTCCATTTTTATAAGTAATACCAAAGAAAAAAATAATAAGAAGGGAGAGGGTATTATGAAGAAAAGATTAACAAAACTGGCTTCACTTGGTTTCGTAGCAACCATGTGCGTAGGCCTGCTTGCCGGATGCGGCGGCGGAAGTGATGAAGGAGGAAGCGAAGGCGGAAGCGGAAAAGTAGAGCTTTCTCTTGGTATCTGGGATGAGAACCAGAGACCGGCCATCGAGGATGTAGTGGCAGCTTATGAAGAGGAGAATCCGGATGTAACGATCAATATCGAGCTGACACCTTACAGCGGCGGCGAGTACTGGACCAAACTGGAGGCTGCAGCAGGCGGCGGCACAGCTCCGGACGTATTCTGGATCAACGTGCTTCACCTGGATTCTTATGTTGACGGCGGCATCCTGGCAGACTTAACAGACGCCATCGCAGAATCTGACATTAATGACGCTTACTCTGAGACACTGGTACAGAACTATGTGCGTGAGGATGTAAACTACGCAGTTCCGAAGGACTTTGATACCAACGCTCTGTGGTACAACAAGGAAATGTTTGACGCTGCAGGCGTAGCTTATCCGACCGACGACATGACCTATGATGATTTCGTAGCTCTTTGTGCAGAGCTGAAAGACAAACTTCCGGAAGGCGTATATCCGTTCGTTTGCCCGGTAGACTTCCAGACCTGGTACTATCAGACCGTATATGCAAACGGCGGCTGGATCATCAACGAAGATGGAACAGAGACCGGATATGATGATGCAAAGACCCAGGAAGGTATCCAGTGCTGGATCGATCTGATCGACCAGGGATATGCTCCGGCAGCTGCAACGGTTGCAGAGACCGGTTCTGACGCTATGTTCCAGGGCGAGCAGGTAGCGATGACATTCGCAGGATCCTACATGGTTCCGGAATATGCAAATAACGAAGCAGTCGCAGACAAGATCGACTGTGTAGAAATCCCGACCTACAATGACATTGAAGACAACTGTATCAATGGTCTTGGATACGCTGTATACGAAGGCTCCAAGAACAAAGACGCAGCCATCGACTTCGCAATCTGGCTTGGAAGCAAAGACGCTCAGGATATCCAGGGTGAGTCTGGTGTAGTTATCTCCGCAAGAACAGAGTCTCAGCACCTGTTTGCAGAGGCAAAACCGGAGTACAACCTGGCAGCATACACCAACCATGCAGACGTTGCTTATCCGCTTCCGATGGGCGGCATTAAGACTGCAGAGATTTATGATCTGGAAGCTACATGGCTTACCAAAGCTTATACAGGAGAAATGTCTCTGGCAGACGCTTGTGCAGGTCTGAAGGAAGAGGCTGACGCACTGCTTGCAGAGTAGAAGAGAGGTCTTTGATAGAATAAAGTAGGTGAGAGAATGGCTCAGAAAAGTGCAGTCAGCAGCGAGGGCGCCAAAGAAAAAGGCGTCCTCCTGGCAGAAAAAAGACTGGCTTGCGGCATATATTTTTATCGCGCCGGTCACCTTAGGCCTTCTGATATTTTACATTTGGCCGTTTTTCCAGAATATCTGGTTTAGTTTTAATGATGTAAACAAATTTAATATGTCTACCTTCGTAGGACTGGAGAATTATATTAAGCTGTTCTCGGACAAAGAAGTGTGGAAGGCATTTGGAAACTCCCTGAAATACGTTATCGTTACCGTGCCTGTGGGACTGTTTTTGTCCATCTTTATCGCGGCGCTGATGAACGCAAAGATCCGGGGAAAATCTATTTACCGTACCCTGTATTTCCTGCCGTCCGTAACCATGTCTGCAGCCGTAGCCATGGTATGGAAGTGGATGTACAATGAGCAGATGGGTATCTTAAATACCGCCATCAAAGCGGCAGGCGGATCCGGCCATGCGTGGCTGACCTCCCCCAGCACGGCTCTTTACTGTATCATGCTGGTAGGACTCTGGATGACTGTAGGTTATAACATGATCATCCTTCTTGCCGGTATGCAGGGAATTTCACCAACTTATTATGAAGCAGCTTCTCTGGACGGAGCAGGTCCGATCCAGCAGTTCTTCAAGATTACGATCCCGATGCTGACGCCTACGATCTTCTTCGTGTTGATCACGTCCATCATCAGCGGATTCCAGGTATTTGATACCATTTACATGATGATCGGTAAGACAAATCCGGCATACGACGACACCCAGACCGTAGTTATGCTGTTCTACCGCCAGGCATTCGACTATGGATATAAGGGGTACGCGGCAGCGATCTCCCTGTTTATCTTCATTGTCATTATGATCGTGACGGTAATCCAGTTGATCGGCCAGAAGAAATGGGTAAATTACGACTAAAGGAGGAGAGAAAGCATGAGAGGAAAAGCGAATATGTATCATTTGATCGTGCATCTGCTCCTTCTTGCGGGGATTGTCATTGTAGTATTCCCCTTTGTATGGATGGTGCTTACTTCCTTTAAGACCAACGGGGAAGCGCTTCACATTCCGCCGACAATCCTGCCGGAGCACTTTGTAACGGAAGCTTATACAGAGATCTTAGGAGCTCTGCCGTTTGCGACCGTATATATGAATACGATCATTTCCACCGTTATTACAACGGTAGGACAGGTGCTGTTCTGTTCTATGGCAGCATATGCGTTTGCAAGAATTGACTTTCCATTTAAAAAGCATTATTTTCGTATTAGTTCTTTCTGTACTGATGGTTCCTGGACAGATCTTCCTGATCCCCCAGTATACCATTGTGCAGAAGCTGGGACTCCTTGATACCATCCCGGCGCTGTTCCTTCCAAACCTGTTCAGTGCATTCGGAACCTTCCTGCTGCGCCAGTTCTTTATGTCGCTTCCAAAAGAACTGGAAGAGGCGGCGGTTCTGGACGGATGCAGCCGCTATCAGATCTTTGGACGGATCATGCTGCCGCTGGTAAAACCGGGTATCGTGGCCCTGGTGATCTTCACTGCGAAGTTCGCATGGAATGACTTTATGTGGCCACTGATCGTCAACACTTCTACAGACAAGATGACACTTGGTCCTGCACTTTCCACACTGCGCGGACAGTACACGAACCCAGTATCCGATGCAGATGGCCGGCGCCGTTATGGCGGTGCTGCCGCTGATCGTACTGTTCTTCATCTTCCAGAAACAGTTTATCGAAGGTGTTGCACAATCCGGTATTAAAGGTTAAAATAAACCAATATGAAGGTATGGCCCCAGAGGATCAAATCTCTGGGGCTGTTTTTATAACGGGTCTCTGCCTTGCTATGACTATGAAATGACAACTTGAAGGGGGGTAAGGCAATGGAGAAACTTTACTGTCTGATCCGCGTGGCGTTTCAGACGAAATTCGCCTATATTAAGGCATTCTGGTTTAATATATTCGGTACGGCGGTGTCAATTTTGATCTACTACTTCCTCTGGAAATATGTGTTTATGTCCAGAGAGGAGCTGCATGGATTTACCGCGGTGCAGATGACCACTTATGTGGTTCTTTCCCGGACGCTTTCCTCCCAGTTTTCGGGCGGAATCAACAAAGAGTTCGCGGAATGGGTCTATAAGGGAAATATTGTGGTGGAGCTTCTGCGTCCGATCCATCTGGCGTTTAATCTGTTCGGGAAACGGCTGGGAGAATTTTTCTTCTTCCTGTTGTTTAAGGGCATCCCCATCGGGATCCTGGGAACGCTGCTCTTGGGCGGCTGCGGACCGGCGGGAGTAGTGGAATTTCTGCTGTTTTTTGTCAGCGTGCTGGTATCCATCGGGATTCTCTTCTGGATCGAGGTGGCGGTGGGAATAGTGTCCTTCTTCACCCTGAATACCTATGGCCCTTGCATTTACCAAGAGCGCCCTTTTATCCATCCTGTCGGGCGGCGTGGTGCCTCTCTTCCTTTTTCCGGAGAGTGTGGCGAGAGTCCTGGACTACCTGCCCTTTGCGGGGATGGTGACCGTGCCGGTCTACACCTATCTTGGAAAATATTCCATCCAGGAGGCGGTGTCCTTTATCGGCCTGCAGGTGGTATGGTGCGTACTGCTGGGCGTGCTGGTAATGGCCTTTTACCAGAAAGCGATTAAAAAAGTCGTGGTGCAGGGAGGATAACGAAGATGAAGAGAGTGAGTTATTGCCTGCAGCTGTGGCGGGCCTACCTGCGGGTCGGATTTCTTACGATGACTCAGTATCCGGCGGATACGGTGATCCTGCTGATCTCCATGTTGGTGCGGGAGGCTTCCGGGTTTGTGGGAATCCTGGCGATCGTAGGAGTGACAGGCGGCATGGGAAACTGGAATGTTTACGAAGTCTGCATTTTGTTTTCCATGTGTGCAGTGATCGAGGCTATTGGCCAGGCATTTTTTGACAATGTGTGGGGCATGGATCACATGATGCGGCGCGGAGAGCTGGATGTATTTCTGACCCGTCCGGCGCCGGTGTTTTTGCAGGTGCTGGGACAGGTCACCCATTTTCAGGCGGTTTTATCCCTGATCATTTATGTGGGGATCTTTGTGTGGGCGGCCCTGCAGCTGCATCTCCAGGTGGGTCTGTATGAGGCGCTGATCCTGGTGGAATATATAATCTTTGGAACTATGGTAAATTCCGGCATTTATGCTATCTTTAATTTCCTGAATTTCTGGATCGTCCAGGGGGAGGATATTGCAGTGCTGGTGCAGACCTGCCGGGAGTTTGTGAAATATCCTTTGAACGTCTTTCCGGCGGCGATCCAGGGGCTTTTTACCTTTCTGCTGCCGCTGGGGTTCGTGGCTTACTATCCGGCCATGGCCCTGCTCGGGAAGACGACTCTGCCGGTGGAACTGATGCTTCCGGCAGTGGGAGTGTTCAACACGCGATCTAGTG
>NZ_CAWVHE010000010.1:0-18157 GCF_963929015.1 uncultured Merdimonas sp.
ACACTAGATCGCGTGTTTGGAGATGCCTCCGGCAACGCCAGCCACCGGAATTCCCTGCAAGAATTTCATGTACAGGAGCGCTTCCGACAATGCATCTGCGGTCCGGCGCCTTTGTTCCTGCTGCTTTCCGGCTGTTTCTTTCTCGCCCATATGGCCGCCCCTCGCCTGGCTGTCTATCCACCCGTTCAAAAGTGCATTTCCCTGTTCCAGCCCCGCTCCTTTCCGCAGCGCGGTCTCAATGATCTTCAAGATAAACCACTGTTCTTCTTCGCTCTCATATGTAAAACCGTATGTCAGGGCAATCTCGTACACACTTTTTAAAATAACGGCTGTAAAAAGCGGGATATCCGGAATGCCAACGCCCAGCAGGCCAAGTCCCACTCCCTCCACGCCGAAATAGCCAGATTCTTCGCCCTGGCGGCCTGTGACTGCCTGCCGAACGCCTTCACAGTCTTACGGTTTGCCTTTAACCCGGCTGCATATTCACGGACCTGATAATCCATTTTCTGCTGCTCTTTGTTATAGGTCTTTTCAATGATCCCGGTTCCCTTTTCAAACACCAGATCAAAAGCCTTGACAAAAGCCGCATTTAAGGTATCTTCCAGCTTTTCGGAATCTTTTCTTCCAATTTTTGCCGAAGGGCCGAAGGTTTTTTCTCTTCCCGCTGGCGCTCCAGATAACGGAGTTCTTTTTTCTCCAGTATCATCCATTCTTTTTCCCACCGGTTCTGACGCAACATAAGGACCGCCTCCTGCTATTCTCCCTTTTTTCGTCCGGTTTCCTGCCCGCCGCTCTGCTTCTCCAGGGCTTTCCCAACCATCCGGAACTCGTCCAGATAAATGCAGTTGGCAAGGGTTCCTGCCTCCACCTGCTGCCGGCACTCCTCATAATCCATCCACAGGACAGACTCCACCTCTTCTTCCTGCAGCGTCAGGTCTGCGACGTCTACCGCCCGGTGTAAAGATATACATAACTTAATTCATTGTCCCGGAACATCCGCCCGTAAAATTCCGCCTCAAAGGCACCACGGTGAACGCCGATAAATGTCAGCTCCTCCGGGCGCACCCGAAGTCCCAGTTCTTCTTCCATCTCCCGTACCGCCGCAGGCAACGGCTCATCTCCAGCTTCTATGTGTCCTGCCGATGAGATGTCATAACAGCCGGGGTTGGAATCCTTGCAGGCGCTTCTTTTCTGCAGCAGCACATCGTACCCGCCTGCTTCATTCGGGCGGACGATCCACATATGCACTGTTCCGTGAAGGCTTCCCTCCCGGTGCGCCACGCCCCGTTCTCTTACGATCCCGCTTTTGCTGCCATCCGGGTTCAGGATATCAAAAAGCTCCATGGGCTGTCCGTCAAGCGCCGCAGACACCAGACGGTCGTGTCCGTCATAGACCAGCTTCAAAGAGAAGAAATCCTCCCGTTCGTCCAGCAGCCGGAAAAAGATCTTGTCCCCTTCCCAGATGTTCAGCTTCCAGACCTCGTCAATATCCACCCATTCCAGTTCTCCTTCATCACAGGGAATGGGCGTTCCTTCAAAGCCGTCCGCCGTAAAGAGCGACATATATTCCGTCACGCGTTTCCGGAAACAAAGGTGACGATTCCCCGGTACCGGTAAGAGGTCAGCGTATAACGGTCTCTTCCTTTACTTCCCGCAGGACACATTCCTCCGGGCTTTCGTCCGCCTCAAAGTGTCCGCCGACGCCGATCCATTTATCTTTATTGACGTCCTTTTTCTTCACCGTCCGGTGAAGCATCAGATATTTTCCGTCCTTTTCGATGTAACACAGCGTGCTTAGTCCTGTCATTTTGCTTCGCTTCCTCTCCTGTCTCCATTACCATACTACTTCATTTCCCGGTGTGGCACAACTTAAAAATCTATTAAAAATTCCGGTCCCGCCCCGTCCTTTTCTGTGCTATACTTGGGGAAATGTCAGGAGGATATCTATGGACCGCACGATCATTTACCCTATCACACCACAGCAGACGGACTGCGGGTGGAGCAGTTCTCCGCCGGATGGGCTACTCTGCCCAGAATCTTGCTTCTATCAAACGGATGCCGGAAAGCATCCTGGTAAACGGTGTTCCCTGTTATATGAAGCATCCGCTGACGGCCGGCGATCAGCTTCAGGTTCGTATCAGCGAACAGAAATGTTCCGAAAAAATCCCGCCCGTCTACGCACCTCTTTCCATCGTCTATCGAGGACGAAGACCTGATTGTCGTAAATAAACCGGCAGGCATGCCGATCCATCCGTCTTTGAACCATTACACTGGTTCTCTTGCCAACGCGCTGGCATGGTATTATCAGGAGCAGGACAAGCCTTTTATCTTCCGGTGCTGCAACCGCTGGACCGGGATACTTCCGGCCTCACTGTGGTCGCCAAGCATCTGGTCAGCGGCAGCATCTTATCAGCCATGACAAAGAAAAAAGAAGTCCGTCGGGAGTATCTTGCCATTGTCCGCGGGAGGATCAGCCCGGAATCCGGCACGATCTGCGCCCCTCTCGGCCGAAAAGAGGGCTCGATCATTGAGCGGTTTGTGGATTTTGAAAAAGGAGAGCCGGCCGTAACCCACTACCGGTTTCTGGACGAAAAAAAACGGGCACAGCCTGGTTTCCGTACGCCTGGAAACCGGCCGCACCCATCAGATACGGATCCATATGAAATATCTTGGTTATCCTTTGATTGGAGATTATCTTTATAATCCTGATATGGAATGGATCACCCGGCAGGCGCTTCACTCCCACCGCTTAAGTTTTTCCCATCCGATCACTGGACAATGGATGGAGTTTACCGCTCCCCTGCCGGAAGATATGCAGAAAGTTCTTGAGGGATAATTTTCCTTATATTGGCAGGCTATTTCGCAGGCACAAAGCTCCATATCCCACCTGCGGATTGGGGTAGCTGTCAAATCCTGGCAGTCTGGCCGCCCCTTTGTGGAGATATGCCTTCACCTTCTCCCCATACAGATACGGATCATTTCCTTTTACAATCCCCCATTCCATCAGAAGCGCCGCGCCCCCTGTGACAAAGGGCGTGGCAAACGATGTACCGGTAAACTGTCCGTAACCGCCGCCCGCCTTGACAGAGACCACATCGACCCCCGGCGCCACAAGATCCGGTTTCACCTGTGGATTCCCTCTGGGATATCCTCTTCCCGAAAAATCCGCATATGCAAAAGTCCGGGCATTATATGCCCCTACGCTGACAGCCCGAAATGACGTAGAAGGGATGGTGAGCGTGGTGCGGCTTACCGGAGACAGAAATCCCGTCTCCCGGTTCAGGATCTCTTCGCCGGGCAGCCAGAGCTCGTAGGCTCCTGAAAGGATACGGCCGGGCGTCAGGACGATCTGCCAGACGCCGTCATCCACCCAGCTGCTTTTGGGAAGCAGTTCCATGTATATTTCCTGAGCTGTGCTGTACGGACTTGGTTCTCCATAGTATAAAAGCACTTCTGTATCTTCCACCGTAAACCGCTGAGGCCCCAGGATCGCCTGTACCGGCCCGACTCTTACGCCGCTTGGACTGACCAGCGCGATCTCCGTCTCATCGGTATATTCTTTCCAGATCTGGATGCCGAACCCGGCCTGCCGTTCCTGCACGGCCAGGCGGATCACGGTATTCTCGCCTTCTTTTAAGACTCCTGCGGTATGCCCGGCGCCTGCGGCTTCATTGCCTGTGCCGATGCAGATCACGCTTTTCCAGATATTTGCCAGATCATCGATAAACCGCTCCAGAAGCGAGGTGCCGTCATGAGATCCATAGGTATTTCCAAAGCTGATATTCACGGCGATGGGGTTCTGGTATTCCTGTGCCTTGCGAATCACATAATCCAGCCCCCGCATCAGTTCTGTGGTCCGGGGAAATCCGCCTGCCCTCGCTCTTGCCAGCTTGACGATCACCAGCGGACTCTCCGGCGCCACGCCCGCATATCGGCCGCCGCTCCCCCGGCCGTTTCCAGCAGCGATCCCGGCGACCGCTGTTCCATGGCCCGAGGTATCCTCACTGGAGACGATCTGTTTTCTCGCAACCGGGTCTTCCTCCTCCAGGGCCCTGTTGATCTCCTCTTCTGTATATTCCCGGTCTTCCTCCTGATCCCAGAGAGCCCGGATCCGGGTCTTCCCCTCCGCAGTAAGGAAGTCCGGGTTGGCATAATCCAGGCCGGAATCCAGGATTCCGATCAGCACGCCCTGTCCGGATAAAGCAAAACGGGCTCCCTGTACCGCATCGATACAGGAAACCCGTCTTCCGTTTTCCACTTCAAAAAACAGCCTCTTTGGTTTTTCAATGTATTCTACTTCCGGCAGGGAAGCCATTTCCCGGATCCGGTCCTCCCGGACAAGCAGAACCGCATACTCATTTTGCAGTTCATAGACCTCTTCGGCCAGCTCCCGGACCTCCTTAAGATCACCCGAATACTTGATGATCAGCTCCCAGGTCTTCGTCTCCGGATCAAATCCTACTTCCAGCTCCGGCGATTTTGCCCGCTCTTCACCGGTGGCCTCCAGCGCCAGATTCAAAAGATTTTCTATCTTCTGACTTCCGTAAATATCGCGAACGTCTACAGCCATGCAACGACTCCTTCCAGATCCTATCTGATGTATCGTATGTGGCATGGCTTCTGGAATATACCTGCCTTGTTCGTTTACATACCGGCTTATCTTACTCCAGCCCGTTGTAGGCCTCATCATCCACCGGTTCGCACCACTCGTTCCCGGATCTCCTCACCAGGCACTTCTACTGCAATGTGGGAAAACCAGCTGTCCTTTTTGGCTCCGTGCCAGTTGTTGCGGCAACTCCGGCTCAAAGGTGACATTTGCCAGAAACACCGGGCATTTCCCCGCCTCTGTCAGGGGATTCAGATAGGACCATCTTCTTCCGCTTCCAACAATTCCCTGCACCCGTTCAGCGCGTTGAACAGACGGGGAATGCCCATATATCCGCTGGCGTGGACCAGAGCGCAGACCACTTCCTCCCGAGCTGTTGCCAGCCTTCAGCGCTCCTTCCACATGGCTTCTTCAACTGCACTTCTGCACCGCCCAGAGCCGCCAGCAACACTACCGTGAGCAACTCACGGGTCTTCCCGTCCAGGCCGGCACGGGTCTGAAAGTCCCCAAAGCACAGTTCAGTCAAAAAGCGGGGCACTGCCTGGGCAAACTCGCCGGGCAGCCAGGTATAGCGGTCCGCGATCTCTGTTCCATAGAGAGGCTCCTGGATCTTTAATCCTTTCTGATAGCGCTCCTCATCGTTTTCACCGGCCAAAGTCTTTTGGGACGGCAGAGGCAGTTCAATCCCATTGCCTGCGAACACCTCATTCATAGCACCGATAGCGTTAAGAGTTTTAGGAAAGCCGATAAAGGACGCGCACTGGTAAACTGCCTCCCGGATCTCCACCGGTGTGCAGCCGGCGTTGAGGCTGGCCTGCACATGGGCTTTGATCTGGGGCAGGGCGCTAAGCGTGGTCAGCACGGTAACCGTGACCAGCTCCCTCATGCGGTTGTCCAGACTGCCTGTATAGCAGACGTCTCCAAAAATGTAACCTTGCAGGATCTGCATGAATTCGCCGTCCGTTCCTTCATCCCCGGCGGCATGGCTGAGAAACAGCTCCTGCATTTTTTGTTCTGTTCTTTCTTTTCGATTCATAATTTACCTCTTTTTTATTTATTATCCCCCGTCTTCTATATCCTGTCTAATACCTGTCTGCTATGAAAAACCATACGTTTTTCGTATATCTATGAAATAAAAAAAGCCACGGCACCAGCGTTTTAGCTGATGCCATGACCATTTTTAATATTCTTGGATTGTCTGTACGAAAAGGGACGCCGCCTGAGAAAACAGATGATTCTTTTTCCACAGGAGCACACTCCTTGTTGTGTGCTCCGGCAGGATCTGGCGAAAACAAAGGTCGGGATCCGCATGTATGGATAATGCACCGTCCAGACAGACTGCACAGCCCATCCCGGCCTCTACCAGCAATGCGGCATTGGAGAGAAGATTGTAATAAGCCGGAATGTTCAGATGGCTTTCCTCGCACTGCAACCAGTGTAGAACTTCATTTTTGGCATTCTCTCTCCCCGGCATGATCAGAGGATACTGCCGGATCTCTTCCACGGTTAATGTTTCCTTTTCCGCAAGTTCGTGATCCTTTCTCAAAAGGAGTCCCCAGGTTTCTTTCTGGGGAAGCCTTACATATTCAAATTTTGCAGTATCGACAGGCTCCAGTACGAGCCCCAGGTCAAGCAGCCCTCGTTCCAGCATCTCTTTGATGTTGTCCGCCATCCCATTATAAAGATCAAACTGGACATCCGGATATTTCTCACGAAATTCTTTCATGTAGAGGGCCAGCGCCCGGCAGCCCACCGCTTCTGAAGCGCCGATCCGGATGGTGCCGCAGACCACGTCTTTTTTGTCTTTAAAGGTATGTTCCAGCTTGTCCGAGAGCTCCACGATCATTTCCGCCTGCTGTTTAAAAAGGAAACCCTCATCTGTCAAAGTCACGGATCGTTTCCCCCGGATCAGGAGCGCCGTTCCCAGTTCGTCTTCCAACTCTATCAGCTGGCGGCTTAAGGTGGGCTGGGTGACATGAAGGATATCCGCAGCCCGTGTAATATTTCCTTCATCCGCTACCGTCAGAAAATATTTCAGCACGCGCAATTCCATATCCATCACCTCCCATCACAGCTTTTTGCAAAGTTCCTAATTAAATCCCACCAGTCTTCTGGCTACAATGTAGGCCAGAGAAGAAATTTTCCTTCCGGGCTTTCCCGGAATATTCATGGTCTGTCCTAATATGCCATAACGGATCTTAAAGAAGACTTTAAAGTCTTTTTTCTTCAGATAAACCCAGAGATCTTTTTTCTTATCCAGATTCTCTTTCTTCTTGGAGCGGATCAGAAGGATCGAGGAAACCGTCATCATGATCGCCAGATAATTGATCATGTATGCGCGCAGTTTCTTGCAGGAAATCTTACTAAGATCATACATGTCAATCATGGATTTCGTCACAAAAATCTGCTGATCCACCCGGCTGATCATCACCTTTTCATTTACCGACTGGTCTTCCCGTCCAATGTAATAACGATAGAAATCCACATCCAGATAGTAAAGTTTTCTTACATGGGGCAGGGGGTAATATACATAAATGTTGTCCACATAAAACGTATGCTTCGGCAGCCTTAACTGGATCAGTTTCAGCAGGTCTGTCCGGTAGATCACGGAATGCATCAGAATATACTGGCCCAGATGGAAATGTCCGATGTCATCCCAGTGAAAGATCTCATCCTGGGGAAGCACATTGCGGTAATGGATACATTTCTTATGCTCCACTCCCACCTTTTCATACACATAATTGGAGACGAGCATATCGATCTCTTCTTCCTCGTCCTCCAGCCGGCGCAAAAGACCCAGGATCTTCTGCAGCGCCTCTTCGTCTACCCAGTCGTCGCTGTCCACAACCTTAAAATATTTGCCGGACGCAGCCGCAAGACCGGAATTTACCGCGTCTCCGTGCCCGCCGTTTTCCTTGTCCACCACCCGGACAATCTGCGGATATTTCGCCTCATACTCCCGTGCGATCTTCAGCGTATCATCCTTGGAGCCGTCGTTGACAACGATGATCTCCACATCTTCTCCGCCGGGCAGAATGCTCTCGATCGCGTGGGACATGTACTCCTGTGAATTGTAACATGGGATCGCAAATGATATATACTTCATCTCTCTGATTCCTTTCTTCATCTGTGTTTTTATAGTATATATCATTTTCTGCCCTTTTCCAACGGATTATCCGTAAAATCTCTGTTAATGTTCATAATTTGTTCATTTATCTTTCAAAAATCTTTCATTTATACATCACTATTTCTTCACAGCTTTTTCCTATACTAAAACTGTCAAAAGAAATAAGACGGTACGCAGCAATGCTTGGAATAAACTTTTTCATAATACATGCCGGGGACTGAATACTCAGTCACCCGGCATCCTCCCTTTTTATGGGTTTTTCTGCACCACTTTCCAATCTATCCCTTTCCTTCATTAAATCAGGATATGCGAAATTTTTGCGGAAATCTTCTTCCGCTAATTTAGGAAATTTGACGATTAATATATTCCGCCAGAACATGATACACATGTTCAGCATTTTTTATCTGCTCTTCCGTATCATGTTTACTTGCAATAAACATGTCATCATAGTCCGAGGCATTACGAATTGTAAATGCTGAACCAATCATCTTGGATATCTCTGTCGGAAAGATACCTTCTTTAATATATCTTCGTCTGAATTCTGCAATCACTCCACTATGCTTACTTGAATCAAAATTATCAAATACAAGCACTGCTCTCATGGCATGAAATATAGCGTAGTAGGCTCTATTATTCGCAATCCTGTAATTGCCTGCATCATAAAGCAGACGGGCTGCGTCCAGATCTTCTCTGGCACGCTCTATTCTATATTTCGCATAATCTTTTTGTAGGGAACTGTACTCAGGCAATCTTCACACCTTCTCTCTCCACGTTCTGATAAAATGATGACACCGGAATGTATTTCTGATACAATTCATAATTCTGAACAACCGGCGCCAATACGACATCATACTCCAGATCAAGCTTATCTGATATGTCCAGAATACGATTTCTCTCAGAACTGATATCCTCCAATGGAACATTTAACAAAATCAAAATATCGATATCACTGTCATTTTGAAAATCCCCGCGCGCGCAGGAACCATAGAGGATAAGCCCTTCCAGTTTTATTCCATATATTCTTTTTGCTTCTTCTGCAAATTTATCTATGACTTCTCTGATCTTTTTTTCCGTCATATGATCACCTTCTTTACAATCACTGTATCGCCACATCTTTTCCTTATTATACTTTGTTTTCAGGTCTTTTACCATCCCTTTTACTACACCACTTCCCGCTGCTCTAGAATTCAAACTTCCCGATTCCATAAACCGGAATAGTAAACACCTGATCCTTTACCCCGCCATGGGTATTTCCTTTGGCATAAACAATATAGTCTGCCTTCTTTTTGTCAAGGATTTCCTGTACCGTCCTGCTCTGATTCTTTCCGGTCTTAACCTCTATTGCATAGGTTTTCTGTGTTTTCAATGATTTCAGATAAAAATCAACCTCACCGCTGCCCATTGTTGCAAACGCTGGCGTCTCCAGCGCAATCCCGGCAGGCGGTATGATCCGCTGTTTCAGATCCAGAAACACAAAATTCTCATTTACGATTCCTGATACCGCGCTTTCCGGGCATCCGATATGCGTCAGGAAATAACTGGTCAGCCCCAGATCTGTAAAATAACATCGGGATTTTGGTTTGAACTCCAGTATATTACAATTCGTGATTTTTCCGGCAAATCCGATGATCCCGGAACTATAAAGCCAGTCAATGGCTCGATTAACCGATACTTTGCTGATATTGCTGGAATAATCTTTTACCACGATATTTTGCAATTCTTCGCTGAAACTGTCCTTTTCAAAGCCTTTTTTCTCTTTTACAAGGACTCTGGCCACACTGGAGAAAATGTTGTCATAAACTTCATCATCCAGAATATCCTCAAAGTATCTTTTACTCTCATTTGTGAAAAGACGGATAATCTTCAATAGTTCTGCATTGGCTTCTTCTATAGATCCGGTTTCCAGATATCGCAAAACTACAGCCGGATAGCCCCCGATTTTAGTATATACAGCATAAAGTTCTGACAGCCTCTCATAGATTCCACCTGAACTTTGTCCGTAAATGTCAAGTTCTTGGTACAGATCATCTTCTCCTAAAGCCATCAGAAATTCCTGAAAATCAAGAGTATGGATTTCCAGATAATCCAGATCACCAGAGGAATACTTAAATTCCCGTTTTAAGATCCGCCCCAGGTAGCTTCCTGTAATAATAAAATCACTTTTCAGCCGGCGGGTAAATTCCCGTATCCGGTTATAAATCGCCGCAGACTCCTGGATTTCATCTATGATGACAATCGTATCCGGAGAATCGTCAAAATCCGGGGAAGTCCTGCGGATCAACTCATAGACAGGATTTTCGCAGACAAACCCATTTTTTATATCGTTTCTTAATTCTTCATATTTCTCAAGAAATAATTCTCCTGTAAATTCAAGAAGATTGATATATATTTTCTTTTTATATTGTTCATCCGCAAACTTGTTTACAATGTATGTTTTCCCTGTCTGCCGGGCCCCTGACACTTCCAGCGTAGTGTGCTCCGGACGCTGTTTCCATCGGAGCATCTGGTCGTATACATTTCTCTTCATATATTTACCCATTTAAGATCACCCCCGCTGCTGATGTCTGATGCTTTCTTTATTATACTTCAATTCCTGTATAATCTCCATATAATTCTTCTTACATCATACAGCCAGGGGCTTTTCTTATGCTTTCATTTTTTTCTTTTTCCGGACGATCCATCCTGCTCCTCCGATGGCCGCAAGTCCTGCGCAGGATCCAAGCACCAGTTGCCATTCCCCTGTCTTTTCTCTTCCCGGATCTTCCTGCAGATCTTCGTCCTTTTCTTTGGCCCGGGTCTCTTCCATTCCCAGCGTTTTCTTCACCGGCTCCAAGATCTTTTCCGCCAGCGTCATTTTGGGCACAACCTCAAAGGTCAGTCTTTGCACTGTCTGGTTTCCCGCCCTGTCAACAGCTTTTACAGATATTTCATAAGCCTTTTCTTCTTCCACAGTGTACCGGTAGATCTTGCCAGAAGGGCTGGTCTTCTGACGGACCCCGTTGATCCGGATCTCCTGGATCTCATCCGCCTGATTTTCCAGCGTGACCTGAAAACTCTTTTTCTCCTCATAGCTTTCGCCTTCCTCCACGTCCTGGAACACTACCACCGGCGCCGTGTGGTCTATGACAAACTGTGCCCTTGCCGTGCCCGTATTCCCCGCTGAATCTACGGCCTTTACCTCCAGAACATGCACGCCTTCCCGGTCCACCGTCTCCCCGGAAGGATAGAGTTTCCCGTCCAGCGTGACCGAATAGGTAAATGTAGTGAAGTCCCAGATCAGATCACTGCCGCTGTGTTCCAGGCAAAAACTCTTCTGATACGTTCCGTCCAGTTCATCCACATGCCGGATTACCGGATTATGCCGGTCAACTGTCAGTTTCCTGAAAGCCGAAGATTTATGCCCTGCCTGGTCTTCCGCTTCCATAGAGATCTGGTAACTTCCGTCCGTTTCCAGAAGGATTTCCGCTGCCGTTCCGGCTTCTGTCTGTGTCCACCCGGTAATCTCCCGGCTTGTAAGCGCCCCGTCCGGACTTTCCTGTTCTGCCTTTGCCACAGTCTTCGCAAGTATATTCTCATCCCGTGCCACGCAGCGGATTGTTACCGGCTGACTGGTGATCATATAGTCGTGGACTCCCTCGATCATTGCTTCCGGCGCTTCTCCGTCGATCAGAAGCTCACACTCCTGCCAGGCCACATTTCCCGCATGATCCACTGCCCGCACTTCCACACGCACCGGTTGACCGTTCTGCGAAAGGAAAGGTACGGTAAACGTCGCTTCCGCCTCACCGGTCTGCCCCAGAACCTGCCCGTTGGAACTGCACCGGATCCCTGCCACCCGGCTTCCCGCTGCCCCGTCCTCCGCCTTTACCAAGAGAGAAACTTCTCCTTCGTACCAGTGATCAAATCCCTGAGGCGCCTGCATGCTGATAACCGGCGCTTTCCTGTCGATCTGAAACGTCTTCTGGAAGCGGAATTCTTCCAGTTCCTTTCCGTCTTCATCCGTCATCCACACTTCCAGCCTGTTTTCCCCTTCGCTGAAATGCTCCTGTCCAAACTCTGCCATTTCGCCGGTATGCTCCAGTGTCTGCTCGAAGATCCGTCCTGTATGATCCGTCAGCCGGCACAGTGTTTTTCCGGCTTCACTGACATGGCGGATCTTAATGACAGGACAGGAAATATAATATCCGTTCTGGCCATCCGCCTCCGGGATCACGATCTCATATTTCCGAATCTGCGGTTTTTCTTCCGGTTCTTCTTCTGGTTTCTCTTCCGGTTCTTCTTCCGTCTCTTCTTCCGCCGCATAACTGATCTCATAGCCCAGCTCGTCCTGCTGCCAGTACAGCAGCGCCAGCACCATCAGTAAAGCCACAATGCTCTTCATTCTCCGACCCATACCTCTTCTCCTTCCACTTTGATCCCGTATTCTTTCTGTAGTTTCTGAAACTCTTCGCTGTCCGCCAGCGTGTTGTCGCGGCTCAGATATTCTCGAATGGTCTGTGCGCAGATCCCCCGGTCCACAGAAGGATCCTGGCAGAGCAGGCGGATGTGCTGGATCTGAAGGGCGCGTTCCTGCGAAAATTCTTTGATCCCCTGAGCGCAGAGTTCCAGCGCCAGATCCGTTTTGCCACACTGTTCATACAGAGCCGCTGCTTTTGCGAAGTATTCTTTTCTCTCCTCTTTTTCCTCTGTCTGTTCCAAAAGCCGGGCATACCATTCGGCCGCCGTCTCTTCTTCGCCTGTCCGTTCATAGGCGCCTGCCATATCTGCCCGGACCTCCTGCTCTGCAGCTTCCTCAAGAACATCCTGTTCCAGACAGGATTCGCCCAGCCGGATCACTTCTTTTGCCGCCTCATCTTCGTCAGACAGCTGGTATCCCCGGATCAGGCATCTCCAAAATGCCACCTCTTCTTCCTCGTTCCAGCCGCCTTCCGATGCCAGCTCTTCCAGCTGTTCCAGATGATGCTTCCACGCTTCCCAGAAGGTTTCCGTATCCTTTTGTGTTGTCTCTGTCTCTTCCTCCGCAAAAGTGTCCGGTGAAAGGAAAGCTTCTGCCACCGCAGATAACTCTTCTGCCGTCCGGCTTGTTTGAAGGACTGGTTCCAGGGTTTCCTGTACCTTCTGATAATCACCGATCTCCAGAAAATACGCCAGCGCAAGACGGATCCTCTCTTTTTCCGTTTCCTTCCGGTCCTTCTCTTTGTCTCCGTCTGCTTTTATTTCTCCGGAAGTTTCTGCTTCATTTACATTTTCTCCAGATCCTTCTCCCGCCTCCTCTCCTGCCGCAAGAGCCCTGGCGTCTCCGTCCCGGATCCCGGATATTCCCCATCTTCCCAGCGCGCCAAGAGCCGTAAGAAGTGCTGCAGCCACAAGGATTTTACGCCCCTTTTGAATGGCACGCTTCTGTGTTTCCTGATAAACCGGGATATATTTTCGAATTTCTGAAATGGATTGAATGGGTTTGCCTGATGAGAGTTTCAGACAGCGGGAGATTAATTTTTGAAGCTTTGCCGTTTCCCTTCTCCCCAGAGGCGGGTCCGGTTCCGACATCGCAAGAAGATACTGGATCGTCCGTCCAAGTCCGTAAGCGTCCAGCGCTACAGAAGCCTTGCGGTAGTAAGGCTCTTCCGGCGGGAGAAAATGCTCCCGGATACTTTTTCTGCGCATCAGCCTTAGCAGGTCTTCGTTGGAGCCTGCCTGCATATCCGCCAGATACAATCCGCCTTCCTCAGAAATGATCATACTGTAGGGATTGACATACCGGCAGCAGGGATGATTTTTACACTTGTGCAGCATCTCCAGCTGCCGCGCCATACACAGGATCCAGCCAAGCAGCTGCTCTTTTGGCAGGCGGGGATGGTATTTCAGCCATACGGCCAGCGGCTTTCCGGCAACATACTCAGAACTGATATAGCAGACCTGCCCGTGTTCAATGAGACGCAGTACGTCATAGCCTTCTTTGACTGCCACTTACATCACCTCGTTTTTAAATTGTTTTCCATTGGTTAAATAATTGGAACTAATTGAATTGATGAAAGATTTTGTCTTTTGAATCTTAATTAAGAACTCTGGAAATGCATTTAGAGTAATTTCTATATTACTGGATTCCGCCAAAAAAAACAAGTAAAAAATAACAGGCGGCAGAACTTTTTTCTGCCGCCTGAAAAAGGACGTCTGTTCTTATCTGTGGCTTAATTCCTTCGGTGCGTACAGATGTCTCGGGATACCGTCTACCATAACCGGAGACACGTCTCCCTGGATCAGCGGACGTACATAGGAAATAAACTCATTGGTTACATAAGTGCCGTCTGCGTTCACCCATTCTCTTGGAACCAGTTTCTCGTCATTGGCGATCTTATGTACATCTTTCACTTCTGTTCCGCACTGATACGGATCATCAGACAGTCTCTGAAGAACTACCATCTTGCCGGAATCTCCTTCGTCAGCCGCTTTTACTGCCGCGCCGCCTACCTGGTATGCTTCCAGGATATCTACACGGGAAGCTGTGTGTGAAGCGGAACGCTGCAGGGTGCTCAGCTCAATGGCGCGGGTCTTGCATCCATGCTCTCCGGCGATAAAGCTTGCCAGATAGGATGCGGTTCCGGACAGCTGTTTGTGGCCGAAAGCATCTACAAAGTCAATGCTGTTGCCCAGCTCACATACATAGGTTCCGTCCGGTGTGCGGATTCCCTCGGATACTGCGATCACGATGGACGGCTTTTCTTCGATCAGCTTCTTCACTCTGTTGCTGAATTCATGAATGTCAAACGGGATCTCCGGCAGGTAGATCAGATCCGGTCCTTCGCAGTCCTCGCCTCTTGCAAGTGCGGAAGCTCCGGTCAGCCATCCTGCATTTCTTCCCATGATCTCTACGATGGTCACGATACCTTTCTCATATTCCAGACAGAATCCGTCGCGGATGATCTCTTTCATAGAGGTTCCGATATATTTGGCCGCGCTTCCGTAACCCGGTGTATGGTCTGTCAGGGCCAGGTCATTGTCGATCGTCTTGGGGCATCCGATAAATCTGGTAGGATGTCCGGTAATGATCGCATAATCGGATAATTTTTTGATCGTATCCATGGAATCATTTCCGCCGATGTAGATAAATGCCTCGATATCCAGCTTATCCAGGATCTCAAAGATCTTCTCATACACTTCCCGGTTCTCATGGATCTCCGGCAGTTTATAACGGCAGGATCCAAGGAACGCAGCCGGTGTTCTCTTTAAGAGTTCTGCATCCAGTTCTGTCTTGATGTGATCTGCAAGGTCAATATATTTTTCCTCCAGAAGTCCCTGGATGCCGTGAAGCATGCCGTATACCTTGTTTGCTCCACGGTCCTTGGCTGTACGGTATACACCTGCAAGGCTTGAGTTAATAGCGGCAGTCGGGCCTCCGGACTGTCCTACGATAACATTTCTTTTCATAGTATTTCTTTCCCTTCCTTCTTTCAAATTGCGTCGATATTACTATATTAGTATATTGTGGCAAAAAAGTCCACAAAAACAATACTTTTTTATGCAGTTTTACAGATTATTCCCCTGCATTTTCGGAAAAGGAAACATTCTCCTGCGCGCGGGCATACCCCGCATACACCCGTTTCCGTCTACATTTACCACTTCTCCGTCTTCCACCGTGACGGTCATCAGGCAGCCGTTCCGGCAGCCTGTACAGGTCATTTTTATCTTTTCCATCTTGATTACTCCTCTTCTTTTGCCCAGTGATAAGAACAGCGCACTGCCTTATTCCAGCCTTTGATCTTCTGTTTCCGTTCTTCCTCGTCAATGGCCGGCTCGAAAACCTGGTCAATGGCCCAGTTTTCTTTTACCTCTTCTCTGCTCTTCCAGTAGCCGGTCGCAAGACCCGCCAGATAGGCGGCTCCCATGGCCGTGGTCTCAATGCATCTGGGACGCTTGACCGGCGCGCCGATGATGTCCGCCTGGGTCTGCATCAGGAAGTTATTGGCGCTTGCCCCGCCGTCCACACGCAGTGAAGTCAGCGAAATTCCCGAATCCGCCTCCATGGCTCCCAGCACATCATTGACCTGATAAGCCAGGGACTCCAGCGTTGCCCGGATGATATGATATTTGTTCACGCCGCGGGTGATGCCAACGATGGTACCTCTGGCATAAGGATCCCAGTGGGGCGCTCCAAGGCCTGTAAATGCGGGAACCACATAGCAGCCGTTCGTATCCTTCACCTTACCTGCCATATATTCCGAATCCGCCGCCGAATCAATAAGACGCATCTCGTCCCTGAGCCACTGGATGGCAGCCCCGGCCACAAAGATCGAACCTTCCAGGGCATACTCCACTTTCCCGTCCAGTCCCCAGGCGATGGTGGTTACCAGCCCGTTTTGGGAAAATACCGGCTTCTCTCCCGTATTCATCAGCAGGAAGCATCCCGTACCATAGGTGTTCTTGGCAGCTCCCGGATGGAAGCATACCTGCCCGAACAGAGCAGACTGCTGGTCTCCTGCCGCGCCGCCGATCGGGATCGGCCCGCCAAAATAAGACGGATCTGTATGTCCGTACACGCAGCTGGAAGGCATGGGCTCTGGCAGCATGGCCTTCGGGATCTGCAAAAGATCCAGGATCTCCTGATCCCACTCCAGCGTATTGATATTAAAGAGCATGGTCCTGGAAGCATTGGAATAATCCGTCACATGCACTCTTCCCTTTGTCAGCTTCCAGATCAGCCATGTTTCCACAGTGCCAAATAACAGTTCTCCTTTTTCCGCTTTTTCTCTGGCTCCCTCCACATGATCCAGGATCCAGCGGATCTTTGTCCCTGAAAAATACGCGTCGATGATCAGCCCCGTTTTCTCCCGGATCATATCGGTATAGCCCTGTTCCTTCAACTGGTCGCAGTATGCGGCTGTCCGCCGGCACTGCCAGACGATCGCGCGGCACACCGGCTCTCCGGTCTTCTTATCCCATACGATGGCCGTCTCTCTCTGGTTCGTGATGCCGATCGCCGCAATATCTTCCGCCGAAGCCCCTACCTTGGACATGGCTTCTACCGCCACACCAAGCTGCGTGGACCAGATCTCGTCCGCATCATGCTCCACCCATCCGGGCTGCGGAAAATACTGAGTAAATTCCTTCTGCGCGATGCTGATGATCTTACCGGATTTATCAAACAAAATACAGCGGTTGCTGGTTGTCCCTGCGTCCAGCGCCATTACATATTTTCCCATTTGTCTGTCACCTCATTTTCCTCTTCTATTGTAAACCGGACCTTTCGTCCGATCCCCTTCCATTCTTCCGGACCTGCAGACGGTCTGTGCTTCGTCTCCAGGCGCCGGCGTTTCCGGTATTCCGTGGGCGTCATTCCGTTTTCCTTTTTAAATGCTTTGGAAAAGACCAGACAGCTGCGGTAGCCGCAGGCCTCCGCCACCTCCTCGATGGACAGATCTGTCAGGTTCAGCTGCTCCCTTGCCTGGGAAATCTGGAACTTTGTCAGAAAATCCTTGGGAGACATGCCCAGGTTATTTTTAAACAGCGTATACAGATAACTGCGGTTCACATTCATATGAACCGCGATATCCGCCACATTCAGGCCTCTGGAATAATTATTCCGGATAAAGGTCACCGCCTTCTGGATATAAATACTCTCCTTGGAAATATCCACGCAGGAATCGATCACTTCATCTTCCGTCAGCGCGGAGAAGAAATCATAGAGCCGCCCCTGCAGATAGTAAAGATTTGCCATTGTGACCTTCGTATGTCTCAGCATATCCAGCACGATCCTTTTCAGTCGTTCCCCGTCTTCATACTGAAAGATCAGCTGGTTTCCGTTCAGCCCGATATCCCGGATGTATTTTCCGGCCTCGTCTCCGCCAACGCCTACCCACAGGTAGCTCCAGGGCTCCTCCGGATCAGCCTGGTAAAAGGTCAGCGTGTCCGGTTCGATCAGGAATCCCTGTCCTGCGGACAACTGGTATTTCCGTTCGCCCACCTGGTAAACGCCCTTTCCCTCCAGAATATAATGGATAATATAATTGGGCCGGGTGGCCGGTCCGTAGCTGTGGCAGGCCTCGCACTGCGCATAGCCGCAGTACACCAGATGAAAATCCTTGAATTTCGGCTCTGTCAGCTCTAATACATATGAATCCTCCATGACATTTCCTCTCACATTCCCAGATCATTTACATCTATCATACTCACAATTATTGGAAGAATCAAGCAGGCATCAGTTTTTCCTTATGATTTCTTAATAACGGCTTAAGAAATTTTCGTTTTCTTTTAGGGATTTAACATACTTTGGACATAATTACCTTTTATAATATGACTCAGATAGTTGAACAAGACATCAACTATCTCCCCCTCATAAAGTAAATGCACTTGGGAGAAGTTCCCAGGTGCTGCACTTTCTCTCTCATTCCTTTAGATAACTATAACGACAACAGCAAAAGCCCCGGCCA
>NZ_CAWVHE010000011.1:0-189063 GCF_963929015.1 uncultured Merdimonas sp.
CCGATACTGAACCATTTCTACTGTTTCTCGATAAAAACCGTCTGTTGTCCATGTTTTAACTTCCCAATATGGTATATTCTTTTGGCTTAAAGCAGATTCAATCGCATTTATACCAGCCTTTGAAATCTCTACTTCTCGGGAGGGAGGAAGATAATGGTAAGATGTTCCCTCATCTCTCAATGCAGAAACAGGTATCAAAAATCTATTTTCCGGGATGTCTTCCAATACGCCGCAGGAGCCGACGGAAATAATCTTTGTTACACCCCCTGCAATTAAATATTCTAAAACTTGGACGGCAGCAGCACTTCCCACAGGAGCCGGACATAGACATATTTTCTCCTGATTATAAAGACATTCATAAATAGGATATCGTCTTGTTGCACTTTCAAATTCATCTATCTGTATTCCATCATGGGTATGTGCATAATTTTCAACCTCGTCTCCTAAAAAAGCAAACACTGCTTTTGCAGGAAAACATTTTTTCCCATTTCCCGGCTGAAAAACAGCTTTTGATGCGGTATCGTACTCTAAAACAGGGTAGTCATGCTTTACTAATGGCATATTATTATCTCGAATAACAGGCTATTATTCTATTCCTTTCATCATCTTTTTTGCCAACTGCTTGAACAGGTCGGCAGTTTCTTCATCCATCGGTGCAAGCTGTCCGATCTGTCCGGCAACCATCGCCGTTACATCGTCAATGGAAAGCGGGTTTTGCTTCTGTTCCGCCAATGCGTCCCGCATGGCTTGGAACATCGCGGCGGTCACAGCTTCTCCCGGCTGTTCCCCGTTGTCAATGTCTTTCTTAATATCCCGCAGGATAGCAAGGAACACATTTTTGATTTTCTCAATCTCCGCCTCATGTTCCCCCATCTTCTGGGCGTTCAAAAGCTGTAAATCCTGCTTTGCTTCCGCCCGGTGTTCCGGGTGTTCTTTCATCAGGTCGGACAGGGAAGCCGTTGCCATCTCGATAAGCTGGTTTCTTGCTGTTATGCCTTTTGCCGCTGTGTCCTGAAAATAAATCCGTATCAAATCTATCAGCTTAGGAAAATTCCTATGTTCCAACAGGCGGTTGAGGATTTGCACATCAACAGCACCCGTCACAAGCCCCCTCACGGCTCCCTCGGACAAGCCTAATTCAGAAATATCGTAGCTTTTACGAACGCTCACGGTAGACAAGCCCAGTATGTAGTCTGTCGATACCTTAAATTCCTTTGCTACACCTATGAGAATATCACTGCTGACCGTTCTTGTTTCGCCGCTGACAATGCGGCTCAACTGGGAAGCGGAAACGCCTATCTTCTCCGCAAGTTCCTTTTGTGTGATGTGGTTCCCGTTGCATAAATCGGAAATCCGCTGTCCGGGTGTTCCGGGTAAAGCCATAGATACGCACCTCCTCCGCATACTTCCATTATACAGAATGATTGCAAAAATGCAATTTCCAAAGTGTAAACTTCATCAAAATGCAATTCTCGCAATATTCCGGGAATTGCATTTTTTTCGTGTAGACTTAGGGTAGTTCATCGATGGACGGCACCTTGAAAACAGAATGACCGTCCGAAAAGGAATACCCAGGCTGGGGAAGCACCGCAAGGAGTCGGACTTCGGGACAAAATGTCCCGAAGTTGCGGGGAGCGTGCCAACGCCGGAACACGCCGCAGGAATGGGGCAGGAAACCTTTTCGGGGGAGAACGGCAACGGAAAGCAAAATGGAGGGAACGCATGAGAGATAACCCCTATAAAGACTTGCCGCCGCTGGAACGCAGGCCGGACGGTTCCCTTTACCGCATGACCCCGGCGCAGAGAAAACAGGCGGCCAGCCTGATACGCCGGGAGTGCTGTTGCTGTGAGGACGGCAACTGCATTGTCCTTGACGATGGGGACACCTGCACCTGTCCGCAGACGATTTCTTTCTCGGTCTGCTGTAAGTGGTTCCGCTGGGCGGTCTTGCCGCTGGACGGGACGCTGGAAGCGGAGATTTTCCGGGATAAGGACTTGAAACGCTGTGAGGTCTGCGGCGGTGTGTTCGTCCCCAAATCCAACCGGGCAAAATACTGTCCCGGCTGTGCCGCCAGAGTTCACAGGCGGCAGAAAACAGAAAGTGAACGGAAAAGGAGGTCTGCTGTGGACAGTTAGGAGCGAAAAAAGCCTTGATTTATCAGGCTTCGCAAGCCCCAAACCGGGGCAGGTGGTATAAAGTATCGCCCGCCCCGGAAAACGGGCTTCTAACCGTCCACAAAACGCACTATGACAAATACCATCTATATCCATCAGCCGGAAAGGGCGTTCAGCTTCACCCGGCTCCCGAATTTCCTCTTTGAAGCCCCCACGTTCAAGCTCCTGTCCAACGAGGCAAAGGTTCTGTATGCCTTTATTCTGCGCCGGACAGAGTTATCCCGCAAAAATGGGTGGGCGGATGACTGCGGACGGATTTTCCTGTATTTCCCTATCTGTGAAGTGGTCACATTGCTCCATTGTGGGCGGCAAAAAGCGGTGAACACCCTGCGGGAACTGCAATACGCCGGACTGGTGGAAATCCAGAAGCAGGGCTGTGGAAAACCCAACCGCATTTTCCCAAAATCCTATGAAGCGGTTCCAAACACCGACTTCAAGAAATCCCGTTCTGGTACGCCGGAGGACTGAAAACCGTACCCTTGAAGTACGGAAATCAATCTTGAGAAGTACGAAAACCAGACGGTATATAGAAATACAAAGATTAAAATGATTTATTTATATCCATTCCATTCCTATCGTATCAGAGATAATTCTGGCGGGATTTTCCCTGTGGAAAACCCTGGATAGGAAAGGAATGGGGAAAGGAGCAGAATGGCACAACACGCAATTTTGCGGTTTGAGAAGCACAAGGGCAACCCGGCAAGGCCGCTGGAAGCCCATCACGAAAGACAGAAAGAACAATATGCCAGCAATCCCGACATTGACACAAGCCGGAGTAAATACAACTTCCATATCGTCAAGCCGGAGGGACGCTATTACCACTTCATTCAGAGCCGTATCGAGCAGGCCGGATGCCGGACGAGGAAAGACAGCACACGGTTTGTCGATACACTGGTAACTGCCAGCCCGGAGTTTTTCAAGGGGAAATCCCCAAAGGAGATACAGGCGTTTTTCCAGAGGGCGGCGGCTTTCCTCATTGGCCGGGTAGGACGGGAAAATATCGTGTCGGCGGTGGTACACATGGACGAGAAAACGCCCCACCTGCATTTGACCTTTGTTCCGCTGACAAAGGACAACCGCCTGTGTGCAAAGGAGATTATCGGCAACCGGGCAAACCTGACGAAGTGGCAGGACGATTTTCACGCCTATATGGTGGAGAAATATCCTGACTTGGAGCGTGGGGAAAGCGCCAGCAAGACAGGCCGGAAGCATATCCCCACCCGGCTTTTCAAACAGGCGGTTTCCCTCTCCAAACAGGCCAGAGCCATTGAAGCCGCCCTTGACGGCATTAACCCGCTGAACGCCGGAAAGAAAAAAGAGGAAGCCCTTTCCATGCTGAAAAAGTGGTTCCCGCAGATGGAAAACTTCTCCGGGCAGTTGAAAAAGTACAAGGTCACAATCAATGACCTGTTGGCGGAGAATGAGAAGTTGGAAGCAAGAGCAAAGGCCAGTGAAAAAGGCAAGATGAAAGATACGATGGAACGGGCAAAGCTGAAAAGCGAACTGGACAATTTACAGAGGCTGGTTGACCGTATCCCGCCGGATATACTGGCGGAACTGAAACGGCAGCAGCGGCACACGGCAAAGGAAAGGTGATAGATATAAGCAGAAATTTTCGCCGCCCCTGTGCGGCATTGTACCTTGAAAACTGAATATGGAGGACACTGGATGGCAAAAAGCGAAAGCGATATTTTTACACCCCGGACAGGGCAGGTCATACGAACAGAGAACGGGACGCAGTATTTTGTATGTGGGAACAACCGTATAAAAATCTCCGAACACTTCGCCGCAGTCGGGAAGCCCCTCGGTGATCTGATTGTAGATGTGGTGCGGCATACCGCAGAAAAAGCCGCTTCAACCTGATAGCCCATCATTGATAACACGCCCACGCTTATGATATAATTGCCATAGAGCAAAAGTATTGTAAGCGTGGGTTGTTTCTTTAGAAGGAGGATTTTTAACGGTGAAACAACCTTACAATACTACGATTTACAACACGGCGCTTTATATGAGATTGAGCCGGGACGATGAAAACTATGGTGACAGCGTAAGCATTGAAACACAGCGGACAATCCTGCAACAGTACGCAAAGGAACAGGGGCTTCATGTAGTCGGTGAGTATGTGGACGATGGCTGGTCGGGGACGAACTTTGAACGCCCGGATTTTCAGCGCATGATGGACGATATGGAAGCCGGAAAAGTAAACTGCATTGTCACGAAAGACCTTTCCCGTTTCGGGCGGGAACATGTGATGATGGACTACTATCTGGAATTTCTGTTCCCGGAAAAACGGGTGCGCTACATCGCCGTTGCGGAGAATGAGGACACAGAAAAAGGGCTTTCCGATTTTGTCCCGTTCAAAAACCTGTTCAATGAGTGGTTTGCGAAAGATACGAGCCGCAAGGTAAAGGCCGCTTTCAAAGCGAAGTTTGCCACAGGACAGCGTATCGGCGCCTATGCTCCCATCGGGTACAGGAAACACCCGGAAATCAAAAACAAGCTGATAATCGACGAGGAAACCCGCTGGATAGTGGAGAAGATTTTTGACCTTGCCATTCATGGCAGAGGGGCGGCCAGTATCACAAGAATACTGATTGCGGAAAAGGTTCCCACGCCGGGATTTATCAACTTCCAGCGTGACGGGACTTTCGCAAACATCTATGCGGGTGCACCGGAGGAAAAAAGCTACGCATGGACGATAGCGCAGGTCAAGAGCATTATGAAAGATGAAACCTATATCGGCCATACCATCCACTACCGGGAAACAAATATTTCCTTTAAGAACAAGCGGAGGGTACGCAAGCCCCAAAGTGAATGGGTGCGGGTGGAGAACACGCAGGAGCCGATTATCAGCGAGCAGGTTTTCCGGCAGGTACAGGAGCAGATAGCAAACCGCCGCAGGAAGTGCAAGGATGGTACAACGCAGATTTTTTCCGGATTGGTAAAATGTGCGGATTGCGGCTGGTCGCTGTCCTATGGGGAGAACAGGCAGAACAGCAAGCCTTACGGCCATTATCATTGTAGCAAGTACGGGCAGGGCACACGCCAATGCTCCATGCACTATATCCGTTATGATGTGCTTTATGCCTATGTCCTCTCCCGTCTGCAATACTGGTCGGGACTGGTACAACATGATGAAGAACGGCTCTTGAAGCGGCTGTTAAATGCCACTGATAAGGGACAGGCCGCCGCAAGAAAGAAGCAGGCCGCAGAACTGAAAAAGGCAGAGAAGCGAAAAGCCGAAGTCGATACTTTGTTTGCCCGGATGTATGAGGACTGGGCGGCGGGGCGTATCACGGAATACAACTTCTCTATGCTGTCCGGGAAGTACCAAAGCGAACAGGCTGAACTGGACGAAAAGATTGAGCGGCTTCAATCCGCTATCACCACTGAAAGCCAGAACGCCGCAGACGCAGAAAAATGGATTGCCTTGATGAAAGAGTGCGTCAATCCAACGGAACTGACCGCCGAACTTTTGAATACGCTGATTGAAAAAATCGTTGTCCATGAAGCGGTCAAAGGTGAGGACGGAAGCAGGGAACAGGAGGTAGAAATCTTCTACCGCTTTATCGGCAAGATTGATTGAATGACACCAATATCTTTAACTATGTGATACCGGAGAAACAATTCCGAATACAGAAACCTTAAAACTGCTCTCCAAGTTTTTCGATGTTTCAATCAATACGCTTTTAGGCTCCCCAAGACAGCTTATTTGCCAATGCTGCGGTATGCCTCTTGATGATTCTTCTATCAGTAAAGAACCTGATGGGACATTCAATGAAGAATACTGCAAGTGGTGTTACGCTGAAGGAAAATTCACATACAATAAAATGGATGATTTGATTAACTTTTGTGCCGAGCATATGGCAAATGAAAACTGGACTTCGGAACAGGTACGAGAATATATGTCGTCTATGTTGCCAAAATTGAATTATTGGAAGTGTTCAGATCAATAAACCGACAGAGCTGATTTTATATTGTAGTCGTCTGAAAAGGATTTACCCTTTTTCAGACGACTTTTTATTTTAAGTAGATTCGCAAACTACGAAAAAAACCTCTTTCCAAATATAATGTAATCACAGAGGAAGGAGGGGATTCGATATGAGTAATCTTTTATCAGAGGTACACCCTGAGCTTGTTTCGGAATGGTCGAATAAAAATCTGCCGCTTACACCGGATAAGATTACATACGGCTCAAACAAAGTAGTTTGGTGGAAGGGCGCTTGCGGTCACGAATGGCAGACCAGCGTTAAGGCTCGTTCAAAAGGCGAGAATTGTCCTATCTGTTCAGGATCAAGAGTTATAGAGGGTATCAATGATTTGGCAACGCTGAAACCGGAACTGGCTGATGAATGGTCGAGTAAGAACGATCCGCTAAAACCGACAATGGTAACAATAGGATCTCATAAGAAAGTGATTTGGCAAGATAAATATGGTCACGAATGGACGGCAACAGTTAAGAGCAGAGCAATAAGCGGCACAGGCTGCCCATATTGCTCTCATAATAAAATCTTAGTGGGATTTAATGATCTTGCCTCACAGCGCCCTGAAATCGCTTCTGAGTGGTCTGAAAGGAATTATCCGCTAAAGCCTGATATGGTTACTGCTTTTGCGAATAGAAAGGTATGGTGGAAGTGCAGTAAAGGACACGAATGGAATACACTCATTTCAACTCGTTCAGGCGGAAGCCAATGTCCTTATTGTAGCGGTCAAACTCTGCTGAAAGGATTTAATGACTTTGCTACAACCCACCCTCAGCTTGCACAGGAATGGTCAGACCGGAATTTGCCGCTTACTCCTGATATGGTAAACGAGAAATCTCGTAGGAATGTTTGGTGGAAGTGCAGAGAGTGCGGATATGAGTGGCAGTCCGTTGTATATGCACGGATAAAAGGCACAGTATGTCCCGTCTGTGCGGATCGCACAGTTATGACAGGGTATAATGATTTAGCAACGACGGACGCACATCTTCTTTCGGAATGGGATTATGAAAAAAACAAAGGCATTTCCCCAAATAAAATATCCAGAAATTCAATGCGGAGTGTATGGTGGAAATGTTCACTCGGACATTCTTGGAAAGCAAAAGTTTCAGAAAGAACGATTGAAGAAAAAGGTTGTAAGGTGTGCGAAAAAGATTATCTGACGGTTTTTCCGAAGCTGGCAGTTATGTATTATGCAGCGATGAAGCATATAAAGGTACAGACAGATACAGATAAGATTATCGGCATACCGCTTGAAATGTATTTACCTGAAGAAAAAGCAGCGATTGAGACTGTCAGCCAGACGGAGAAAATAGAAATACTGAAATCGCACTTGTGTCGGAAGCGGGAGATCAAACTGATAAAAATCCCGTATATCTTAAATGGTAACGAAGCGGACTTTGCAGTAAAAGTAAAAAAGGCATTTCGTAGTTTACACATTTTCATAGCCTCGAATGAAGATGAGGATATAGTGTTTATCCGGCAGAGATTTTTTGAATGGAGAAATAAAGGAGGCATTTGAATGAAGAAGCAGCAATTTCATCTCTATCTTAATGATGATGAGTACCGAAAAGTTTTACAAGCCTTGATCGCCCTTAAAAATAACCTTATAGAACAAGGCAGATATACGGACGCAGTAGACGATGTCCTTATTAAATTTACAAGTGGTGTATACCTCAGAAGAATATACACGGGGCTGTATGTTTAAGCGAAATCGCCATTTGGTAGATAATAGCAGTATCTGCATAGCGTATTTAACAGAAAGTAAAGGTGGAACGGCTTACACCGTAAATTATGCCAAACAGAAAAAAATACAAGTAATAAATTTAGCTGAGCGTGAGCCGTATAATCTGTTGTAATTTAGAAGCCACTTGCTTTAGGGGCAAGTGGCTCATTTATATCAATGACCTTAATCTATGGAAAGTCTACTTGACATTATTGCTTTTATTTGTATAATAGAAGTATGGAAAGTTGGCTTTCCATAGAGAGGAGGCGCACCGTGAAAAACCGTTTAGAGGAAATCCGAAAAGAACGGGGAATCAAGCAGGAAGAACTGGCTGCCGCATTGGAGGTATCCAGACAGACAATCGGCTCATTGGAAAACGGACGATACAATCCTTCGATTACATTGGCATTTAAGCTTGCACGGTATTTTAATATGAGCATTGAAGATATTTTCATTTATGAGGAGGGAAAGCAATGAAAAAGAAAACCGGAATGTATCTTGCGATCGGTATTACTGGCATTGCTTTAGCTCTGATCGCAAAGTTTCTTTTACAAGATTATTTAAGTGATTCGCAAAGCGGAGCAATGATCGGGATAGGAGCCGGATTGTTCGGATATGGTATTGCAAAATGGGGTATCGGTCTATGGGGTACAAAAAATCCCGATCTGATGAAACTAAACGAGATTGAGGAAAAGGACGAGCGTAATCAGCTTATTCGCAATAAGGCACAGGCAATATCCGGCGAGATACTGCACTGGCTACTGATGGCGGGTGCTTGGGTATGTATTTTTTTCGACATACCAATATGGATAGTTCTTATCCTTGTAGGCGCTTTCCTGCTGAAAACAATCATAGACTTTATTTTGATGGCATATTACCAACCTAAAATGTGACGGAGGATATTATGAAATTTGTAATTGAGCACTTGTCAAAAAGTTTTGAGAAAAAGGAAGTTCTCAGAGATATTGATTTTACCTTTGATGAAGGAAAAATTTATGGATTGCTCGGCAGAAACGGTGCGGGCAAAACAACGCTGTTTAATTGTCTGAACCGAGATATTAAGACAGATAGCGGCAACTTCTATATTGACACAGACGGTGTTCGCCGTGAAGTTACGGCTGATGATATTGGGTATGTGCTCTCTACCCCTACCGTGCCGGAGTTCCTTACAGGCAGAGAGTTTTTAAAGTTCTTTATGGACATCAATGAGAAGTCTATCAAAAATCCGAAAAGTATTGATGAGTATTTTGATTATATGAGCATTGAGCCGGAGGACAGAGACAAATTGCTCAAGGACTATTCCCACGGTATGAAAAACAAAATGCAAATGCTTATTAACATCATTGCTCAGCCGAATATTCTGCTGCTTGATGAGCCTTTAACCTCCCTTGATGTCGTTGTGGCTGAGGAAATGAAGCAGTTGCTCCGTTCACTGAAACAAGACCGCATTACCATTTTCTCCACTCATATTATGGATTTGGCGCTTGACCTCTGCGATGAGATTGTGCTGCTTAATCACGGCGAACTGGAGGTCGTGGAGAAAACCGATCTGGACAGCAGGGAATTTAAGGATAAAATCATTGCGGCACTCAGGGAGGAAGGAAATGAATAAGACGCTTAAAATATCTTTTTCCCTGAAAAATACATACCGTGTCAACGGTGTCCTGTTTTCCTTAAAGCAGATACCGCTCGTAAAGCGGCTGCTTCCGGCAACGCTGTATCAGGTAAAGGGGCTGAAAATCTTTGCAAACATTTTGTCCGTGCTGTGGGAAATCGTTTCTGTATTCCTCGGCAAGCTCCTTTACTTTATCACGATGGTATGCGGTATCGGTATCCTTTATAAAGGACTGCCGGAGAATGAGGTGTTCCTGCATATCCTGCTGATTCTCACGGTAATCGGCAGCTTTGTAAACACACACCTTTTCAATCCGACAAAGGATAAATATTATGCGATGATCCTGATGAAAATGGACGCACGAGAATATACGCTTGTAAACTATTTCTACTCCATCCTGAAGGTCGTTGTGGGCTTTTTGCCCTTTACGATTCTGTTCGGTATGGACAGAGGCGTACCTTTGTGGTTTTGTCTGCTCCTGCCCCTTTGCATAGCGGGTATGAAGCTGTTTGCGGCGGCTGTTACCCTGTGGGATTATGAGAAAAGGGGCTTTGGCTACAACGAAAATAAGCTGTCCAAATATGTGTGGTGCTGTATCGCCCTGCTTTTAGCCGCAGCCTATGCTCCGCCCGCCTTTGGTTTTGCTTTGCCTGCGGTCGTACCAATGGTTATATTTTTAGCGTGTATTCCCCTTGGTATGGCAAGTATCACAAGGCTCACTACCTTCCGTGATTATTACGCAATCAACAAGGAATTATTAGCCGGATTGACCAATCAGATGGACAGCACGGCACAGACAAAGCTTATCAAACAGGCAAATGAAAAGAAAATATCCGCAGATACTTCCATTAGCAGCAACCGCAAGGGCTTCGAGTATCTGAATGAGCTGTTTATCAAAAGGCATAAAAAGATACTCTGGAACTCGACAAAGAAGATTTCCTATGTGTGCGCTTTCCTTGTCGCCGCCGTGCTGGCAGGCGTCTATCTGCTGCCCGAAGAAAAAACCGTCATTAACGAAATCGTGATGACTTGGCTTCCGTACTTTGTATTTATAATGTACGCTATCAACCGTGGCACGAACTTTACACAGGCGCTTTTTATGAACTGCGATCACAGCCTGCTGACCTATTCGTTTTATAAGCAGCCGAGCTTTATCCTGCGGCTGTTTCAGATTCGCCTGCGTGAGATTATGAAAATCAACGCTGTTCCGGCGCTCGTGATCGGTATCGGACTGGCGCTGATCCTGTTTGCCACCGGAGGGACGGACAATCCGCTGAACTATGTAGTGCTGGTTGTTTCCATCCTGTGTATGAGCCTGTTTTTCTCGATTCATTACCTGACGATTTACTATCTGCTCCAGCCTTATAACGCAGGGACGGAGCTGAAAAGCGGCACATACCGGATCGTTTTGTCAGTAACCTATGTCATCTGCTTTGCCCTTATGCGGCTGCGTATGCCGATTATGATATTTGGAATAATGACTATTGTATTCTGTGTGCTTTACAGCATTGTCGCCAGCATTTTGGTATACCGCCTTGCGCCGAAAACCTTTAGACTTAGAACATAACGGGGCGGCTTTACTGCCGGAAATCCATAAAAAGAAACGGAGGATTTATTTATGAGAAAGTGTCTCAGATGTGGAACGGAAATGAAAGAAAACTGTGCCATCAAGGTAGAAGGCGCAGGATACGGGATTGTAATGTCATCGGACGAAAATAAGCTGTTCGGCGGCAGGATCGGCAAGCCGAAGGTAGCAATCTGTCCCAAGTGCGGCGAAGTCTCCATCTATGTGGAAGATGTAGAGAAGCTGTGATATGTGAAAGGTACAGCTATGAAGATCGAGATTGAAAAGGATTTTCCCCAGTATTTTAAGCCAGCCTATCCGGAAGAATTTGAGCTGTTCTCTCACTTTGAAGTAACAGCAGGAATACCGACCGTTCTCTTTGCTATCACGACTTGGAAAGAGAACGGAAAACCGAATGTGTGCTTTCATTCGTGGAGTTGCTTTCACGGAGATAAGACCGCTTTCTTCGCCGTGATGGGCAACCTGTATCAGCACACCCACACCTATGCCAATATCCAAAGAGAAAAATGCTTTTGCATTAACTTTCTCCCGGTAAGCTGTTATGACAGGTTGGTAAATACCATTCATCAGAATGAATGGGACGATGACGAATTTGCCGCAGGAGGCTTTACTGTTTCCAACGCCAAAACCATTCACGCACCTGCGATCAGCGAAGCGTTTCTCACGATGGAATGTACCTTAAAAGAAATACAGGATTTAAGCGGTGCGGGTATTACGGCTATGGTAATCGGACAGGTACAGCACATCTCTGTGGAAGAAGCGTATGCACAAGGGTATGAATTAAGATATGGCAAGGACGGATTTATGCTGCTTGTGCCTGCGCCGCAAGACCTTGTTACCGGAGAGCCAAATCAGTCGGCGATTGCCACCGTGCATATTGAGAAATACGACTAATTCAAGGAGAGAGCAAAAATGGCGGTTTCAAATATAAAAGCGTTGATCACCGGCGAACTTCAAAAGGTGTGGGAGCTGGTGTTGGATATTGAAAATTACGGAGCTTGGAGAAGCGATTTGAGTAAAACAGAAGTTATCAGCGATAAGAAATTTATTGAATACACCAAAGAAGGCTACCCGACGACCTTTACCGTGACGCTTGTTGAGCCATACAGACGATCGGCAATTTCCTGACGGGAATTTTGCGGGGCTTTTTCAATGAGGTGATAAACCGCCAACTCGCTTTTGTTCAGATAAAGCAGAGCAGGATTTAATTCGCCATTTAACTCGCCATCGTCGTCATTTAACTCGCCATTGGCGATGATTCTCACGGTAATATCGTGAGAATAGATAACGGCATAGAACGCTTTGAGGAAGCACTTGCTGATACGAAAAACAGCCTTGAAAATACGGAGAAGCAGTTTGAAACAGCGAAGCAGGAAATCGAAAAGCCGTTTGCAAAGGAGGAAGAATTGAGGGCAAAAACTGCCCGACTTGATGAGCTGAATATCCTGCTCAATATGGATAAAAAGGAAAATGAGATTGTCGGCGGAGAGCCTGATGAGGGCGAAATGATTGAAAAGAAGTCAAGAAATTTTGAAAGATGAGTTTAGAATTGCGGTATGGAAAAATTCCATACCGCAGATAGTATGTTAGGTGAGATGGTACAAAGTTATACTGTCAGAAATAATATTTTCAAAAAAATTAGAAGATGTTAATCTGTCAGTTTGTTTTCTTCACCCCAAACACAAAGCTGATCTAACACTACCATTAGTGACTTGCCACGTTCCGAAAGACAGTATTCCACCTTGGGTGGAATTTGAGGATATTCAGTACGGATAATCAGTTTGTCAGACTCTAGTTCCTTGAGATTGGTACTTAATGTTTTATCGGAAATTGTTTTCAGATAACGCTTCAGCTCATTGAACCTTACAGTTTTAAATTCCATTAAACAATAAAGAATGACCATTTTATGTTTGCCGGAAATCAGGGACAAGGTGTAAGCAAAGCCTGTATCTTCAAAATTGGCATTTTCAATGTAGTTTTGTATCATTATACTTTCTCCTTAGATAGTACCTATCATTTTTACCAGTACTTGAAATTCTGAATTGATTGGATATAATTATAAGCAGGATAAATAATTCTGTCAATCTAATTTTAAGGAGAGATTATTATGAGAACAAAGTTGAAAATTACGGAAGGAATTTTTCCTATGCCAGTGTTGATGGTGGCAACTTATAATGAGGACAACAGTGTGAATGTAATGAATGCTGCTTGGGGGACAATGCAAGCAAGGGACATAGTTGCATTGAATCTTACCGAAACACATAAAACCGTGCAAAATATTAAGGCACGAGGTGCATTTACTGTTAGTATCGCAGATGTTGAACACTTGGTAGAAGCAGATTATTTTGGCGTAGAGTCTGGTAATCGTGTAACAGATAAATTTACACGTAGTGGATTGACTGCAAGTAAGGCTGAAGTCGTAGATGCTCCTATTATCAATGAATTTCCAATTTGTTTAGAATGTAAATTTATTGAGTATCAAGATAATGAATACGGTTGTGGCGTTATTGGAAAGGTAGTGAATGTAACTGCCGATGAGAGCGTTATGGTAGACGGTAAAATTGATATTTCCAAGGTAAATGCCATTGCATTTGACCCTTATACTCATGGTTACTACAAGGTTACAGAGCGTGTGGGTGAAGCTTTCAAAGATGGGTTAAAACTGAAAAAGTAAAGCTACAGGAAAGAAAATTGATTAAGAGAAGATTCTTGCATAAAACATAGACACAAAATTTAATATTATATAGCCACTTGGTTTTCAAAAAATCAGGTGGCTATTTTTATTTTAAGGAGGTGGTCGATATGCCTTTTATCGCACCTGAGTTAATCATTCAGGCGAAGCAGATGGACTTATTAACCTACCTGAGAAATTATGAACCGTATGAGCTGGTTAAGTTTTCAGGTAAGGAAAGCTTGGAGGAAGTACACCTCTTTGAGTGTGCCATTGACTTGTTATCCTATGCCACGCTTTGCATAAAATCTTGTCTTACCTGCACCGGAGCCACCGCACACAAGCGTATTCAGATTTCGTCTGTGCTTCTTGGCATTAAGTCCAATGCACACATTCTGAGTCATCAGCTTATTTTCTGACAGCGGCTTTTGTCGGTACTTTTTATCAATGGCTCTGACATTGCCCCATTTGAAGGATTTGAAGTTGCTGCAAGATTAAGCGGTTCGGCGGCGAAGAATATCGCATTGCTTTTGGTATCGGTTCTGAAGCAGGAACAAAAGACGAAGGGCAAAGCAAGGCTTACCAATATGATTAAGTCAGGTAAGCCTAATATTATGAACGCTGCAAGAAACAGCTATGTGATATTAGACCCGAAAGGGGAAATCCTGCGAGATACGGGACATCTTCTTGAGAAGAAAGGTTACGAAGTGCGTGTGCTTGATTTGATTTCAATGGAGAAAAGCCATTGTTACAATCCTTTTGTTTATTTGCAGAATGACAATGATGTGCAGAAGCTCGTAACCAATCTTTTTAAGAGTACCACTCCGAAAGGTTCACAGAGCAATGACCCATTTTGGGATACGGCAGCGTCAATGCTTCTGCTTGCACTTGTATTTTATCTGCATTATGAAGCACCGCCGGAAGAACAGAATTTTGCGATGGTAATGGAAATGCTCAGAGCCGGGGCGATTGAGGACGAGGACGACCCAAGTCCTTCTCCGCTTGATAATCTGTTTTCAGATTTGATGATAGATCGGACATTCAGATATTTCAACTACACTGAACATCTATGCTGATGTTACAAAAGAAATGAAAGCGGAAGAGTTCAAAGGATTGGATAGCTACTTCAAAGTATAATATTGGACTTAACATACAGAAAGAGAACATACAGAGTGTTGTGTGTTCTTTTTTCTTGTTCTGAAGCAGGAAAAGATAAGGCAGCGTTACTTTGATGTGGATTGACATTGTAAATAAGAGAAGTTATAATTTCTTGTATATGAATATGCTCTTGCATATACTACTATCGCCCTACATCATTTGCCCGCAAAGTGACTCAAAGTAGAGCAAAAATATGAAGTATGGGGGATAATTGGAATATGGAGAATTTAATAGTATTAACACCAGCTTGGTCGAGTATGAAAGAACCACAAAAAGGGTCCCCACCATGAAATCTCAGGGTGCGGCAAAGAATGAGGCGAACAACGCAGCTCAGGCTACAGCCCGGGCAGCGGAGACAGCAGAAACGCCGGCAGTGAAGATCGACCTGTCTAAAGTAAAGATCGAGCCATTGTTCGAGGAATTTGTAGATTTTGACACCTTCAGCAAGTCTGATTTCCGCGTGGTGAAGGTAAAAGAGTGTGAGGCAGTTCCGAAGTCCAAGAAGCTTCTGAAGTTTATCCTGGATGACGGATCCGGTGAAGACCGCGTGATCTTAAGCGGAATCCACGACTACTATGAGCCGGAAGAGCTGGTGGGAAAGACCTGCATCGCTATTACTAATCTGCCGCCCAGGAAGATGATGGGCATCGATTCCTGCGGTATGCTGATCAGCGCCGTGTACGAGTACGACGGACACGAGGGACTGAATCTGCTGATGGTGGATGACAGTATCCCGGCAGGGGCGAAGCTGTACTAAAAATATGGATGATTTGGGCACTTTTTGAAAGAGAACTTTCAGGAAGTGCCTTTTTATTTTGACTTTTCTTCTCCTGATTGCTATAATACATATACCCCTAATGGTATGGAGGATGTAATATGAAGCAATGTATGGACGCCCCGAATCTGCACCGCAGACTTGCGAAGATCATCGGACAGGTGCAGGCGATTGACCGGATGATTGATGAAGATGTTCCCTGCGAGGATGTTCTCTCCCAGATCAACGCTGCAAAATCCGCGCTTAATAAAGCCGGCCAGGTTGTCCTGGAAGGACATATCAAGCACTGCGTGCGGGATGGGATCGAGCACGGCAACGCAGACGAGACAATCGAAAAATTTACCAAAGCAGTGGAACGCTTTGCCAACATGCAGTAAAAACAGTTTTTTGAAAGCAGCCGGAATGGCTGCTTTTTTTCGTTGACGTACCATCAATTGGGGACGGGGGATTTTTGAAAATCCCCCGTCCCCAATTGATGTCTTGACTCCGGATACCCATATGGGTATAATAAAGACAAGCATAGGCATACCCCTATGGGTATAGAAAGAGGGTCTGTATGAAAAAAGATATTATATTTCTTGTTCTTGGCGGCATATCTCTCATTATCAGTCTGTTTGATCTGGTGCCGCTGCCTTTTGACGCCGCGTGGATCGCGATTATTTTCTGCGGTATCCCTATTATCATGGAGGCTGTGGCCGGACTGGTTACTGCTTTTGATATCAAGGCGGATGTGCTGGTATCGCTGGCGCTGATCGCTTCTGTCTGTATTGGGGAAGATTTTGCGGCAGGGGAAGTTGCTTTTATCATGCAGCTGGGAGCATTGCTGGAAGATCTGACAGTTGCAAAGGCCAGAGCCGGGATTGAAAGGCTTGTACATCTTACGCCCCGGACCGCCCGGGTGATCCGGGGCAGGACCGAAGAGATCCTTCCTGCCGAGGAGGTAAAGGTGGGAGACAGGATCCGTGTCCTGCCCGGTGAGACTGTTGCTGTTGACGGAGTCATCCTTTCTGGTCAGACGTCTGTAAATCAGGCGGTCATGACGGGAGAATCGCTTCCGGTGGATAAAGCGCCCGGAGACGAGGTTTCCTCGGGAACCGTGAACCAGTTTGGCGCATTTGAGATGAGAGCGTTAAAGGTGGGAGAGGACAGTTCGATCCAGCGGATGATCCGGCTGGTGCAGTCTGCAGACGCAGGGAAGGCCAGGATCGTGGGGCTTGCAGACAGGTGGGCCACCTGGATCGTTGTGATCGCGCTTTCTGCCGCAGGAATTACCTGGATCGTTACCGGGGAAATCATCCGGGCCGTTACCATTCTTGTGGTGTTCTGTCCCTGCGCGCTGGTACTTGCTACGCCGACAGCGATCATGGCGGCTATTGGAAACGCTACAAAGCACGGATTTCTGGTGCGGGAGGGGGATGCGCTGGAACGGCTTTCGTCTGTGACAAAGATCACTTTTGACAAAACAGGCACGCTTACCTACGGAACACCGGAAGTGACTGCAGTGAAGTCCGTATCGGATTACACCGAAGAGGAGATCTACTTCTTTGCCGCTGCGGCCGAGCAGATGAGCGAGCATCCGCTCGGGAAAGCGGTGGTCCGCTGTTATGGAAAGAAGCCGGCCGCCTGTGAAGACTTTCAGATGCGCCCCGGAGAGGGCGTAACTGCGACGGTCTGCGGAAAAGTTGTAAAAGCGGGCAATTTAAAGCTTCTAAAAGAGACGCTCCTTTCCAGAACGCTTGCCGCCGGGGCAGGCAGATATCTCAATGAGGGAAGCACCGTGATCTACGTCGCAGTTGACGACAGGCCGGCAGGTTATCTTGTCCTTTCCGATACAGTAAGAGAAGAAAGCAAGGATATGATCGCACAACTGGACCATATCGGCGTCCAGCCAGTCCTTCTGACCGGCGATCATCAAAATGCCGCTGACGCCATCGCCGCGCCTCTTGGGATCCGGGAGGTACACGCAGGCTGTCTGCCGGAAGATAAGCTGAAGTACATCGGTGCTTACCAGGAAAAGGGAAATGCGGTCTGCATGATCGGAGACGGGATCAATGACGCTCCCGCGCTGAAAAAGGCCGATGTGGGGATTGCGATGGGAGGCACAGGCAGCGACATCGCGGTGGATGCCGCGGATATCGCTCTTGTGGATGATGAGATCCGGGAACTGCCGCATCTATTGTCCCTTTCCAGGAGAATGATGACCACCATCAAGGTGAACCTGACATTTTCCATGACCCTTAATTTTCTTGCCATCGCGCTTGCCATCACAGGACTTTTAGGACCGGTGGTCGGGGCGCTGGTGCATAACGCGGGATCGGTGCTGGTGATCATTAACTCGGCCCGGCTTTTGAAGTGGAAACAGAGGTAACGCAGATCTTCTTTGCAGGAATTGTCTGATTAGCGGTAGTATGTGAGGACGCCAGGACCATCCGGGCGACCGTCTGCCGGTTCTGTGCCCTGGCACAGGAGGAACGGTTCTTTGGAAAAAGAAGAACAGATAAGGATAAACAATAAAAATGCACAGGCAGGGAGAGGAAATCTCCCTGCTTTTTCGTTGGTGTGGTATACTGCGTTTAGAAACGTATTTGATGGAAAAAGGAGCAGAAACATATGCCAAAGGGAACCAACCAGAAATTCAAATTATACCGTCTTGCACAGATCATGCACGAGAAGACGGATGAAGAACATTATATCACCATGCCAGAGATTATGGCGGCGCTGGAAGCTTATGGGATTACTGCTGACCGCAAGAGCATTTATCAGGATCTTAGGGATCTGGAAGTGCTGGGAATCGAAGTAGAGGGGGAGCCGGTGGGAAACCGCTATCATTACCATGTGGTAAGCCGTCTGTTCGAGCTGCCGGAACTAAAGCTTCTGGTGGACGCCATCCAGTCTTCCAAGTTCATTACGGAAAAGAAAACCAATGCGCTGATCAGAAAACTGGAAAAGCTGGTCAGCAGGTATGACGCGCAGAAACTTCAGCGTCAGGTCTATGTGTCCGGACGGATCAAGACGATGAATGAGAGTATTTACTATACGGTGGATACGATACATAATGCCATTTCCGGGAACCGGCAGATCCGCTTCCAATATTATCAGTGGAACGTAAAAAAAGAGACGGAGCTTCGCAGGGACGGGGCTTATTATCATGTCAGCCCTTGGGGGCTTACCTGGGACGACGAGAATTATTATCTGGTGGGATATGACGAGGATGCCGGAGAGATCCGTCACTACCGGGTGGATAAGATGCTTCATATCCGGATGGATAAGGAAGGACGCAGGGGCAGGGAGCTTTTTCAGAAGCTGGACATGGCGGAGTATACCAGGAAAAGCTTCGGCATGTTCGGAGGAGAAGAAAAGGTCGTAAAACTTCTGGTGGACAACAGGCTTGCGGGAGTGATCATCGATCGCTTCGGCAAATCGGTGACGATGATCCCGGAAGATGAAGAACACTTCACCGTAAACCTTACGGTTAAGACCAGCAGACAGTTTCTGGGCTGGGTGTTTTCCCTTGGAGAACAGGTGAAGATCCTGGGACCAGAAGAAGTGGTGCAGCAGATGAAGAAAGAAGGCGAACGGCTCCTGAGACAATATTAGACTTTTCAAAGGATGCGGGCAGATATCAGGTGACTCCGAAAAGCGGCAAGACTTCGGCTACGTCTAAGGCTGATAAGGATGGAACGATTACTGCCGGGACACTGACCAATTCGCTGAAGACGGAAGTTTCCCTGACAAAAGACTGGCTGAACAGTGATGGGACTGCTGTCACAAAGGATTACCTGGGCTGCGACCTTTCCGTGACCTTTGAGCTGCAGGCGGCAAAAGTACCGGAAGGCGGAACTGCGTCTTCATCAGAGGGGTGGGAATCTGCGGAAGATTTTCTGAAAAGGAATCTAAGCGCTGATGACTATGCTGCAGTGACAGGCGGGGATTACGCATTTGAACAGACCATTTCCGGACGGATCAACGAGAGCTGGAAAGCGGCAGCATTCAAGAATCTGCCTGCATGGATCAAAGGGGGCTCTTCCGGAGGCGGTCAGGACCTGGTAATACCGGTTCAGTACCGGATCGTGGAGAAGGAGATCGCTTATACGCTGCCAGGGGAACAGGAGCGTATCGTGGAGGTGCAGAATCAAACCTTCGACAACGGCTCCTGGACCTATCAATATAATGATGTACTGTTTACACCGGCCTGTCCGGCAAACAGGGACGCCTACGACACAAACGACCAGATTGTTTACAATGGCCTGCAGACGTCGGCTCTGACGGTGGTTAAGAACTGGGCGGGCGACAGCAGCAATGTTTATCATACCCGCCCGAAGAATAAGCAAAGCGGGAAAGACTGGGAGACCAGTTTCCTGATCCAGCGGTATACACAGGCCGGCGAAGACTGGGAAAATGTGCTGGATTACAACAAGGGAAATAAGGACGGTTTCCAATCTGCCAAAAGGTCAGTACCGGGCTGTGGAACTGCAGCCGGGATACAAGCTGACGGAGCTGGATGTATCTGTGATCGAGCCGGAGAATACCAGTCTTCCATCGGCAGAAGGGGAAGGGGACGCGCTTTATAACAAAGGGTACAAAGTAAACTATAAGCTTAATTCCGAGAACCCGGATCATCCTGCGATTACCGTCACCAACACTCTGGAAACGGCAGAGTATATGGAAGTGTTGTGCTGGACGGAAACGCGGATGCGGATATAGCGGGAAAGAACTGCTATGAAGACGAGGCATGGCATGCGGTATGGAAGGCTGTGGCGAAGTATCTGCCGGCAAGTAAGACGGATGAACACGGGAATACCATTTACCGTGTGGAAGAAAAATCCGGCGATGGCTACGAGGCTGCAGGCAGCAGTGTGGCAGAGGAATTGTCCTTCGGATGAAACGGAGTCGCAAAAAGAAAAACGATTATTAAAATTTTCACAGGTGGCATTTTTATTGGACACCTGATCCGTTAAGCTATCCACAACAAGAAAAAGAAAGGTTGGATAGCGATGAAAGGATATCATACAGCAGACGGATATATGGGATATATTGATGGAGAGTACCGGCTTTTTGCCAGTGAGACAGATTACATGGAGTGGCTGGAAGACTAGATGCACAGGTACTTGCCAGTCTGCGAAAGTCAGAAAAATCCGGCGGGGATTTCCCGCCGGATTTTTCTGGTATATAGAACAGCGTTATTAGGAAAAGAGTGCGCTGTGAGGATCGCGGTGCTGCGAATGGAAAGTGGCGGAAGTGTTTTTGCAATACTCGGAGACATCGGCGTTTGCCTCGATGTCGGTTACGCCTTTTCCTGCGTTGGGGTGGAACTGCGAGTAAATGGCATCGCCGGCGAAGAGAACCATTAGGATGGAGCACACGGTGATGACCCGCCGTTCGTTGATTTTGGCAAGAAGATCATCGATGATCGGCGCCAGCACATAAGTGATGGCCAGGCCGCCGATTCCGAATACCAGCAGTCCTTCCGCGCAGATTCTTCCGTCCAGATTCAGGTAATAGCCGCTGTAGTCCCACCATTTGGTGCCGCCGGTGGCAATTTCCATGACAAGAGAGGTAGTGTACTCCAGAAATCCGCACAGAACCACGGTAGCGGCAAATAACAGGGCCGGATTCTGACGGAGACGATTCAGGATCATCAGGATCAGCACGGCGCCGGTTCCGTAGATGGGAAGCCAGGGACCGTGGAGCGCGCCCCGGTTGACAAATTCGCCGTTGGTGACCAGGTGCATGCCAACCTCCCACAGCCATCCGAAGAAAGACATGCTAAGAAAAATAGCGATCAGCGACCAGGCGGAGTAATGCCGCATGTAGTTAAGAGACTGTACCAGCTTGCGGCGTTCTTCCTCCGGAATGGGATATAGGCGGACAGGATAAGCCGCTCCCTGTACATCGTCAATCATTTCATGGATACGGACATATTCGGCCCGGTGCCGCTCGTAGGCACGCTCCTGCTCGCGCCGGAAAAGCAGAAGACCGAAGTTGTCAGCCAGAACACCGCGCCAGCCAGTCAGCTTTTCCTGTGTCTGCTGCGGATCGTCCATAACCTGGATCACATCCCCGTATTTTGCCTGGATCAGCGCGTTGTCCGCTTTTTCGTACAGATAAGTATCCCTCAGTAGTTCCGAACCGGGAATCTGCTTTTGGAGCGCTTCTTTCCGCAGGTCTGCGTAGTAATTGGTAAAAGAGGCAATCTTGTAGGGATTGGTATAGAAGATGTTGGACAATCCCAGAGTGAAGATGCCAAGGATCTGCCATCCGACAAAAGTCAGTTCAAAGACAAAGCACTCCCACTTGTGTCCGTCCATCATGTTCCGGGAAAGGGTGATGGCCTGTTTTGCAGTCATATCCGGATTCTCCGCCACTATGTAGGGTACCAGATAGTAGGAATAACGTTTGATTGCGGCACCGATAACCGTCAGGCTCCACAGAGAATAAAAAATGTACTTTACAAACATGATCCGGGCGGCTTTCAGCCATTTTTTGATCCGCAGCAAAAAGATAAACCGCTGTGAAGTGACGCGGTCATAGATCAGGCCTTCCAGAAAGATCCTGCGGACGACTACCGGAAATACATTGGTGATCAGAAACCAGAAGGCAAATGCGCCCAGTGCGCCCAGAAGGATCAAAAGGATGAGTCCCAGGCTTTCAGAACCGGTGATGGAGGCGATGGCAGCAACCAGGGTCACCAGGATGGAGCCGGAGCTTAACTGATTGACAACACCGGATAAGACGCCGCGGGTTCTGCCAAACATGGGATTTCCTTCCGCTGCGTTCTGGATTTCATCTGCCTCAATCTGTTCAGTCATTTTGCGCCCTGCTTCCGTATTGTTTTCGGCAATCGTACGCAACACGTCCTCCCAGGTGGCGCCTCCGATATCTGTTTTAACAGAAGGAGAAAAATCCCCCTGGAGATTCCTTTCAAATTGCTGTACATCTTCTTCCCGCTTCTGTGCGGAAGAAAAGTCCAGAGAGCTGGTAAATTCTGCGCCGAAAAATGCTGCGATCAGGCAGGCTGCAACAAATATGGCGTAGTGCTTTTTCAGGGAGCGCCTGCCTCGTTCTTTGAGAGCTTTTCTGTTGTTCATAGTCGTTTCATCTGGCGGGGACGCCGCCACCTCCTTTATAAGTCTATAGCCAGTATATAATAACCGGGGATGAAGTCAAGATGAAAAACAGCGCCTGCGCCGGTTTTTCCGGCACAGGCGCTGCGGGTGATAAAAGGCATGTGTTTTTTACAGTCCGTATGCAGTGTAGAATCTGCTGATGATGGTGGCGCAGACAGCTCTGGCTGTTTCGCCCTGGGGATTCAGAGCGCCGTTGTCTCCGGTGATGATTCCGTTTGCCACGCACCAGCTCATGGCGTCTTTTGCAAAATCGCTGACATTTGCAGCGTCCGGGTAGGAACTGAAGTCTGCCCTCTGGCTGGTGTCTAATTCCAGATAATTGGCATAGCGGAACATCATCACTGCCATCTGCTCCCGGTTGATGTTATCGGAAGGACCAAAGTATCCGTTGTTGGTGTATCCGGTAACAATGCCGGCATCCGCCGCCCACAGTACGGATTCGGTATAGAACTGACCGGTGGTAACATCTGGGAACTTCTGCTCAAAAGTAACGTCCGGCTCCTCTTCCATCCGGTAGAGGATGGTTGCAAACTGTGCTCTGGCCAGGAAGTCACTGGGACCAAACGTTGTCTCATCCAGTCCGGTCATCAGGCCTTTTTCGTAGACGTCTGCGACGGTGTCAATGTACCAGGCGTCTGCAGGAACATCCGTATAAGGAAGCGCTTCTCTTATGTTCAGTGTTACTTCCATGGGATCAAGATCTCCGAACTGGTATCCGTGATCATAAGTGTAGGCAACCTGGGTCGGTCCGGCGACAGTAAGGAGGCCGGTGGCGGCGTCATAGCTTACGTTTTCTGCCTCTGCAACTGTCACTTTGGAAAGATCCGGTACAAGGGTGTTCATATCAAACACCAGTGTGTCGCTTTCCGGAGAGGCATAGACCGTCCGGCTCTGGGGAGAGACGGCCTTTTCCCACCAGAGTTCACAGATTCCGCTTAAATCCAGGGAAGTCAGGTGGTTGTTTTCGCATTTTACCAGACTTAAGACGTCGTTTTCCGGAAGGATCAGGGATTCCAGACCGGCGTCTGTCAGATACACATTTTCCAGTGCGGTATAGCTGCTAAGATCCAGATTTTTCAGGTTTTCGATACGGGTTCCGGAAATGTTCAGAGTACGCAGCTGGCTGTTCTGGGAGAGATCCAGGTTGCTTACGTCTGTGTTTGCAAGCTCCAGACGGTTAAGCTTCGGATTGTGGGTTACGTCCAGAGAGGCAATGTTTGTATCCGAACAGGTCAGTCCGGTCAGGTTTGGGTTCTTCGATACATCCAGCGCTTTCAGCGGGGTGTTGTAGCACTCAATGGAGTTTAAGTCTGCAAAACCTGTCAGATCCAGGGATTCAATCTGCGTATTGTAGCAGTAGATCTCGAACATTTGCGGATTGTTGCTAAGATCCAGCTCCCGGATGTCTGTGTCAGAGCAGTAGAGGGCTGCAAGTACAGGGTTCTGGCTAAGATCCAGCTCGGTAATGCCGGTGCCGGATACCCGGATGTGTACCAGATCCGGATTGTTTGTAACATCGATCTCGGTCATCGGTGTGTTGGTGACATAGACTTCATAGAGTTCGGAATTCTGGCTTAAGTCCAGAGCTGCCACCTGTGTATTCTCGCAGTTCAGAGCAAAGAGCGCCGGATTTTTCGTAACGTCCAGCTGACTTATGTTGGTGTTGTTGCAGTCCAGACGCACCAGAGCCGGATTGGCGGATACATCCAGAGCAGCGATATCCGTTTCATAACAGTGAAGTTCGGTAAGCTTTGGATTCTTACTTACGTCCAGAGCAGTCAGGCCCGTGTAGGTACATTCCAGATAACTAAGCTCCGGGTTGTTGCTTACGTCCAGGCTGGTAATGCCGGTGTCAGAGCAGTTGAGCCGGGTAAGCTTCGGGAACTGGCTTACGTCCAGGCTGGTGATGGCAGTGTAGCAGCACTCCAGAGTTTCCAGAGAAGTAAAATACTCGATCCCGGTAAGATCTGTTACATAGTATTCTCCCCAGAGAAAATCAATGGTATCAACGCTGTCGATCTCTGTCTGGGAGAGCGTTCCGCTTGCATCCAGGTCGATCTGTGAAGAAATGTATCCCCGGAATACTTCATCGGGGAAATGAGCTGCATCCACTGCAATCTCAGATGTGGACACGCCGGGATCCGTAGCGGGCGCTTCCTCGGCGTTTGCGGTTGCCGACAGTGAGAGCGCGGCCAAAGCCGGAAGCACCAATAATTTTTTCCAGTCTTTTCTTGTGTTCATACATGTCCTCCTTTTTACTGGTATCCTGTTTTGGTTGCCGGAATTTTATCCTATTTACAGAATATCAGAAAACAGGGAGACAGAATGATTCAAAATTATAATAAAAGCGCCTGTCTATAGAGAAACTCTATAGACAGGCGCTGTGGTTTACAGAAGATTGATCAGGATCCCCAGCCGGTGAAACGTTGTGGTGAGGGGAGCGCCGTTTCTGCGGATGCTGATCTGGAGCAGAGTCAGGGCAGCCACAAATCCGGCGCCGTTGAGGATCCCTGCGCCAAGAGAGATCAGATCTCCTTTCAGGACCAAAGTCTTATCCTGCAGCATCAGAAAACTGATCAGCGCCCCGGTAATATAATTCCAGATATTCAAGGCGTAGCGGTTGCCGTTGTGGTGTTTGGAATACCGCATCAGAAACGTCATACACAGATTGACTGCGATAGCGGTCAGCAAATAGGTCATGTCAAAGTCTCCTTAGAGTGAATGGTCTGGGAAAAGCCCCGGTAGAAGATTATAACCCTTTTTGCGCGGAATGCAAAGGGAAAGAAAAGGGGTATAGGAAATTTGCCCTAAAAAGAGTTTGTTTTTCTGGTACTCCTGCCTATTGACAAATTTATAACATTGGGGTAGATTTAAGACAAACAGATTAGACTAAAGTTCAAACTGAAGTTCAAACTACGGTTTGTACAAAAATTTCACAGGAGTGTGTGATGAAAAACATAACCAATATACAGAAATTTTCAATCCACGATGGAGATGGGATACGCACCACCGTTTTTTTTAAGGGATGTCCGTTAAAGTGCACCTGGTGTCATAATCCGGAGACACAGCGTTTTGAGAGAGAGATGCAGGTGGACAGGGAAAAATGTGTGGGCTGCGGCGCCTGTGCTGCGGTCTGTCCTGCCGGGGCGGTACGGATGGAGGACGCCCGCCCGGTACTGGATACGGAAAAATGTACGCTCTGCGGCAAGTGTGAGAACTTCTGCCCGGCAGGGGTGCGGGAGATCATCGGCAGAGAATACACGGTAAAAGAACTGGTAAAAGAGCTGATGAAAGATCAGATGTTTTACGAAGAGTCCGGCGGAGGCGTCACCCTTTCCGGCGGCGAAGTGATGACTATGGATATGGATTATATTCTGGCAGTGGCAAAGGAGCTGAAACGTCAGGATGTGACGCTTACCATCGACACCTGCGGATACGTTCCATATGAGAAGTTTGAAAAGATCCTCCCTTATGTGGACACTTTTCTATATGACGTAAAGGTGATGGATCCGAAGCTTCATAAAGAATATATGGGAACAGACAACAAACTGATTCTGGAGAATCTGGTCCGTCTGGCTCATGACGGGGCAAGGATCTACATCCGCATTCCCACGATCAAAGAGGTCAACGGGAACGAGCAGAACATGAAGGAGACCATCGCTTTCCTTCAGGAACATGATATTCATCCGGCACAGGTCAATCTGCTGCCTTACCACGATACCGGAAGCGGCAAGTACCGGAAGCTGGATATGGAATATAAAGGAACCAACCTGCATGCACCGGACAGAGAAGAAATGGAAGCATTTGTTTCCCTGTTCGTGGACGCAGGATTCAAAAACACCAAAATAGGAGGGTAAACATGGGAACATTACGCGGTATGAATGAAAGAATTCAGAAGTTGAGAGAGATCAGTGTCAACACACCGGTTCACATTGATCTGGAGCGGGCGAAGATTGAGACAGATTTCTACAGGGCAAATGACGGAAAGTATTCCATTCCGGTCATGAGAGCTATGACTCTGAAAGAGTATTTCTCCAAAAAGACACTGTATCTTGGAGACGGAGAACTGATTGTGGGAGAAAAAGGTAAAGATCCCCAGGCTTCTCCTACATTCCCGGAGCTTTGCTGCCACAGCGAAGAAGATATGATTGTTATGAGCGAAAGAGAACTGGTGTCCTTTAAGACTACAGAGGAAGACCGCAAGCTCCAGAGAGAGGAGATCATTCCTTACTGGACAGGAAGAAGTATGAGAGAAAAACTGCTCTCCAGAATGACTCCGGAGTGGCAGGAGTGCTACCATGCAGGTATGTTTACTGAGTTCATGGAGCAGAGAGGACCGGGACACACCTGTGGTGGAGAACAGGTATTTACTACCGGATACATGGATTATAAAGAGAAGATTAAAAAGACCATGGATGAGCTGGATTATATCAACGATCCGGAAGCTCTGAACAAATGCGAAGAGCTGAAGGCTATGGATATTGCCTGCGATGCGGTGATCATCCTTGGCGAGCGTTATCACAAGCTGGCTCTTGAAATGGCAGAAAAAGAGGAAGACGAGACCAGAAAGGCAGAGCTTCTTCAGATCGCGGCCAACCTGGAAGTTGTGCCGGCACACAAGCCGCAGACTTACTGGCAGGCTATCCAGCTGTACTGGTTCACCCATCTGGCAGTTACCACAGAGCTGAATCCGTGGGATGCGTTCAGCCCCGGAAGACTGGATCAGCATCTGTATCCGTACTATCAGAAAGATGTGGAGGACGGCATCCTTGACGATTACAGAGCAAAAGAGCTTCTGGAGTGTCTGTGGGTAAAATTCTACAACCAGCCGGCTCCGGTAAAAGTAGGAATCACCCTGAAAGAAAGCGCTACCTATACAGACTTTGCAAATATCAATACCGGCGGCGTAACTCCCGACGGACAGAATGGTGTCAATAACGTAAGCTACCTGATCTTGGACTGCATGGACGAGATGAAGCTGGTACAGCCCAACTCCAACGTAACCATCAGCAGAAAGACACCGGCCAAGTTCTTAAAGAGAGCCTGCGAGATTTCCAGAAAAGGATGGGGACAGCCTGCATTCTACAATACAGAAGCGCAGATCATGGAGCTTGTAAATGCCGGAAAGTCTCTGGCAGACGCAAGACGCGGCGGTTCCTCGGGCTGTGTGGAGACCGGAGCATGGGGAAGTGAAGCTTACATCCTGACCGGATATATGAACATTCCGAAGATCTTCCAGCTGACCCTGTTCAACGGATTTGACCAGTACAGCGGAAAACAGCTTGGACTGAAGCTTGGCTATGCAAAAGACTTTAAGACCTTTGACGAACTGTGGGCTGCATTTAAGAAGCAGCTGGAGTACTTCGTAGACGTGAAGATCCGCGGCAACAACGTGATCGAGAAGCTCTACGCACAGGATATGCCGGCTCCCTGCCTGTCTGTTGTGACCAACGACTGCATTTCCAATGGAAAAGATTACAATGCAGGCGGCGCAAGATACAACACCAGCTACATCCAGGGCGTAGGTATCGGAACCGTTACTGATTGTATCGCAGCCATCAAGTACAATGTATATGACAAGAAGAACTTTACCATGGAAGAGCTGATCGAGGCCATGGAGCATGACTTTGAAGGTTATGACGCAATCTACCGTATGGTTCATGATAAGACTCCGAAGTATGGCAATGACGACGATTATGCAGATGAGATCATGCAGGATGTATTCGAGCTTTACAGAAGCACCATTACCGGACGTCCGAACATGAGAGGCGGAAAGTACGGCGTAGATATGCTGCCGACCACCTGCCATGTATACTTTGGCGATGTAATTCTGGCAACCGCAAACGGAAGAAAAGCTCACAAGCCGGTATCCGAAGGTATCTCTCCGGAGAAATCCGCAGATACAAACGGACCGACCGCAGTCATCAAATCCTGTGCGAAGATGGATCATCTTGCAACAGCCGGAACTCTTCTGAACCAGAAGTTCACACCGGACGTAGTAGCAGGAGAAGAGGGGCTTGACAACATGGCCAGCCTGATCCGTTCCTATTTTGCAATGGACGGACATCACATCCAGTTCAATGTGGTTGACAGACAGACCCTGATCAACGCTCAGAAGCATCCGGAGGATTACAAGGATCTGATCGTCCGCGTAGCCGGATACAGCGACTTCTTCCGCAACCTGGATAAGCCGCTTCAGGATGAGATCATTAACCGTACCGAGCAGTCCTTTAGCTAAGAATGGATGTGGAAACATATTTTCCGGTGATCCGGAAACTGACAAAAGAACAGCGCGCGCTCCTTCTGGAATCTGTGACAGAAAAGCAGATTCCAAAAGGAACCGTGATTTATGACGGAACTACTGGGTGCACCGGCCTTCTGGCGGTGCGCTCAGGTCTTCTTCGGGCTTATATTCTGTCAGAGGAGGGCCGGGAGATTACGATTTACCGGCTGTTTGAACGGGATATCTGCCTGTTTTCGGCGTCCTGCATGCTGCAAAGCATCCAGTTTGACGTGAACATTGAGGCGGAACAGGATACGCGGCTTCTGGTGGTGCCGGCGGGAGTCTGGCAGAGTCTGTGCCAGGAATCAGCAGCTCTTGCGAACTTTACCAATGAGCTGATGGCAGACCGGTTTACCAATGTCATGTGGCTGATCGAACAGATTCTTTGGAAGAGTCTGGATAAGCGGGTGGCAGAGTTCCTTCTGGAAGAAATGACGGTAGAAGATTCGGAAGTCCTAAAACTCACTCACGAGATGGTTGCGGCGCATCTGGGTACGGCAAGAGAGGTTGTGACAAGAATGCTGCGGTATTTCCAGAACGAGGGGATCGTAAAACTGTCCAGAGGGACGATCGAGATCCTGGATGTGGCGAAGCTGGAGGCAGTTCTGGAAGAAAAGTAAGAAACTGATAAAAAGAAAAAGCGCACAGATCCTGGAGGGGAGACTGTGCGCTTTCTTTTTTTCGGGGGTTTTTGCTGGAGGGATGTATGGCCATTTAGATCATCTGTAGGATCTGCTCTTTTGGTTTTGCGCCGGTAGAGCGGTTTACCATCTCTCCGTTTTTGAAAACGGCCAGGGTGGGGATACTCATCACCCGGAACTGTCTGGCCAGTTCTTTTTGTTCATCGACGTTGATCTTGCAGACCTTGATGTCGGAACGCTCATCGGCGATCTCGTCCATGATGGGAAGGACCATCTGGCAGGGGCCGCACCAGGATGCCCAGAAATCTACGAGTACCGGTTTGTCGGAATGTAATACTTCCTGCTGAAAATTTTCTTTATTGATATGAATTGCTGACATATATGTGTCCTCCTTTGTTTTGGTTTGTTTTGTTTTTTGTTGTGTTAAGAATACCAGAGATAACATTGTCTTTCCGTGACAAAGTCACTATAATAGAAAGAAATAAATAGAAAAGCTGGGAAAAGGTATGAAAAAGTTAAGTTTCAAAGAAACCATTTTTGTAGCAAGTATGTTATTCGGGATGTTTTTCGGGGCAGGGAACCTGATCTTTCCGGTGTCTATGGGGCAGATGGCAGGAGAGCATATCTGGCTGGCTGCCCTGGGATTTCTGGTAACCGGCGTGGGACTGCCGCTTCTTGGCGTGGCGGCTCTGGGGATCAGCCGGGAGACCGGCCTTCTGGGTCTGGCAAGCAGGATCGGGAAAAATTATGGGGTCTTTTTTACCTGCGCCCTGTATCTGACCATCGGACCATTTTTTGCCATCCCAAGATGCGCGTCTGTTTCTTATACGGTAGGTATAGAACGGATCCTGGAGGGGAAGGATCAGACGCTGTGGCTGGCCGTCTTTTCCTTCCTGTTTTTTGCCATTGTGCTGTTTTTCTCCTTAAGACCCGGAGAGATCCTGACCTGGATCGGCAAGGTGCTGAATCCTTCTTTTCTGGTGATCCTGGGACTTCTGGTGGTGGTTGCGCTGATCTCGCCCATGGGAGATCCCATGACCATGGCTCCGGAAGAAGGGTATGAAAGCGGCGCTTTATTTACCGGTTTTCTGGAGGGGTATAATACCATGGACGCGCTGGCGGCCCTTGCATTCGGGATCGTGGTGATCGAAGTGATCCGTAACCTTGGAGTGACGGAACCGGGACAGATCGCCAGAGATACGGTAAAGGCAGGGATCTTCAGCTCCATCCTGATGGCGCTGATCTATGTGCTGGTTACGCTGGTAGGCGGACAGAGCCGGGGAGAGTTTGGCATCAGCAGCAATGGCGGAGAGGGTCTGGCGCTGATCGCAGATCATTATTTTGGCGGAGCCGGTATGTTTATCCTGGCCCTGATGGTGACACTGGCCTGCCTGAAAACGGCGATCGGTCTGATCACAAGCTGCAGCGAGACGTTTTCCGAGATGTTTCCGAAGTTTCCGGGATATCGGTTCTGGGCGGTATTGTTCAGCGTGGTCTCTTTCCTGATCGCCAATCTGGGACTCAATGCCATCGTGGCTTATTCTGTGCCGGTATTGATGTTTTTATACCCGCTGGCTATTGTTCTTGTGCTTCTGACCTTATTTGGAAGCTGGTTTGACAATAACCGCCATGTACTGCGCTGGACCATTGCATTTACTGCGGTGGCAGCCCTGGCGGATTTCCTGCGGGCGCTGCCGGAAGGTACGCAGGATGTGCTGCACACAGCGCCTGTGACAGATATGCTGGGCAATGTGATCCCGCTGTCAGAGCTGGGATTTGGATGGATCGTTCCTGCGGCCGCAGGATTCGTGATCGGACTGATCGCCAGCAGGCGGCACGGCGTGGAGAAATAGAAATATCCAAAAACGGATAAAACGGATAAGAACCCCCGAAAACGGTTGACGCATGGAGGCGTAGGAGGTATGATAATAAAAAGGGGGATTTGGATGCTGTACGAAAAACTAAGTGAGAGAAAAAAAGAATTAGGCATGACTACAGAGCAGCTTTCCCGGCTGTCAGGGGTGCCGGTGGGAACGATCAATAAGATCTTAAGCGGAGAGACAAGATCGCCCCGTTATGCGACCTGGCAGGCGCTTGAAAGGGTTCTGTATGGAGCAGTAGGATCAGAGACAGGAGGCGCAGAGGAGAGCCGGAATGTGCCGGGGGGATCCTGGGACATGGCTTATGGAAATCCTCCGGACGCAGTCAGGGAAGTGGTGGCTCCTTATCTTACGAAAAGACAGGGCGAGTATACGGTGGAGGATTACCGGAAACTGCCGGAGGATGTGCGGGCAGAGCTGATCGATGGAGAGCTGATATTTCTGGAGGTGCCCACTTTTACGCACCAGGAACTTGTCACGGAGCTTCTGTTTGAGATAAAACTGTACATTCATAAAAATAAGGGACCCTGCCGGGTGCTCCCATCGCCTCTGGACGTACAGCTTGACTGTGACAACCGGACCATGGTGCAGCCGGATATCGCACTGATCTGCCAGAACGAAAGAATCACAAGAAAAGGGATCTATGGAGCGCCGGATTTCTGTATTGAGATCGTGTCGGACTCCAGCAGGAAAAGGGATTACGGGGTCAAGATGCAGAAATATATGAATGCCGGAGTCCGGGAATACTGGATTGTGGACCGGAAGAGGGAAAAGGTCGTCTGCTACTGGTTTGAGGGCGATGACGCGCCGGAGATCACCATGTATTCCTTCCGGGACAGAGTGCCTGTCAGAATCTATGATGGCAGTCTGGAGGTGGATTTCCCGGGGATACTGGAGCGGCTGTGGAAGGAAGCGTAAAAAGAAAAAGGAGATACGAAGGAGAAAGAGGCGGAAGACCAGGTTGGTCCTCCGCCTTGTGAGTTCGGATGCTATATTTAATTGGCCGGGGTCCCGGCGGAAGGCATCTGGTAGTAATGTGCATAGATCCCTCCAAGTTTTAACAGCTCTTCGTGGGTGCCCCTCTCGGCAATGGCGTTGTCCGCTACTACCAGGATCTCGTCCGCATTCTGGATGGTGGACAGCCGGTGGGCGATCGTAATGGTGGTACGGTTGTGGGAGAGGGTGTCCAGGCTCTTCTGGATCCAGCGTTCGCTTTCGTTATCCAGGGCGCTGGTAGCCTCGTCCAGGATCAGAATCGGCGGATTCTTTAAAAAGACTCTGGCGATCGAGATCCGCTGTTTCTGTCCGCCGGAAAGCCGGGTACCCCGCTCGCCGACATAGGTGTCGTAGCCGTCGGGCAGACTTACGATAAAGTCATGGATATTTGCCCTTTTCGCTGCATCTACAATCTCTTCCATAGAAGCGCCGGGTTTGCCGTAGGCGATGTTATCCCGGATGGTTCCGCAGAAGAGATAGACGTCCTGCTGAACGATTCCGATCTGGTTTCTGAGGGAAGAAAGGGTCAGTCCCCGCACGTCTTTTCCGTCGATCAGAACCCGTCCGCCTGTGACGTCATAGAATCTTGGCAGCAGGTTGCAGATTGTGGTTTTGCCGGATCCGGAAGGCCCTACCAGAGCAATGGAGCGGCCGGCAGGGATGTCGAAGGATATGTTGGACAAAACCGGGGCGTCGTCGTCCGGATAGTGGAACGATACATTTTCATAGGTGACATTTCCCTTAACATCCGTAAGCGGTTTTGCGTCCGGGGCGTCTTTGATCTCGATCTCGGTGTCCATAACGTCCAGGTAACGGCGGAAACCGGAGAGCCCTTTTTGCATCATTTCCATCAGCTCTACCAGGATCTGGATGGGGCTGATAAAAATACCGATATAGAGAGCGTACATAGACAGATCCACCACATTCATCTGTCCCTGGGCGATCAGATAACCGCCGTATACCAGGGTCACCAGGTACATCATGCCCTGGAAGAACAGGTTGCCGCCGGTGAAATCGCCCATACATTTGTAGTTGGCGTTTTTGGACATCAGGAATCCGTGATTGCTTTTTGCGAATTTTTTCCGTTCAATGTCTTCGTTGGCAAAGGACTGAACGACCCGGATGCCGGCCAGGGTATCCTGGAGACTGGCGTTGACGTCGCCGATCTTTCGCCGGTTGTCGATAAAGGTTTCCTGCATCCGTTTGTTCTGGCTGATGGAAAAGATCAGCATGCAGATGACCAGAACGGACAGAGGGATGGCGAGGCGCCAGTTGATCAGGAACAGGAAGATAAAGGATCCGATGATCTTGATCAGGGAAATGAACAGGTTTTCCGGGCCGTGGTGGGCGAATTCGGCGATGTCGAAGAGGTCTGTGACCAGTTTGCTCATCATCTGGCCGGAATTGTTTTGGTTATAGTAGGAGAAGGATAACTTCTCGTAGTGGTCGAAAAGCCGGGCTCTCATATCCCGTTCCATGTAAGCGCCCATCATATGGCCCTGGTAGCTGACATAGTATTTACACAGGCTCTGGAGCACATACATAATGAAAAGTCCGATGCCAATGGGGGCAAGGGCCGCAAGGATCTCTTCTCTGCTTCTGGTGAACAGGCCGTTGATGGCGCCGCGCAGAAACTGAGGATACAGAAGATCCACAATGCTGATGAAGGTGGCGCACAGAAGATCCAGGAAAAAGACTGTTTTATACGGCCCGTAATATTGGATAAATCTCTTTAAAGTACGCATGATACCATAACTTCCTCTCTGAATAATATGTTTAGCACCTTATTATAACACCGGAGCATGGGGAAAGGTCAACCATTTGCACAGGAAAATCTGTGAAAAAACAGGGGTTGTTGTTGCGGAGAAGGCGTCTGCGTAGTAAAATAAATGCAGTTTGGAACAGAAAGACTGGTGAAGGAAAAAAATGAAAGTATTGATCATAGACGGCCAGGGCGGCGGCCTGGGCCGGCAGCTGGTAGGTGCAGTAAAAGAGAAGTGTCCGGAGGCGGAAGTGCTGGCGGTGGGGACCAACAGTACAGCCACAGGCGCTATGCTCCGGGCAGGAGCAGACCAGGCGGCAACCGGGGAAAATGCGGTGCTGGTGGCATGCCGGAAAGCGGATGTGATCATCGGGCCCGTCGGAATCGTGATCGCGGATTCCATGCTGGGCGAGATCACTCCGGCTATGGCTGTGGCAGTGGGACAGAGCCGGGCCAGGAGAATCTTGCTTCCGGTGAATCAGTGTGATAATATAGTAGTTGGCGCCGCGGATCTCAGTATGGCGGATAAGGTGCGGGAGGCTGTAGAGCTTCTTGGCCGATAGACAAGTGGTTATAAAAAATAAAATTGCGAAAACATACCAGGGAAGGGGCAGGATTTTACGATCCGGCCACTTCCTTTTGGATTGGAAAAGATGGAGGAAACGATGTGGGTTGTAGATAAATATATTGACTATGTGAAAGAACAGACCATTGCAGATCCCAGGAAGAGCTGGGGGAAGATGTTGCTGGGATTTCAGGCGAACAAGATCCGGACAAAGATCCTTCCAAAGAAAAATCTGGCGAAAGGCTATCAGAAGCTGGAGACCATGATGATGTCCTTTGTGGCAGATGCGCTGTGCCAGCCGGACAGATATGTGTGGGGGAATATTTTCTCGCCCTGTGAGCTGATCCGCTGTTTTGGATTAAAAACGCTGTCCATTGAATGTCTGTCCTGTTATTTGAGCGGTTATCATCTGGAAGATTATTTTATTGATTATGCACAGAATACAGGGATTGCGCCTACGCTTTGCTCTTATCACAAGACTTTTGTGGGAGCTATTGACAGCGACGCAGTACCGGTGCCGGACTACGCGGTTACCACGTCGCTTTCCTGTGACGGCAACCTGAATACCTTCCGGTATCTGGAGAAGAAAAAGGGCGTGCCTTTTACATTTCTGGACGTACCCTATGAAGACGACGGGGCATCTGTGGAATATCTGGCAGAGCAGCTGCGTGGCTTCGCCCATGAACTGGAGGAACGGTTTGCTGTCAGATTTGACGAAGAGAAGCTGAAGGAATCGCTGCGGATTGAAAATGAGACCCGCAAAGAGCTGGTAGAGTTTTTCCGTCTTCAGAGCGAGCATTATTATCCGGGGGAACTGATCAGCCACCTCTATATGATGATGGGCATGCATTTACTTATCGGTACACAGGAATTCCTGGATCTGATCCGGTTTATGAATGAGGATATCCAGATTTATCCGAAATTTGAAGGGAAGAAGATCCTGTGGGTACATTTGCTTCCGTTTTATCAGGAAAGTCTGCAGAAATGTTTTAATACCAATCAGAATTACCAGATCATTGCCAGCGATATCATTCTGGACTCGGCGGAGAAGCTGGACCCGGAGCGCCCCTTCCACTCGCTGGCCCGGAAGATCATCCACAACATTTACAATGGATCCTATTCCCACCGGGCATCCATGATCGGCAAGTTATGCGATACCCTGCATCCGGACGCAGTGATCCAGTTCTGTCACTGGGGCTGCAAGCAGTCCTCCGGCGGCAGTATCCTGTTAAAAGAGGAAATGCAGAAAAAGGGGATCCCCATGCTGATCCTGGACGGCGACGGCATTGACAAGCGCAACAGCCACGACGGACAGATCAAGACCAGGCTGGAGGCATTTCTGGAAATGTTAGATGTGGAGGAGGAGACGCGATGATCGGATATATCTGTAAATACGCTCCCATTGAGGTGCTGGAATCCATGGGGGCAAAGATGGAGCGGATCGAGCCGGATGTGACGAATTTTAGCCAGGCGGAGATCCGGATGCACCCGAATATCTGCAGCTTTGCCAAAGGTGTGCTGGAGACGGTGATGGAGAAGGATTATGAAGGGATCATTCTTACCACCTGTTGCGACAGTATCCGGCGGTTGTATGATGTGCTGAAAGAAGAATTTCCGGATAAATTTATCTATATGCTGGATACGCCAAGGCTGGTGAAAGAGGTTGGCGTTGACCTCTATGAGCAGAGGATCCGCGCCATGATCCGGGCTTATGAAGGATTTTCCGGGAAATCGTTTGATGAAAAGGTGTTCCTGGAATATTTGAAGGGGAAAGAAGAACCACAGCAGAACGGAGTGAAGGACCGTTCGTTAAATATCGGAATCCTGGGCGCCCGGGCCAATGAGAATATCGGGAAAATCCTGGAACAGCGGGGCGCCAACGTGGCCTTTGACCTGACCTGTACCGGGGTGGGCAGAAGGCTGTTCTGGGATGAGAAAGAGCCTTTGAAGGAATACGCCAGAGGACTCCTTAGCCAGTTCCCCTGTATGCGGATGGAGCAGGCGGCCAACCGGGACGAACTGATCCGGCGGTACGCAGACAGTGTGGACGGGATCATTTACCACACTGTCCAGTTCTGCGACAATTATGCTTATGAATATGCCTGGCTGAAAGACTGGCTGAAAAAGCCCCTGCTGCTTCTGGAGACGGATTATACAAAGCAGAGTTACGGGCAGATCCTGACAAGGATCGAGGCATTTCTGGAATCCTTACAGAAAGAAAATATGCAGAAAAAAGGAAGAAAACCAGCGAAAAAAATGGAGGGAAAGAACAGGATGTACGTACTTGGAATTGACAGCGGATCTACGTCCACCAATGCGGTGATCATGGATCAGGACCGGAAAATGAAGGCATTTTCTGTAGTCCGCACCGGAGCCAAATCCGGGGAAAGCGCAGAGAAGGTATTAGAGGATGTGCTGGAGAAGGCAGGACTTTCCAGAGAGGATATTTCCTGGATCGTATCCACAGGATACGGCCGGGTCAGCATTCCTTTTGCTGATGAAAATGTGACGGAGATCAGCTGCCACGGCAAGGGCGCGCATTATTTTAATCCGCAGATCCGGACCATTCTGGACATTGGCGGCCAGGACAGCAAGGCTATTAAGTTAAGTGAAAACGGAGAAGTCAAAGACTTTGTCATGAATGATAAATGCGCCGCCGGGACAGGGCGTTTCCTGGAGATGATCGCCCGGACTCTGGAGGTAAGCCTTGACGAGCTGGGGGCCATTGCTCTGACTTCTACGGAAGAGATCGAGATTACCAGCATGTGTTCTGTGTTCGCGGAGTCAGAGGTGATCTCTCTGATCGCCAATAACAAGGAGAAAAATGATATCTCCAATGGAGTCTGCAACGCCATTGCCGGCAAGGCTTACGGCCTGCTGCGCCGCGTAGGCCTGGAGCCGGGATTTATGATGACCGGCGGCGTGGCTAAGAATCCGGGCGTGGTGCGCGCGGTAGAAAAAAAACTGGGAGAGAAACTCTACATCTGTGAGGAGCCGGAAATCGTAGGAGCCACCGGGGCGGCGCTGTACGCACTGGAGCAATACGAAGGGTAGGTAAGAAAGTGTCAAATGGGGACGGGGGATTTTTAAAAATCCCCCGTCCCCATTTGTTGCAGAACTGCAAAGACTTTCAGAAGATTTACAACAGGTACTGGGCATGTTAAAATATAGGGGCAGAAGGAGGAGCGTGTGAATATGTGTCAGGCATTGGAAGAATGGTATCAGGATGCGTTGAAAGAAGGAGAAGTAAAAGGAAGGGAATCGGCCTGGAAGAGGTGCGCGGTATTCTTGAGTAATAAAACGGTTGCCGGCAGTTTTTCTATATGGTAGTATTAGAAAAGAGCTCCGGCAGGAAGCCGGAAGATGCGTCAGAAGACGTGAGGATTATGATACAGAAGTTTTATCAGATATAAATGGTTGCCTTATGGCAACGGAGATACAGGTTGACAGGAAAGATATCAGGAAGGTATCTGTTTTCAGGAGAAAGCAGACATCTTCCTGTTTCTATTTGTAAGGAGGAAAGAAGGTATGACATTACAGGAGTTTTTTAAAGAAGCCCCCAAAGCCGCGGTGGCCTTTTCCGGCGGTGCGGACTCTGCCTTTCTCCTGTGGGCGGCCAGGGAATACGGTGCGGATGTCCGGGCCTATTATGGGAAGACGGCCTTCCAGCCGGCCTTCGAACTGGAGGACGCCAGGCGGCTGGCGCGGGAATTGCAGGTGCCGATGACTGTGATCGAAGAGGATATCCTGGCGGTGCCGGAGGCGGCGCAGAACGGCCCGAAGCGCTGTTACTACTGCAAACGGGCGCTGTTTTCCAGCCTGCGGGAAGCCGCACGCCGGGATGGATACCCGGTGCTTCTGGACGGGACCAATGCTTCCGATGACGCGAAAGACCGGCCGGGCATGCAGGCGCTGCGGGAACTTCAGGTGCGGTCGCCTCTGCGGGAATGCGGGATCACCAAGGAACAGCTGCGGCAGATGTCTAAAGAAGCCGGTCTGTTTACCTGGGAGAAGCCGGCCTATGCCTGCCTGGCTACCCGGGTGCCCACGGGGACGAAGATCACGTTAGAGACCCTTAAAAATGTGGAGCAGGCGGAAGAGATCCTGTCAGAGATGGGATTTGCGGATTTCCGGGTGCGTATTTGCCAGGAGGGAGCAAGGATCCAGGTAAGAGAAGAAGAGATGGCGGATCTTCTGGATCAGCGGGCAGTTGTTAAGGAGCGGTTAAAACCGCTGTTTCCCGCGGTATTGATGGATCTGGAAGCCAGGAAGCCATCCAGATAGAAGGAAGGAGAAGCAATGGATAATAAACATGACATTTTAGAATTGCTGCGCCAGGTGGCGGATGGAAAGGTGTCACCGGAGAACGCCATGCTGGAGTTAAAGGAGGCGCCCTTTGAAGACCTTGCCTATGCCAAGATCGATTTTCACCGTAGCGTCCGCCAGGGAGCCGCGGAGGTGATCTACGGAGAGGGAAAGACGCCGGAGCAGATCAAAGGGATTGTAGAACGGATGGGCGAGAAGGGGTGCCGTAACATTCTGGTGACCCGGATCAGCCAGGAGACCGGAGACTATCTGTCCCGGTTTCTCCCCATAGATTACCACAAAATTCCCCGGCTTGGGATCGCATTTCCGGAAGACCGGCCGGGACGGGGAAATATTGTGGTGGCCACCGGAGGGACCAGCGACATGCCGGTGGCAGAAGAGGCGGCGCTGACTGCCGAGGCCATGGGAAATCATGTGACCCGGGTTTATGATGTGGGCGTGGCGGGACTTCACCGCCTGCTGTCTAATCTGGATATTCTCATGCAGGCCCGCTGCGTGATCGCAGTGGCAGGCATGGAAGGAGCCCTGGCTTCCGTGGTGGGCGGACTGGTGGACTGCCCGGTGATCGCGGTACCCACAAGCGTAGGCTATGGCGCCAGTTTTGGAGGCTTGTCGGCGCTTCTGTCCATGCTGAATTCCTGCGCTTCCGGGTGCAGTGTGGTGAATATTGACAATGGATTCGGGGCCGGGTATCTGGCCAGCCGGATTAATCAGATGGAAGGGATCAAGGAGGAATAACAGATGCGGACATTATATATCGAATGTAACATGGGGGCAGCCGGTGATATGCTGATGGGCGCCCTGTATGAACTGCTGGAAGATAAAGAGGGATTTCTGAAGACCATGAACAGCCTGGGACTGCCCGGCGTGCATGTGGAGGCGGAGGCGGGAAAGACATGTGGGATCGCCGGAACGCATATGCGGGTGACAGTACACGGGGAAGAAGAAACTACCTGTGGACACGACCATGGCCATGAGCATGACCACGTCCACAGCCATGAGGATTCCCATACGCATGAGCACATTCATAGCCACGATCATTCCCATCCACAGGAGCATAACCACGAGCATAGCCACGAGCATCACCGCCACCATCATCATGCCACGCCGGGGCATATCAGGGAACTGATCGACACCCTGTGCCTGCCGGAGGAGGTAAAGAAAGAGGCCAGAGCGGTGTATGACCGGATCGCCCGGGCAGAAGCCAGGGCTCACGGCTGCCCTGTGGGAGACGTGCATTTCCACGAGGTGGGAGCCCTGGACGCGGTGGCAGATGTGACTGGCGTATGTTATTGCCTGTATCTTTTAAAGCCTGAGCGGATCGTGGTTTCCCCGGTCCATGTGGGAAGCGGCACGGTGCGGTGCGCTCACGGGATCATGCCGGTTCCGGCGCCTGCCACAGCCAACTTGCTGGAGGGAGCGCCAAGCTACGGCGGAGAAATCCGGGGAGAACTGTGTACGCCTACCGGAGCTGCGCTTCTTACCCAGTTCGCGGATGCTTTTGGCTCGATGCCGGTGATGACAGGCGCTGGCGTGGGGATCGGGATTGGAACGAAAGAATTTCCTCAGGCCAACTGTGTGCGGGTATTCCTGGGAGAAAGCCGGGAGTCGGAAGCCGCTGGCATGGAAGCTGGGGAGACTGGCGTAAATGGCAGGATCACAGAACTGATCTGCAACCTGGACGACATGACGCCGGAGGCTCTTTCCTATGCCTGCGGCCGGCTTCTGGAAGCAGGAGCGCTGGACGTGTATACCCTTCCCGGCACCATGAAAAAAGGCCGCCCCGGCCATGTGCTGACGGTGCTGTGCGAAGAAGGGAACGAAGAGGAAATGGTCCGGAAGATATTCCGGGAGACAGCCACCAACGGAGTGCGGGCCCGCCGGTGTGAGAAATATTTTCTGAAGCCGGGGGTGGAAAAGGTTTCTATGCCCTGGGGAGAGGTGCGGATCAAGACCGCTTCCGGATACGGTGTCACTCATAAGAAACCGGAATACGAAGATGTGGCGAAGATCGCCAGAGAGCAGAACCTGCCCTGGGGGAAGGTGCGGGATGAGGTGATCCGCCGGACGGACATTGACGGACAGGAGGAGAAATAAGTGAGGCGGTTTACGGCAATCATCCTTACAGCAGGACTTGCGACAGGCCTCTTGGCAGGCTGCGGCGGGGAGCTGCAGCGGTTCTGCCTTGCCAGAGCGCTGCGCCCGGGCGTAAGATTCCTTCTCTGCGATGAGATCACCGCCATGCTGGATCTGGTGACCCGGGCCCGGATCTGGAACTGCCTCATGGAGGAGGCAAAGAAGCGGGGACTGGGGCTTCTGGTGGTGAGCCATGATGAAAAGCTGCTGGGGAAAGTGTGTACCAGAGTGGTGGAACTGTAAGAAAGATGTTTTAGAAGGGTGTCATGTTTTTTAGAAACAGGATAAAGAACGTATATAGATAAGCAGGTAAAAGCGCCATAGCGTCTTTACCTGCTTTTTACATAGATTTCACAGGAAACAGATAGAGCGGTTTTCTAAAATAAAAGAAAATAAAAGGGAGAATATCAGGCAGGATCAAGCCGGAAAACAGGAGGGAACCGGGATGTATATGAGTAAACAGATGAAAAGGATTTTCCTTGGTATATTAGCCGGGATGCTGCTTTTAACAGGATGTGGGGCAGATTCAGGGACTGGCCGGGAAGAGGAACCCCGGGAAAGTCAGAATACGGAAGGGAAAGCAGAAGAACAGGAAAAGCAGGAGATCACCAGGGTTCCGGGAGGCCAGATCCGTATATTGTCAGGGTCTGAAAACCAGGAACTGGAAACCATTATCCAGGAATGCAGTGAGGCTACAGGCGTGGAGATTCAGATGGAATATAAAGGCTCTGTGGATATTATGAGGGAACTGGAAAATGGAGCGCCGGATTACGATGCGGTGTGGCCGGCCAGCAGTATCTGGGTCTCCATGGGAGATACCGGGCATCTGATCAAGCACAGTCAGTCCATTTCCATGACGCCGGTGGTATTTGGCATCAGGGAAAGTCTGGCGGAAAAGCTCGGGTTTGTGGGAGAAAAGGTATCGGTCAATGATATCCTGACAGCAATCCGGGATGGGGAAATGAGCTTTTGCATGACCAGCGCCACCCAGTCCAATTCCGGGGCCAGTGCCTATATTGGATTCTTATATGCTCTTCTCGGGAAGCAGGAGGGACTTACAGAAGAAGACCTGCAGAAGCCGGATCTTCAGGCGGATATCAGGGAACTGTTAAGCGGCGTGGAGCGAAGCTCCGGCAGTTCGGACTGGCTCAAAGATATGTTCCTGGAAGGAGACTATGACGCCATGGTCAACTATGAATGCCTGATCATTGACGCCAATCAGCAGCTGGAAGAGGAAGGGAAAGAACCTCTGTATGTGGTCTATCCCTATGATGGCCTTTCTATCGCGGATTCACCGCTGGGTTATGTGGATCATGGCGATGCAGAAAAAGAAGAAGCCTTTCTGGCAGTACAGGAATATCTCCTCTCAGACAAAACACAGGCAGAGATTGAGGCTACAGGACGCCGGATCAATGCTGGTGGCGTCTCCAAAGAAAATCAGGATGTATTCAACAGTGACTGGGGCATTGACACGGAACGGATCTTGTCGCCGATCCAGATGCCGGAGGCCGCGGTGCTGACAGAGGCGCTGAATATCTACCAGACCAGTTTTAAGAAGCCTTCTCTTAACATTTACTGTCTGGACTTCTCGGGCAGCATGTCGGGAACAGGAGAGGAACAACTCAAAGAAGCGATGGCCCAGATCCTGTTGCAGGAGAACGCCAGAAAGAATTTCCTTCAGGCAAATGCAGGAGAAGTAAATGAGGTGGTGTTCTTTGATGATACGATCCTGGATGTACAGGCGGCGGCCGATGATTCGGATGAAGCGCTGGCAGAGCTGAACCAGAAGGTGGCGGATTTCCAGATCGCGGGAGGTACGGATATTTACCGGGCGGCAGCAGAAGCGCTGGAAATTGCTTCCGGTTATGATCTGACAAACTATACGCCGGCCATTATCCTGATGACCGATGGGCGCTCCAACTATAATTACAGTAATTTTGAAGAGGTCTGGAAACGGTATGAAGAGGACATCCCGATTTTTTCTATTACCTTTGGAGATGCCGATCCAAGCCAGCTGGAAGAACTGGCTAAAATAAGCGGCGGCCGGGTGTTTGACGGCACCAAAGATCTGACGGCGGCCTTCCGCAGTGTGAAAGGATACAATTAGAACATGAAAAGAAACTGGAAAGAAATCATCAGTATTGCGGCTTCGGCAGGATTATCTCTGGCGGTATTCCTGGGACTTCTTGCCGGACTTGGATGGAATCTTCTGTTGTGCATGGGTCTGGCAGCCGCTTCCTATCCGGGATTTCTGCTGGTGCTGCGTCCGGTTAAAAAAATTGGAAGGATGGAAGTAGAAAAAATCGGTAATGGAGAAGTTCTTCATGAAAGGCTTCTGGAGGCTGGCACGGATTACCGGAGAATGCAAAAGGCAGCGGGCAAGATTCTGGATCCTGTATTAAAGCAGGACGTACAGACCCTTCTTACAACGGCGGGAAGCATTTTAAAATTTCTGACAGACAATCCAAAGAAAATCCCGTCGGCCAGACGCTATATTGATTACTACCAGGAGACGGCAGCCAATGTGTTGGAAAATTATGTAGAACTGCAGGACAGCAGACTTGCCACAAAAGAAGCGCAGAGAATATTACAGAATACAAAGGAAGCGGTGGCAACTTTGAAAGAGGCTTTTCAGATGCAGTTTGAAAAGCTGCTGCAAAATGAACTGATGGATATGGAGGCGGATCTGAATCTTCTGAAACAGACCCTCCGTTCAGAAGGATATATAGAAACAGGCAAACAGAGAAAGCAGGAAAACGAATGAAGAAAAAAATCATAGGTCTGATTCTTCTGGTCTGCGTGATGGGGGTCATCGGAGGAATCTATCTCCTGACCGGCGGGACCGGGGAACTGGGAGAAGAAAAACGGACAGAAGGGCAGCAGGTGACGAAAACGAAACCGGCTACGCAGGTCAGCGGGTATATTGGCGGAGAAAAAGTAGGGTTTCTGGAAGATGAGGAAGTGCTGGAGATCTTAAGAAATGAATATGGTCTGGATGTGGATTATTCAAAAGCCGGTTCTCTGGATATGATGACGGCGGATCTGTCCGGACGGAATTATCTTTTCCCTTCCAGCAGCATTGCACTGGAATATTACGAAGAACTTCACGGATCGCCAAAGCAGAGTGAGATTATTTTAAATACGCCGATTGTATTGTATACCCACAAGATCGTCCTGGATGCCTTTGAACAACAGGGACTGATCACAAAGGATGGAGAAGTTAATTATATTGATATGAATCAACTGGTTGCTATGATCCAGAATGATACCAAGTGGGCGGATATCGGCGTGCCTGAACTATACGGCAGTGTCTCTGTAGACACCACGGATCCGGCAAAGTCCAATTCCGGAAATATGTTTGCGGCGCTTCTGGCAGATGTGCTGAACGGCGGCCAGACCCTGACGCCGGAAGGCGTGGGAGAGATTCTGCCGCAGCTTCAGACTATTTTCGGCAAACTGGGATATATGGAGACTTCTTCAGCGGATCTGTTCGATCAGTTTCTTCGGATGGGGGTGGGGGCGACACCGGTTGCCGCAGGTTATGAGAGCCAGATCATCGAGTATGCCCAGATGAATCCGGAAGCATACGAAAAGATCAAGGATGATGTTGTGATCCTTTATCCGGCGCCTACTGTGTGGTCTGCTCATGTACTGATCGCCATAGACGAAAGCGGACAGACATTGCTCAAGGGGCTTCAGGATGAAACGGTACAGGAACTGGCCTGGAAAAAGCATGGTTTCCGCACTGGCAGCGCAGGAACCTCCCAGGGAGAAACCAAAGTGACCGGGATTGCGGACAGCATCACGCAGGTGGCGCAGGTTCCGTCCTACGAAGTGATGCGGCAGATCATAGAAGGACTGCAATAGCAGAGAAAGGGGGAAGAAATGGCAGAGATTACGTTAAATGCATTAAGGAAACAGAAGATAGCAGCAGAAGAAAATATAGCGCTGGTGGAGGAAAATGCCCGGAAGATCCAGGAACAGATTACTGCGCTGACACCTGCTGAGAGGGAAAAAGTGGAGGAGATCAAAGAGCAGATCGATCTGACCGATTCTCAGATGCTGATGCAGTATGGTTCCGGGGCAAAGCAGAATATCGCGGATTTTTCAGAAAATATCCTGAATAACGTAAGAAACAAGGATACGGGGTACATTGGTGAACTGATGACCGGGCTGGTGACCAGTGTGCAGGGGCTGGACTTTGAGTCGCTGGAAAAAGAATCCGGTATCATGGGCATTTTCAAAAAGGCAGAGGCAAAAGTGAAACGATTTATGATGCAGTATGAAAAACTGGAGGTCCAGGTAGATAAGATCGAAGGGAAGCTGGATGAAGCGAGAATGGAAATGCTCAAAGACATCGGCATGCTGGATTCCATGTATGAGAAAAACCTGTCCTATTTCCGCCAGTTGCAGCTTTATATCGTCGCAGGAGAGGAAAAGATGCGGGAACTCAAGGAAGAGACCATCCCGGCGCTTAGAAAAGAAGCAGAAGAGAGCGGAGATCCCATGAATGCACAGGTGGTAAAAGATTTTGAAGATACTGTGGGACAGTTTGAAAAGAAACTTCATGATCTGAAGATCAGCCGGACGATTGCGATCCAGACCGCGCCGCAGCTAAGACTGGTACAGAACAATGACAAGCTTCTTGCAGATAAGATCCAGACAGCGATCCAGGAGACCATCCCCCTTTGGAAGAGCCAGATGGTTATGGCGCTTGGCCTGTACCGGCAGCAGGAAGCCCTGAAGCTGCAAAGAGATATCACTGACGCAACCAATCAGCTGCTGCTGAAAAACTCGGAAAAACTAAAGCAGAATACACTGGATGTAGCAAGAGAATCAGAGAGAGGAATCGTGGATATTGAGACATTGAAAAAAGCAAATGAAAATCTGATCTCTACCATGAATGAGGCGGTGAAGATCCAGCAGGACGGAAGAAAGAAACGGCAGGAAGCTGAAGCAGAGCTGGAAAAGCTGGAACAGGATATCCGCCGCTCCCTTCTGGCCGGAGCATAAGGAAGAGGCGGACAATTTTAGATTCTTACCACGTAGCGGATCATGGAGAGAAGCCGCGTGGTCATATCGCCGGGATCCAGAGACGGGTCCTGGCATTTTTCTTCTAACAAAGTACGAAGACAGCAGACAACAATATCATTGATCAATTCTATATTTTCTTTTTGCAAAGTCGTGACAGTGCCGGAAAGTGTCTGTAAAAGATACATACACCTTTCCCGGATGTTCTGTCCGAAATACATCACCCGGATTTCATGAGAATATTCCACCTTTTCTTCGGGGAAAAGGCGGTAGTATTCTTCCATGACCGTTGTCAGGTTGTTGCTGTATTTTCCAAAGAAAAAATTGTAAAAAATCTGTGGCTTCCGGAAAACGGTGTGGCCGTAAAAAGACCAGATGGCCAAAAACGTATCTGCAGCGGAAAGATTCTGCGTGGATAATCTGGAAAGAGCCTGGCTGTACTGGTCGAAATGTTTCATGGTGGCCAGCATGACAAGTTCGTCCATGTCCCGGAAATATAAGTAAATGGTGGAATTATGAAATCCGGCTCTCTCGGCAATCTTGCGGATGGAAATCTTTTCCAGTCCCTCTTCGTCGATCAGCGCCTGCGCGGCCTCAATAAACCGGATTTTGTTTTGTATTTTCAATTCTTCATTTTGAATCACTGGCATATCTGAAAAACTCCTGATCTCTATATAAAATATCGCTGAATATCGTCTTATCTGTAAAGAAGCATAGCTTATATATTATATCATTTTGCGGATCCTTTCACAAGTGAGAAAACGGATATAGGCGGTATCTATAAGAAGTTCGAAAATTGTTAAAATATTAATAAAGATCATTGACAATAAGCGCGCTTATTATTATAATTACGTTAAAAATGATGGAACAAGCGCGCTTATTTTAAAAAAATATGTGAAAAATAACCATAGATAAAATCTATGGGAAACACGGCAAGGAGGGAAAATATGAAACTCGAAATTGGCAATTTTTATGTCAAAGACATTGTTTTCGGTAACGAACTGTCCTTAAAAGATGGAGTGCTTACCGTAAACAAAGAGGAAGCACTGGATTTCATCCGTCAGGACGAAAGAATTACAGAGGCAGAGCTTTATATCGCAAAGCCAGGTGACAAGATCCGTATGTGCCCGGTTAAAGAGGCGATCGAGCCCAGGATCCGCCCGGACGGAAGAGGAATCTTCCCCGGATATACGGATGATCTGGCGCCGGCAGGCGAGGGCGTGGTCTATGCCATGAAAAACTGCAGCGTGCTGGTAGTAGGAAGACACTGGGGCGGCTTCCAGGACGGTATTATCGACATGAGCGGAGAGGGCCAGAAGTTTACTTACTTTGGACAGTTAAACAATATCGTTCTGGTTGCAGACACCAATGAAGATTTTGAAAAACATGAGCAGCAGAAGAAAAACGACGCCTTAAGAAGAGCCGGACATAAGCTGGCGGAGTATATCGCAGCCTGCGTCAAAGAACTGACGCCGGAAGACACAGAAGTCTATGAACTGGAAGCTGCGATCAGAAGAGACCCGGAGGTAGAAAAGCTTCCGTCTGTTGTGTATGTAATGCAGCCCCAGTCCCAGATGGAAGAGATGGGTTACAACGACCTGCTTTACGGATGGGATACCAATCACATGGTGCCGACCTTTATGCATCCCAATGAAGTGCTGGACGGAGCGCTGGTATCCGGAAGTTTCATGCCGGTATCTTCCAAATGGTCTACCTATGACATGCAGAACTGTCCGAACATTAAAGCGCTTTACAAAGAGCACGGCAAGACCATCAATTTCCTGGGTGTGATCATGTCCAACTTAAATGTGGCGCTGGATCAGAAGGAAAGAGCGGCGCAGTTTGTAGCACAGATTGCAACCAGCCTGGGAGCAGACGGAGCGGTTGTTGCAGAAGAAGGCTACGGAAACCCGGATGCAGACTTTGTAGGATGTATCGTGGCTTTGGAAGATGCAGGCGTGAAGACGGTAGGTATTACCAATGAGTGTACCGGACGTGACGGACAATCCCAGCCTCTGGTAACTCTGGATGAAAAATGTGACGCTATCGTTTCCTGTGGAAATGTATCCGAGCTGATCGAGCTTCCGCCGATGGAGACCGTGCTTGGCGAGCTGGAAGCGCTTGGAAGAGACGGCCTTTCCGGAGGATGGGCGGATGATGAGATCTTAGGACCATCCGTAAGAAAAGACGGATCGATCATTATGGAAAATAACTCCATGTTCTGCGGAGACCAGGTATGCGGATGGTCACCGAAGACCATGAAAGAATTCTAGGCGGAGGTGAGATGATGAAAAAGGCAGTATTATATATCAATCAGTTTTTCGGCCAGATCGGCGGTGAAGAACAGGCTGGCATCGCGCCGGAACTTCACGAAGGCCAGGTAGGACCTGCCATGCAGTTTGCAAAAGATCTGGATGCAGAAATTACTTATACGATTATTTGCGGCGACAACTATATGGGAACCAATACAGAGGCGGCGGTCAGCGAGATCCTTGGCATGCTGGAAGGAAAAGAAATGGACATTTTCCTGGCAGGACCGGCATTCCAGGCCGGACGTTACGGCGTGGCCTGCGGTACCATCTGTAAAGCAGTCAAAGAAAAATTCGGCGTTCCGGTAGTAACATCCATGAACGTAGAAAATCCGGGCGTGGAAATGTTTAAAAAGCAGATGTATATCCTGGAAGGCGGCAACAGCGCTGCCAAGATGCGTAAAGATGTAAGCGCAATGGTAAAAGTTGCCAACAAGCTGTTAAACGGCGAGCCGGTAGGAAGCGCTGACGAGGAAGGATACTTTGCAAGAGGGATCCGCCGTCAGACCTGGCTGGCAGATGGAAAACCGGCATCCGAGCGTATGGTGGAAATGCTGGTAAAGAAGTTAAATGGAGAGCCGTTCCAGACGGAACTTCCGATTCCGAAGATTGACCGTGTACCCATCGCGGCAGCCATCAAAGACCTTTCCAAAGCGCGGATCGCATTGGTTACCACCGGCGGTATTGTACCGGTGGATAATCCGGACCACATTCAGTCCGCATCCGCAACCCGCTGGGGACGTTACGACATTTCCAATACAGAAGCGCTCAAAGGCGGAGAATACAAGACCATCCATGCGGGATTTGACCCGGCTGCGGCAGACGCAGATCCCAATGTCATTACTCCGATCGACGCACTGAAAGTGCTGGAAAAAGAGGGCGTATATGGAAGCCTGCATCCCTACTTCTATTCTACCGTAGGAACCGGTACTACAGAGGCAGAGGCACAGCGTATGGCAAAGGAAATCGTACCATATCTCCAGGACGACCATGTAGACGGCGTGATCCTGGTCTCCACCTGAGGTACCTGTACTCGTTGCGGTGCAACGATGGTAAAAGAAATCGAGCGGGCTGGTTTCCCGATCGTTCAGATGTGTAATCTGATCCCGGTAGCAAAGACGGTTGGATCCAACAGGATCGTTCCCACCATCTCCATCCCTTATCCTCTGGGAGATCCGGGCACACCAAAGGAAGAGCAGTGGAAGCTGCGTTATCACAGAACAAAAGTGGCTCTTGAGAGTCTTGCAACAGACATTACAGAACAGACAGTATTCCGTGTATAGGAAAGTTAGGCGGACAGACGCGGAAAAACAGCGTCTGCCCGCCTTCTTTTTCTGATAGGAAGAAAAGGAGAGAGATTGTATGGACAAGAAAAAAGCGGGGAACGCAGTATTTTATATTTCGCTGATCATTATCGCCATTATGGCAGTCTGGTCGGTAGTGTTTAATGAAAGTTTTACGGTAGTATCCAACGCGGCATTTAACTTTCTGACGACAGATTTTGGCTGGCTGTATCTTCTGGCTATGATCGTATTTCTGGTATTCATTGCCTATGTGGCATTTGGTCGGTTTGGAAAGATCCGTCTGGGCGGAGATGATTCCAGGCCGGAGTACAAGAACCTGACCTGGTTCGGTCTTCTGTTTGGCTGCGGTATGGGCGTCGGCCTGGTATTCTGGGGCGTGGCGGAACCGCTGACCCATTACCTGAACCCTACCGAAGGGATTGAAGGCGCGACACCTGCAGCTGCAGATTTTGCGATGAAATCCTTCTTTACCCACTGGGGAATCCTCCCGTGGGCCAACTACGCAGTGATCGGACTTGCGCTTGCCTACTTTATGTTCCGCAAGAATAAAAAAGGTCTGATCAGCACCATCCTGGAGCCGTTGATCGGCGAGAAACTGGCAAACGGATGGCTTGGAAAACTGGTAGATATCCTGGCGGTATTTGCCACCGTAGCCGGCGTGGTAACCTCCCTGGGACTTGGAACCCTGCAGATCAACGCAGGACTGAACTATATGTTCGGGATCCCCACCAATCTGATGGTACAGATCATTATCATTGTTATCGTATCCTTCCTGTACATCGGATCCGCAGTATCCGGTATTGAGAAGGGAATTAAGATCATTTCCGACACCAACCTGTATGTGGCGATCGGCCTGATGGTGGTGTGCTTTATCGTCGGACCGAAGATCGAAGTGCTGAACAGTTTCATCAATGGCCTGGGACAGTACATCGGCGACTTTATTCCGGACGCTATGTGGATCAATGCCTATGGCGATAACAGCTGGCTGGGAAGCTGGCGGCTGTTCTACTGGGCATGGTTCATTGCCTGGGCGCCGTTTGTAGGCGTATTTATCGCCCGTATCTCCAAGGGACGCACCATCCGGGAATTTGTTCTTGGCGTGGTTCTGGTGCCGGCCATCGCATCCTGCATCTGGGGCGCGATTTTCGGCAACCTGGGCATCAACCTGGCAGAGAAAGGCAAGATGGCGATCGAGACCTTACAGGAAGCCGTGGCAACTCCGGAAGTCGGACTTTTTGTAGTATTAAATGAATATCCACTGGGATTACTGTTGTCGATTGTGGCGATCGTTTCCCTGTGTGCGTTCTTCATTACTTCGGCAAACTCCGGCGTGTATGTATTATCTATGCTGTCCACAGACGGAGCCATCAATCCGCCGAATAGCCGGAAGATCCTCTGGGGTGTGATTCAGTCTATTATGGCAGTGGGACTTCTGATGGCAGGAGGCTTAAAGCCGCTGCAGACCATCTCCCTTGCAGCAGCGTTCCCATTCATTTTCATTATGTTTGGTGCGTGCGCGGCATTTATCAAAGCAATCCATGCAGACAAGGCGGTTAAGACGGATGAGTCAGAAGACAAGAAGATTCTGGACCAGACAGCGGCCGGAGGTGCTGCAGGAGCTGAATAGTTCCGGCATCTACCGGGTAAAAAAAGAATATATCGAAGAAAAAAATGGTTCGATCACCGATTATTATCTGGAACTCTACCGGTGGTATACCCGGACTGCAAGAAAGTATTTATCCATCCCTCCAGAATGTGAGTATCCCATCTGGCTGTCGCCAAGTGAAGAATTCATGCTGCAGCCAGTGGAGGATACGGTGATCCTGACTCTGGATATTCCGGAAGGCAGTTACCTTGCCTGCAATATGGAAGGCTGGGGGTACCGGGTTAATTACTGGTACGTGCCGCTGGATGCAGAGGACGACAGGAAACACCGGGAAGAACTGAAGCGATACGGGATTGCCTCGGAAGATGAACTGGTGACAGGCACTAAGGGGAATTTTTACCCGTCGCTGCGGCGTAAGATCACAGACAGCTGGGAGAGGATCTTTACAGAGCCTGCCAGAACGCCGGAAGATGCGGCGGCCACGGCCTGGGAAATCCGCAGGGAGTGGCTGAAGGGAGTCAGATACTATGAGTGACGAATGCAAAGTGATGTATACCGCGCAGGCGGATCTTGTGCTGGAAACACTGGCCAGAGACGGTGTTTATTATGTGAAAAAAAGTTATGTACAGCAGAAATACCAGGAAACGGCATGGATCTTTCGTGAGGCATACGATTTTTTTATCAGGAATGCATCGGAAATAGTTGCAATGCCTCCGGAAGCGGAATCCCCGGTATGGCTTTACAAAGATCCATTGTGGGCAAAGCCGGAAGCCGGTACGCACCGCCTGCAGTTATGGATACCCAGGGAAGAACTCCTGCTGTTCGACCGCAGAAAATGGAATCAGATCCTGAATCTGTCCTACATGGGGGCAGAAGAGGAAGTACGGGAGTTTGAAGAACGCTTAAGAAGGCAGGGCGTTATGGATTCCACGGATGTATTTTCCAAACCTTACTATCCCCAGATGAAGGCGGAGATCCAAAAGAGCTGGAGGCGGCTCTTTGAAGAGATCCCTGAGGAAGGAATGGAAGCAAAGAATATCCAGGGCGCCGTATGGCGCCTGAAGCAGGAGTGGATCCTGGGGATAGAATAAAGGATAACGAAAACATATTTACATTACCCCTTTCTTTGGCGGTGTCGCGATGATTCGCGGCATCGCCTTTTTCTGCATAGACAACCGTACCCTTTTTTCGTATAATGAAGCCAGAAAGGAAAAGGAGGCCGTTATGCAATCCAAAGCAAAGATCGTAATCGCTGATGATGAAAAGGAGATCCGGGATGTGGTGTCCATGCTGCTTACCGGGGAAGGCTATGAGGTGGCCGCGGCTGCGGACGGCCGGGAAGCCCTGGAGCTTGCAGACCCTTCCGTGGATCTGTATATCCTGGATGTAAATATGCCGGAGATGACAGGGTTTGCTGCAGCAGCCGAGATCCGGAAGACCTGCTATGCGCCGATCCTGTTTTTGACGGCTTATTCCGGGGAATCTGACAAGATGATGGGATTTTCCGCAGGCGGGGACGACTATCTGGTTAAGCCCTTTTCCAATGTGGAGCTTCTGCTTCGGGTGCGGGCCCATCTGCGGCGGGTGAAGGAATACGCGCCGGCGGACGGGCATACGATCCTTTACAAGGATCTCACGCTGGATCTTCGCAGCCAGTCTGTCAGAAAGGGAAATGAGCTGATCGTTCTTACCTATACAGAATATCAGATCCTGAAGCTGTTCCTGGAACACCGGGGCAAGATCTTCTCCATGGAAAATATTTACCAGAGCGTCTGGGAAGACGAGCCGGTAGGGGACGGATCCATCATGACACATATCAAAAACCTTCGCAAAAAATTGAAGGACGATTCCAGAAACCCGCAGTATATCAAGACGGCCTGGGGAAAGGGATACTATGTGGAGTAAAAAGATCAAAGGGAAAAAACTGGCAGTACAGATCCTGGAATATCTGCTGATCAGCGTGCTGGTCTCCGGTTTTGTATTTTGCTTTCTCTATTATCTGTCCGGCACACTGGCGGAAAACTATTTTGTCTACCGGGGCATGGAACTTACCCGGGTGCAGGAGCGGGTGCTGGCTGTATGGAGGAGCAGCATCTGCGCCTTTGGCGCCCTGGCGGTATTCGTGGTGCTTTTCCTCTTTATGCTGGGGCAGAGGCTCTCCTATCTGATCCGGATCATCCGGGGCGTGGAACGGTTGCGGGAGCAGGAAGAGACAGAAGGAAAAGACGGGAAGACAATCCAGACGGAGATCCCGCTGGAGGGAAACGATGAACTTGCCGAGCTTGCTGGAGCCATTAATTATCTGTCGGCGGCCAGGCGGGAACTGGATATGCGGAAGCGGCGGATGCAGGAAGAAAAAGAGGCCTGGATCCGGTCTTTGTCCCACGATATCCGTACGCCTCTTACTTCCATGCTTTCCTATTCGGAGCTGGTCCTTTCCAGAGAGGAGACAGACCGGGAGGAACTTTTCCGGGCGCTGGTGCTGACCCGTGAAAAGGCCAGACAGATCAAGGAACTGACGGATCAGCTGATGGAAGGAGAGCGGCAGAAAGAAGAGCCGGCAGAGGACCTGGGACTTCTCTTTGCCCAGCTTGCCCAGGAGTGGGAAGCGGTGCTGGAAGAGCGGTTTGCCGTCCAGACAGAGGTGTCCGGACTTGCGGGGGCGTCCGGGATGGCGGACATTGATTCTCTGCAAAGGGTCTGGGACAACCTGATCTCCAATGTGGAGAAATATGCAGATCCGGACCAACCGGTTACGCTGAAAATAGAACGAGGGCCGGATGAGGCGGAGCGCGGCGGCGTCCGTGCAGTGATCACGCAGAAAAATGCAGTCCGAAAGGATGATTTCTATAAAGAAAGTTATGGCATTGGTCTCAAAAATATCCGGCGGATCGTCAGCCGGTATCAGGGCGAGGCCGAAGTGACAGAGGACGAGGAATCTTTTCAGATCCGGATCCGGCTGTATTTTCCGCCCCTTCTTCAGAATTCTTCAGAAATACCTTCGTAATTTCTTCAGAACCTTCTGCTATCATGCAGTTGTAAACAACAAGAAAGATTGATGTGAAGAAGAAAAGGAGAAGAACTATGGGAATCGGCGGAATTATGATTTTATTTGTAATCTTGTGTGCAGTCAGCATTCTGGGAGCAGTTTTGCTCCTGCTTGCAAAAAGCGAGCGGGGAAAAAGCATCGCATTATACCTGCTTAGCATCTGGGGAATGGCCATTGCGGTCATCAGCGCTACCAGTCTCCCCAGAAATGAAGTGGGGCAGCAGATCATTGCCTGGGGCTTTGGATTCCTGGCGGTGGCGGCGGTCATCCTGCACATTCGGGCAGGATCAAAGGGGATGCGGTACGCGTCCTGCTGTCTGGCGGTGCTGTCCTGCCTTGGCGGGATCCTGAAATTATTTTTTATCTAAAGAAAGCGGGAGACTATGGCGAAAATCGTATTTATGGGAGACAGTATCACAGACTCCTTCCACAAATTTCATGTGGACGAAGCAGGGCTAGGGAACGGCTATGTGGCTCTGATCGCAGAGCGGTTAAGAGAGAGGGGAAGGGCGGATTTCATCCGCAACTCCGGGCATGACGGGTTCACCGTGTCGGGGCTGTTGCGGCTGTTCGAGTACGACTGCCTTCAGTTTCATCCGGATCTGGTGACAGTGCAGATCGGAAGCAACGACGCGGCAGTGGAGATGAATACCGGGAAAACCATAGAAGAGCAGGAGTTTGCCGAAAACTACCGGAAGCTTCTTGGCCGGATCCGGGAGGAGACCGGTGCGAAGATCCTGTGTCTGGGACCCTTTATCTTCCCCCATCCGCTGGAGTACGCCAACTGGATCCCTGTGATCCAGAAGATAGAAGCGCTGGAGCGGCAGATTGCGGCGGAAGAAGGGGCGGTGTTCCAGCCTCTTCATGACCGGCTGAACCAGGCGGCGAAGGAACAAGGCTACGAGGCCATCACCGTGGACGGAACCCATCTTACTCGGGAAGGGGCGAAGATCATGGCCGATGCCTGGCTTGAGGCGGCGGAAGGGATCTATTGACAGCCCGGGGCGTGGGTGGTAAGGTTAGGACAGAAATCATTTCATGCACAGGAGGGAAAACAGATGCCACATATCAGTGTAAAATTGTATCCGGGAAGAAGCCAGGAGATGAAAGAGAACCTGGCTCACAAACTGCAGGAGTGCCTGGCCAGCGAGTCCGGCTGCTGGAGCAACGACGATATCTCCGTCTCTTTTGAAGAGATCGGACCGGAGGGCTTCGAGGAAACCGTGAAAAACGCCATGAAGCCGGAGGAGATGATCCTGACCTCCAAGTTTGTTCACTAGAAAAGCAGAAGAAATGAAGGAAAAGGCCGGCGGGAGTGAAAGCATTCCCGCCGGTTTTTTTGGATTGGCTCATGGTGTCAGGAATGGTTAAAATTTTGTAAAAAGGATTGACTTTTCTTTTTGGCGGAGATATTATGATGATATCAAAATGATATCAGATTCGCAGAGAGAGGAGAATCGTTATGAAGAAAGAACAAGTACAAGAGAAGATTTTACATCCGGCCAACGGCTACCTGATGCTCCTTTTAGGGATATTGCTTCTGATCGCAGGGATCGGAGCAGGAGTTGCAGGATCTGTGATCGGCGGCATGGAGGAAAACGGCGCCCTGATCGGCATCAGCATCACCGTCTGTGTCATCCTGGTCATTTTAGGTGTGATCCTGTTGTGCGGGCTGAAGGTGCTGAACCCCAACGAAGCCTATGTGCTGACTCTGTTTGGTAATTATTACGGAACCATCAAAAAAGAAGGCTTCTTCTGGGTGAATCCTTTCTGTTCCGCCATTAATCCCACCGTCAAGGCAGTGCCGGTAGCGACCGGAAGTGTGGAAGGACGCATTACCACCGCAGGCGTATCCGCCGGCGGAAAGAAAGTGTCCCTGCGGATGATGACCCTGGACAACAAAAAGCAGAAGGTCAACGATCTGCTGGGCAATCCGGTGGAGATCGGAGCCGTGGTGATCTGGCGGGTGGTAGATCCTACCAAAGCTGTGATCAATGTGGAAAATTACAAGAACTATCTGTCCATCCAGTGCGACGCCATCATCCGGAATACGGCCAGACAGTATCCCTACGATACCAATGAGGGCGGCGATGAAAAATCCCTGCGGGGCAGCAGCCAGGAGATTGCGGACATCATGAGCCAGGAGCTGCAGAAGAAGACGGAAGACGCCGGCATCCAGATCGAGGAAGTGCGGATCACCCACCTTGCGTACGCACCGGAGATCGCATCCGCTATGCTGCAGCGGCAGCAGGCGGCCGCCATCATCGACGCCCGGCAGAAGATCGTGGAAGGCGCCGTGGGCATGGTGGAAATGGCGCTTCACAAATTAAATGAAAATGATATCGTAGATCTGGACGAAGAGCGCAAAGCCGCTATGGTCAGCAACCTTCTGGTAGTGCTGTGCGGCAATAAAGAAGCGCAGCCCATCGTCAACAGCGGAAGCCTGTACTAGGAAAGCGGAGTCTTGAATGAAAGGCAGGAAAACCGTAAGATAGTAAGTATAGAACGGAAACGGAAGGGGGACTGTTTGGGAAATGGAAGAAAAGAATACCGATAAATCCAAAGCAAAAAAACAAGTGCCCCTTCGTCTGTCCAAAAAACTGTACGACGAAATCGCCCAGTGGGCGGAGGATGATTTCCGCTCCATGAACGGACAGATCGAATACCTGCTGACGGAGTGCGTCAAGCGCCGGAAGGGGAAGAAAGATTCGCAGGAGGAGTAAGAAGATGACCCATTTGTTACAAAAGATCAATAAAAGAAAGCTGGCGGCTGTGCTGGTGCTGCTGGTGGTCCTGGCTTTGTCCATGACTGTGGTACAAAAAGCAGCCAGCGACCCGGAAAATCATACGGGAACCATCGAAGCCCTGGATGAGAAAAAGGCAGACGTACTGAAGCTGACGGCCTCATCTGCGGCAGCAGCCACAGCCCTTGCGGCAGTTCCCGGAGACGCCACCACGCCGGTGGCCAACAAGCTGGCAGACCTGACTTCTTATTTCCTGATCGTCCTGATGGTAGTCTTTCTGGAAAAATATCTGGTCACCCTGACCGGTTACGCCACATTTTTCATCCTGATCCCGCTGGCCTGCGTCCTGCTTGGCATCGGGATCTGTGCGGAACGCCCCTTCTTAAAGGTGCTGGCCGGAAAGGTGGCGGCCTTCGGGCTGGTGCTCTTCCTGATCATCCCCATCAGCATGCATGTGTCCGGCATGATCGAGGCCACCTATGAGCAAAGTATGGAGACAGCGGTAGAAGAAGCCGAGAACATCACAGAAGAGATCAACGAAAGCACCGACGAGGACGGAAATGTGCTGGAGCAGGCTCTGACCAAATTAAAGGACGGCGTGTCCGGACTGCTGGATAAGGGCGAGGCCCTGCTGAATCACTTCATCGAGACCATCGCAGTTATGATGGTGACCTCCTGCGTGATCCCGGTGGTGATCCTTGTATTTCTGCTGTGGCTTGTGAAAGTCCTCTTCGGAATACAGGTCAGCGTGCCAAAAGACGTGCCAAAGAAGATCTCTGCCAAAGTCGGAAAGAGAAAAGAAATAGCAGAGAAATAAACGAGAACAGAGCGTATGGAAAAGTCGGCCGGAAGGCCGGCTTTTTCCTTGAAGTCAATTGGGGACGGGGGATTTTTGAAAATCCCCCGTCCCCAATTGATATGCCGGGCAGGAGAAAGATTGTGGAAAGAAAGGTTGCGGAGAAGAGGAGGATGTAGAATAATAGAGGGTAGAAGAAGGTGAAGCAAACATGAGATTATTTATTGCAATCCCATTGTCGGAGGAAATGAAGAAGGCGCTGGTAACCTGTATGCACGACCTGAAGAAGCAGGGCGTGGAAGGGAACTATGTGCCGGCCCAGAACCTGCACCTGACCCTGGCCTTCATCGGGGAGTACGATGACCCGGAGAAGGTGAAAGAGGTGCTGCGAAGCGTGCCGATGCCGCCCTTCCGGATGAGTCTGTCGGAGAAAGGGAATTTTGGCAATCTCCTGTGGGCGGGAGTAAAAGGGAATCAAAAGCTGAAAACTTATGTGAAGGATCTGCGGGCGGCGCTGAAAGGGGCAGGGATTCCCTTCGAGGATGATAAATTTACGCCTCATATCACCCTGGTGCGGAAGGCGGCGTCGAAGAAGTCCTACCAGGTACATTTGCCAAAGGCAGAGATGACGGTGAAGCATGCGGCGCTGATGAAGTCGGAGCAAAAGAACGGGAAAGTAAGTTATCGGGAGATGTAAACCGGTCTGCTGTCCAGGAGGGGGATGAAAATGAGAGAAGAGATTTTCCAGTATGTGAAAAAGAAATATAAAGTGGAACCGGATTATCCATTTTCCACGGCGCCCACTTATCCGGTGCTGCGGCATAAGGATAACCGGAAGTGGTTTGCCCTGATCATGGATATCCCAAGGGAGAAGCTGGGGCTGGAGGGCAGCGAGCACGTGGATATCATGAATGTGAAGCTGGGGGATCCCATGCTGGTGGATATGATCGTCCGGCAGCCGGGGTATTTCTACGGGTATCACATTACCAGAAGCAACTGGATCTCCATTCTCCTGGACGGGACGGTGCCGTTTGAGGAGATCTGTCAGTGGATCGATGAGAGTTATGCAGTGACAGCTTCCAGGAAGAAGAAGGGGAAGAAGTAGGAGTCCTTTTTATGACACACCATAAGTGCTAGGCTGTAAAAAAGCAAAGAAAGGTGTGTCCGATATGAAAGAAAAGAATTGTCGGTATTTCGTGATTAATCCGCAGAATGCAGGGAGAAAGCCGGGGCAGAAACAAAGACTGGCCGGGAAGCAGCTCCTGTGGCAGGAGAAAAGGCCGGATTCGCCGGTTCTGCCGTTGCCGCCGTCACCGCCGATCAAAGTTACCCGCAATTTTGTCATAACAAAGCGTTCCGGAATCCTTCACGACCGGGAGTGTTTTTGCGTCCGCAGGATCCGCCACGGCAGACAGATCAATAAGATTGAGCCCGATACAGAGGTTCGTTTCTGCAAGTGGTGTCAGAGAAAGGCTGTCGTGCGAAATGGCGTGAAGGATGTATCAGATTGTGAGATCTGTGAAAAGTTTTTTGATGAAAAGCAGGTGAGCACCAGTCTTCTTACCAGACTTTTCGTTGAGAAAGGGGCAGAAGCTGAAATGCTTCCGGTGGGAATCCGGATCTACTGTGGCGATGACCGCTGGAGGATCCGGTGGAAAAGTGAAAAGGGAGCAAGTGTTCTGGAGCACAACAATTATGTACGGACGATAGAGGGCGAGCGATATTTTACCAAGGGGTATCATGAACAGCATATCCGGCCGAATACGGTGACCAGTGCACTTCGCTATCTGATGGCATATGATTATACGGCGCATCACAGGGAAGCGGCGAAGAAAAAGGTGAGTCATGAATATGAAAAAAGTGCTTTGTAAAAGTGAAATTGAATTTGTAAACGAAGTGGCGGATGACTGTATAAAGAATATGCGTAAAAAGGATAAAGAATATCTAATCGCAAATCCCTACACTCTTGATTATCATTTTACATACTGTCTGTATATTAGAAATCATTACATCCATAATAGGGATTTTTCAGAAGCACCTTTTTGGGCAGAACCAGATTATTTGTCATGTAGGATTATTCAGATGATATTTTCAAGGCTTCTTCCGGAATATGACTACTATGATCGATTTATTGAAGGACTATACGACAGCAAACAATTTATAGAATTACGTAGGGAATATAAGGTTATATATGGGGAATATCCGGTTCGTCTTATAGAAAAGTATAAAGCCCTAACTAAAACAGGATCAGTACACTTGGCATCGGAAATGGATTTTGATGCTGAAACAGATTTTGACACAGGTGCTATTTCTGATGCAATAGATTCACTGATACACGAATTGGCCGAGCTTGTATGGCAAACGGATTCATTAAAGCAAACAGCTGAGGATTATGGCATTAGTTATGATTTGATTTCTGAGAATATTGAGAGGATTAAAGCGATATTTTTCACGGAAGAAGAATTTATCCCTCTTCAGGTTTGTTTTTTGCCTTATCGCGATAAAATAGGTCGGGAGCGTTATATTGAATACAGAAGGCTTTTGACAGCGCGGTTGAATGAAAATCCATGGCTGGTCGAAAAATTGGATAAAAATTATTTTAAAGATAGGGTATTAGCGAGAACAGCCTTAAAATGTGGACAGGTATTAAAGTACCTCCCAATGTATCAGAATGATGAAAAGATGGTCAGGTTAAGTCTAAAACATGACGGAGAAGCAATACAATATGCGAATCAGCGTTTTCAAAAAGACCGTGAATGGATTAGATATGCTATTGAACACTCAGAAGATGGGGTCATAATGTTTCTGGAATGTATGAAACCTTATAGAAAAGATAAAGAACTAGTTTATCTTGCATGTAAGGTTTGTCGATGGAATTTTGTCTATATAGATGAATTTTTTCATGATGATTATGAGTTGGCGGAAATGTGTATGCAGCCAACAGGAGACCATAATACAATATATGATTATCTGAGCGAAAGATTGAAGAATAATAAAAACCTGGCCATGTTGGACTTGCAGGAGGACTATCCCCATACGGAGAGTTATTCTGCTGAATTAAAGGACGATGATGAGATTGCGGCCAGGCTCTATGAATTGCACGGGCTGGCTCCCTGGGCATGGCATTACATGAGTGAAAGGCTAAAGAAGAAGTATGGGATAGAAGAGGGGTAAGCACTACGTGCCCATTCAGAGATTGTGTTATGGATAATGAATGTTTAGGATAAAGGAAGTGTTGGTGTGGGTGCTTTTTACATTAATTTCTGTCTTGAAAATATAGAATATGACGGAGAGTTTTACAGTGGTAAATTTTCTTCTCCAGATGCAGGGGTGTATTGTGAGGTTTTGTACGACAGAGTGACAAAGAAATTTGTGGAAATATGGGATAACAGTAAATTGGTAGAAGATATTTTGCCAATTGCAATATATTGGCTCGACTGGAAACTTGAAAAAATGGACATTTACGTAAAACGGAAAGTAAGATTAGCTACTAAAAAATAATTATTATAAATATAGTTTGAAAGAATATGGCTTGGCAAGATTAGTTAGTACTTACCTCTTGGCGTGGTGTGGGTGGTTTTGTCCTGTGGCGTCAGAGCCCGTAAAGCCTTATTTTACAAGGTTTTTGCGGGTTCTTACTTTTTGTCTGAGAGTGTCAAAAATCGTCATTTTGAAAGAAAATGGTGTAGTAAATGGTGTAGTAAAAAGAAACCTAGAATTGAGGATATTTACTAATTGGCATTCAAGAAAAAGCATTCCTGTTCCGAAGAAGCTTTTTGATTTGGATTATTTTTTGAATAATGATTTTCTGGTTAAAGAGGTGATTCTAATCTTTTTTTGTTTTACATTTATTTGATATATGAATCTTGTCCAGATCTTTGTTCAGAAACTCTGCGCTGCATTTCTGAGTGGATGCTGTGAACATAATCTGCTAACTAGATTTAACACTAACATTTTGATTTTTTCTGTTCCCGACCTGTTATAGCGGCATAGCTGCACTCTCCTAAAAGGAACTTGTCCGCCATGGTGGTCGGGTTGCACTTATCGGGAGATATACTTTCCACTTTCTGTTTTTTCTGGGTTTTTGCCATAGTCCAGACAATTTCGGATAGCCTTGGCAATTGTTTCGACTTTGCCTGCATGGCGCTACAATAAAGTTGTAGAAGCTAGAAATCATTCCTCCCTTCCAAGAAAAAAGGAAAGGGGCGGCCCATTCAAGCCGTCCCGACTTCGGGTCAATATGACCAAAAGCGGAATAAATAAGGGAGTACCTACTGGCACTTCCTTATTTAATTATATTTTAAATTTATTATTGCATTAGTATTGAAATGAAAATAATATCTAAAAAATTCTCTGTGTTTACAACGCCATTGGTCGTCAACATACGGCCTCCTTTAGATATAGTCAGCGCATTTTGATTTGCATATATAATTTCTTTGTATCCAAATTCATCCTTTAGCGTTTTATAATATGGGTCATTCTGCTCGTTGAGAATTTCAGCGGTTCTATCGACAATGTGAACGGCTACTTGCTTTGCCTTAGCTAATCTGCATGTTTCCTATAGAATCAACTCTGAATATGACGATTCAGGGTTCTGTCTTATCTGAAATCTATTCAAGCCATATTCAAGCATATATGGAAGATAGTATTCTATCATTTCTTTATTCCAATAAGAGCCAACATTCCAGCAGAGTACAACATCAAATTCAAACGTAGAAATAATCCAATTTCTAAAAGTATCTTCCGCAATATCGCCCTCAACAAATATTATGTTATCATCTGCAATACCTCTATTCATCAGTAATTGCTTTGCTTTAGCAAGACAATCACGGTTTTTTATCAATCGCAATTACTTTATGCCCGTTTTCGACTAATGCTAGTGTGCTATATCCAGTACCACATCCAACCTCGACAACGGTTCTGAATTTATTTATTCTCTGTGCCATCCAAGAATAATAACCTTTTTCATAAAAAAATTGAGCGCTTACATCCCATTGATTTGCATACTTTAGCGTATCGTTCACTGTTATTCCCCCATCCGTCTTGAGATCTTTAATTTTAGTCTACAGCAGAACTCTATCTCCGTCAATCCTCGTGTCAACATGGCATGGAGTGGTAAAAAAGAACAGGACAGCAAGCCTTCAAATTGAAGCTTGCCGACATCTTCTTACTTTGGCATCAGCTCGGAGAACTACCGTAGCACCTTTGACACCTCGTCTCACTGCTTTTCATAGTCTTGTCGCAAGCCGTCGATTTGCTCTGGGGCCCTCCTTTTTATCCTCGATCATAATGCCGTCAGTCATATCCCCGTTGAGTAGATTTATTTTTGCTCAGCTCCCGCATGTGTCTTTCGGGTCAATCTGGCCCGAAATGCGGGAATTCTGGTGAGTGATGGCCCCAAGCTGTATTTTAGAGTTTTGCCCCGCTCGCTAGGGAGGATTGTTTCATACTGGTTCATATTGTGCTCTACCATCTGCAGGATGCCTGCATCATCTGTCAGGTTGCGGACAATACAGGGCATATCCATATATCTGGCAAGTTTGCTGGCTTTCTGGTGTCGATGGCCGACCACGATTTCATAGCCATCGTTCTCACAGGGGTGGACAAATGCAGGCTGGGTAACGTTATTGTCCTTGACACTGGACACCATAGCCCGTATTTCTTCATCGTTCTGGACCTCAAAGGAATGATTTTCGAAGAAGTGGAGTCCGTTCAGCTTGATATATACGATTTGTTCCTTGCCACAGTGGGTCATCTCCTTCGATCTCTCGACCTTATTCGGAGCCTCTGGCTACTGTTTAGATTTCTTCAGTTCGAGCAGCGTTTCTTTGCCAGGCTCGGTATCTGTTTCTGGTTGCTTTGGAATTCTTGCAGTTTTATAATCTGCCATAAGCATTTACCTTTTGGGTCGTTTGGGGTGATTTTGTCCTGTGGTGTCAGAGCCCGTAAAGCCTTATTTTACAAGGATTTTTCGGGTTCTTACTTTTGTCTGGAGGCATCAAAAATCGTCATTTTTACGAAAATGGTGTAGTAAAACAAGGTGGAACTATTGAGTATAAAAGGCGATTTGAGACATTTAATGTACATTGACGGCTCATGTGGGTACTAGTAAAATATATATAATAAAATAATTGCATTAAGAATAAATGAAGGGAATAAGTTTACATTGTTTGATGAGATTATAGAAAAAATAAACAGCAAAGAATTTGAATATGCTGTTGCCTTACTTGAGTCATTACTTAATGGCGATGAGCAAACTATTACCAAAGCGAAATATCTTTTGGGTTACATATATTCCTGTCAAGAAAATAAAAATCGAAATGAAATTCGAGCAAAAAGATATTTGATTGAAAATATTACTAGTCCATACCCTATACCGCATGCATATGTCTTATATGCTGATTTAGTTGAAGATAAAAATGTTGCAATTAATTATTTAAAAAGAGGCATAGCACAGTATCCTAAAAATGTGAATATTTATCGTTCTCTATTACGATTTACAAAAAACAAAATGGAGGTGATTGAAAAGATAGGAAATGCTGAGTTGACGGATAGTGATTTGCTTAAAGATGTGGTGGAAGAATTAGTTAAGATTGGAAATTGGCAATATGTAAATCAATTTGTTGTTAAGATTCAAATGGGTGAACAAATAAGTGATTATGAGGAGATGTATTTAAATTTATTAACGGCATATTCTTTTTTGTTTGGTATTGAGGGAAATTATACAGAAGCTATACGGATTTTTCAAAATATAATTGAAAAAGACATCGATAATAAACTGGCATATTCCCCATATTTAGGTTTAATATTTGCTTTAATCAAAAATGGAGAAATAGATAAAGCAAAATTATATTTTGATAAAATACCGCTAAACAATGTAATTTATGATTTAAATGATGGACCATGGCATTTTATATTTATTGATTTTTCGCATGAATACAAAGTGATTTTTAGTACAATAAGTAAGACTTTTTCAGCAGATAGAATAAGAAAAACTAGAGCTAAGGCGTTATATGCATTATATCTTTACTATCCATCGGAAATTTATGATATTTATAGATATAAAAAATCTGACTTGAAATCGCTAGAAAATATTATAAAAAAAGAATTTAACAGATACGTTGCGGCGGCACTATTTAATATGTATTGTCATTTCAATAATTATGTTCAGGCGAATCAAATTTTTATTAGCTTTTTGATAAATTATGAAGATCCTGAACAATACGATGTTTATTATTTTAATATAACAAATAATATATCAGCAGACGAATTAAGTTTGGTTGTTCAAAATTTAATTACGACAATAGAAACCTTAGAGGATTTTGATACAAAAAAATTTGCGAAATGTGCATTGAAAGAAATAATTGAGAGGTTATATCAAGATACAAATTATCCGTTGATAAGCCAATTGGCAGATTTTTTTACAGATGATGAAATCTTCAATTGTACATGCGCTTTTGAAAGTGCATATTCATATGCTGAAGAGGGGAAGATACGTGCGTTAAAGTTATATGAAAAGATTATAGAAAAAGAACCAAACAATAGTTCTGCATTAAATAATTTGGGGATTTTGCTTGAAAATGATGATGATTTGGAAAAAGCTAGCATATTTTTTGAAAAAGCTTGTAAGATAAACCCAACAGAAGAAAAATATAAAAAAAATTTGCAACGTGTAAAACAAAAAGTAATAGTTAAGGAAGCTGAAGTTAGGGCACAAAAACAACTTACTATTAGAAATATTACAAAAAATGTTACATTGGAATATTTAGAAGAAATCGGATATACGGATGAATTGAGAGAATATATTACTAGAATTTCCGATGGTCAGCTAAAAGCTGTTTTGTTACGTGATTTAGAGGAATGTGCTATATCAATTGCTGTTAGACAAGATAAAGCGGCTACAATTATGTGTGGGAGTATAATTGAAGCTTTGCTTTTGGCCAAAATAGTTGAAATTGGTAAAAAAAATTACGATATAAGTGATATGAGTATGAAGAAAAATGCGAAAAAATATCCAATTATTGATATGAACCTTAATGAACTTCTATATGTGGCAGATAAAGAGAAGATAATATGTAAAAATAATTTTCATCTGAGTCATTATGTGAGAGATTACCGTAATGTTGTACATCCAGCAAAAGAAATTCGAACTAATCAAAACATTACTCATGAAAATGCAATGATAATGTGGACGATCCTCAAACAAATTATATATGAATTATTAAAATAGATATTTTGTATTTTATGAAAAAAATGTAGACATTGTAATATATGAACATTCGCTATTTGAAGTTTATGACAAGAAATGTAAATATACTTGGTAACAAGGAAATTTAGTAGATACCTAATGGCACAATTTGAGGGCATAAGAATAATATTGAGTAATCGATTATAAAAGTAAAGGAATGATAAATGTTTATTTATTGCAGGTGAAGAAACATGTTTATAGATTGGAATATTTTGTTTTCTATAATAACTGGATTGGCGGCAATTATTGCACTCGTATTAACTTTTATACAAATTCGATTGAGCAATAAGCAAAGTCTTTTTGACAAACGATTAGAATGTTATCTCAAAATAGAAGGTTTAATTAAGCTGTATGAAAACAATAGAAAATTACTTGAAATTAATCGTAAAGATGAGCCGCTATTTGCGGTAGAGTCAGAGTTTTTATGGCTTACAAATAATACATACTTGGAGGAAGTAGGGGAAGCTATTATAACTCCTCTGAAAGAATCAGTGCATAAGAAATTTTTAGTTAAATGCGAAGAGTTAGAAAGGCTTTCAGTTGAGACAGAACTAGTTTTTGCGGGGAACAAAGTGGAAGATATTAGCAGTTTTATTTCTGGGTATGGGCAATTACTTGTCAAAATGTATCAATATCAAATCTGTTTGAAAAAGATGCACGAATATTCAGAACAGTTTAATGTGACTTTGGATAAAGCGCAAGAAGCTGTTAAGGAACACAGATTTAGAAAAGAATTACTTAATGCCTATGAAGATATTAAAAGAGCGTATTTTCAGATTGTTTGTAATGATGGAATGAATAAAATAAAAAAACAAATTAAATTATAATACGAAAACATAAGCGAGGAATAAACGTAATGTAGAGCGGCTTTGAGCATATTCTGAAATTATTTAATATGTAATCAGTTAAGCGTGAAGAATATCTCTATCTCTTGGGAAATTTGGACAGGCACATATAAAGCAACGAATCTGGACTATCTGAACAAACTCACCAAACTGGATTTGCTTGTCATAGATGACTTTGGTCTGATAGATTTGGATCTCGATAAATGCCGAGAGCTATTTGAAGTACTGGATAATCGGGCTGGGCAAAAATCTAAAGTTGTAATTTCCAAATTTCCTGTTAGTGCATGGTTTCAAATATTTGCAGATAACACTTACGAAGTCGCCTGTTTCACACGCATTACCTACAAACACTATACATACCGTTTGGAGATGAACGGTATCAATATGAGAGAAACTGAATAACAGGTATGAATGATATTTGTGCCGATAAAAATGGGGTTTCCGTTCCGCTTAGGCAGTCTAAGGATGTATTAATGCGGTTGGAAAAAGATGGTATGATGAAATTAAAATAATTGTAATGAGGGAAAAAGCATATGTAAAAATGTTATTTTATCAACATGACATTTTTCATTGACATAAGTAGTTATACTATATATAATGAAATTGATTAAAAAAGGGTCTTACAAATCAATTGTTATTTATGCAACATGACAAAAGAGGTGAAAAGGTGAAATTAAATAACCTTGCAAATATACGTAGCGGGCTGGTTTTATCGAGAAAGCAGTCTAAGAAGCCAGTAGGTCATCGTTATCCCTTGATAAATTTTCGATGTATTCGACATGAAGGTAAAATTGAATTAAGCGAAGCTGATATATTTGAGGCAAAGGAGTTGTTAAAGGAAGAATATCTTTCTCAAAAAGGAGATATTATTGTTCGACTCACTGCACCATATACTGCGGTTTTGATAGATGCAACCACATCGGGAATGGTGATTTCTTCAAACTTTGTAGTAATTCGAGTTGAAGATGATCGTTTGTTGCCGGAATACCTTTTCTGGCTATTGAACACACAAAAAACAAAGCGGAAAATTTATGAAAATGCAACTAGTAATATGCTTGGAGCCGTCAAAGCAAAGTTCCTTTTGGATTTTGAACTGGTGGTTCTTCCTATTGAACAGCAATATAAAATTGCCCAGTTAAATTTAATGGCAAAAAAAGAAAGGCAGTTGCTTAAAGATTTGGCATATGAAAAAGAAAAGTTTTATTCTTGTCTGTTGGATCAAGCATATGAAAGAGCAAAGAAAGGGGTATGAAAATGACAACTAGAAAAGATATTGAACAAGTTCTGTGGAAAGCTTGTGATAGTTTCCGCGGCAAAATTGATAGTTCTCGATATAAAGATTATATTCTTTCCATGTTATTTGTGAAATATTTAAGTGATGTTTCCAAAGAGAAGTGCGAAGGGTATATCAAGAAGTACGATGGTGACATGAATCGTGTAGAACGTGCTATGAGCCGGGAGCGATTCGCAATGGATGAACAATCTACATTTGACTACCTTTATGATAATCGAAATGATTCAGAAATTGGTCAGAAAATTAATGTGGCACTAAATCATATTGAGGAACGAAACAGTGGAAAATTGCGTAATGTGTTTCGTGCTATTGATTTTAATTCCCAAGTAGATTTTGGCGAGCCTAAAGAGAAAAATGCAACTTTAAGAAATTTGTTGGAAGATTTTAACGATCTTGATTTGCGGCCTAGTCAGTTAGGCTCTGCTGATATTATTGGAGATGCGTATGAATATATGATTGCTATGTTTGCTTCTGACGCAGGAAAAAAGGGAGGGGAATTTTTCACCCCCAGTCAGGTTTCTGAATTGGTAGCCTCGTTGATACAGCCCAAGGAAAATGATCGTATTTATGATCCAACGTGTGGTAGTGGTGGTTTGTTACTGAAAGCATATAAAAAGGTACCTAGTGGTAAGGTGGCGATTTATGGTCAGGAACTGAATGCACAAACTTGGGCTCTTTGCACTATGAATATGTTTTTACATGGCGTTGATGATGCTTGTATTTGGCAAGGAGATACTCTTTCTAATCCACAAAATATTGAAAATGATGGTTTGATGAAATTTCAGGTTGTAGTGGCAAATCCTCCTTTCAGTCTGGACAAGTGGGACAGCGGTTTTCTTTCGGAGGCGGAAACAGATAGCAAGGGAAAGAAGAAAATGTCGGCTGAATTGGATCAATATCATCGGTTTGACTGGGGAGTGCCTCCTGCTTCTAAAGGAGACTACGCCTTTGTTTTACATATGCTTTCCAGTTTGGAGTCAGAAAATGGGCGAATGGCGGTGATACTTCCACATGGTGTCCTATTCCGTGGTGCAAGTGAGGGGAAAATCCGTCGTCAGTTGGTGGAGATGAACTTGCTGGATGCAGTTATTGGCCTTCCGGCTAACTTGTTTTATGGTACCGGTATCCCAGCCTGTATTTTGGTGTTCAAAAAGAATCGTTCCTATCGGGATGTGTTGTTTATTGATGCTTCTGGAGAGGGAAATTTTGAGAAAGAAAAGAATCAGAATATCTTGCGAGATGTCGATATTGCTCATATTGTTATGGCCTATAAAACTAGGAAAAATAAGGATAAATACAGTTATGTAGCTTCCTATGATGAGATTAAGCAGAACAATTTCAATCTTAATATTCCCAGGTATGTCGATACTTTTGAGGAAGAAAAGCTGGTTGACATCGATGAAGTACAGCAGAATATTGTTAATATTGAAACGGAATTGGCACAGGTGCAGAAACAAATGAAAACATATTTGATGGAACTTAACCTATAAAGGAGGATAAAATATGTCTATTATCATTAAATCATTTGCAGTTAGGGATGAAAATGGTCAACCTGGTGATATGTTTTATATTAAACATGGATCTAGTAACTTTACAATAATAGATTGTTGTATAGTGTCAGATAACAGAGAGGAAATTGTTCAAGAAATTATTCGGGAAAGTAAGAATAAAGATATTACCAGATTTATTTCTACTCATCCAGATGAAGATCATATTTGTGGGTTGCCATATCTTGATGAAAAAATAAATATCTTAAATTTTTATTGCGTCGATAATAAGGCAACCAAACCTGATCCCAGTGAAAGTTTTGAGCACTATTGTAAATTAAGGGATAATAAGGAAAAACATTACTTTGTGTATAAAGACTGCACAAGAAAATGGATGAATGATAATGATAAAAATGATGGTAAAAATTATGGTTCATCCGGAATTAACTTTTTGTGGCCAGATACTTCAGACAATAATTTTATTGAGGCTCAAAAACTAGCGGAAGAAGGAAAGGCATATAATAATTTATCTCCTATTTTTACTTATGAATTAAATCGAAATATTAAAGTAATGTGGATGGGTGATATGGAAGATGATTATCTCGAAAAAATAAAAGATCAAGTAAAGTGGACGGATGTGGATATATTGTTTGCTCCGCATCATGGACGCAAATCCGGTAAAGTGTTAGCCGAGGTACTGAAAAAACTTGCCCCCCACATTGTTGTAATTGGTGAAGCACCTTCTAAGGATCTGGACTATTACCGTGGATATAACACAATTACACAAAATAGTGCTGGTAATATTGTGTTTGAATGTGGAGAAGATAAAGTTCATGTGTATGTTTCTGATGACGACTATAAATATGATACTTCGTTCCTCAATGATGAAGGGGTTCAAAATAGTAAATTAGGAAACTATCTTGGTTCATTTAAGCCAAAAGGAGCAGAGTAATGGAAACAAAAATCCCGTTTTATAATATTTTAAATATGTTTTTGACTGGTTTGGTTTTTATCGGAGGATGTGCGATAATCTTTCCAGATACTGTAGAGGCAGTATTAAATAGCGACATAATCAAAAACCTTGGGACAGGGCCTGAAGTTGTAGTTACTGTTTGTATATTTTCTGCGGCTTATGAGGTTGGGCTGATTATTAACCGTACCGGATCGGTTATACTAGAACCTTTTATGAAATTTACAAAATTGATACCGTTTAATGATGACTACACTTTGTTTAACCAAAAGAAAAAGGAATATTCTATTATGAGTACATTATCGAGAGAATATGCTTTATCTCGCACTGGAATCGTCCTTTTCCTATCTCTGATGATTTTGTCAGCGTTTTTATCTAAGTGGTCTTTGGTAATTATTTGGGCTGTTATATCCGGAATCTATTTCTTATCGTGCAGGAAATACGCCGGGAAAATAGTAGAACTTATGCAGAATGGATGATGAAAATGACACCAGAAATTAAACATCGAATTAAGCAAATATGTCGGAAGGAAGTGCCGGATGCATATATTAAAACAGTATTAGGGATTGTTCCTGCTGATTGGAACCGATACACATTTGGTGATATTTATACCGAAAGGAAAGAGCCGGGAAACGAAACTCTGCCGCTTCTAACGGTTTCCATTCACTCGGGGGTATCGGATGGCGAAATAGAAGATACAGAACAGCCTAAAAAAGTAAAACGGATCAAGGATAAATCTCAATATAAGAAAGTAATATCTGGAGATCTCGTCTTTAATATGATGCGAGCTTGGCAAGGTGCTATAGGGACTGTTAGAAGTGAAGGAATGGTAAGTCCAGCCTACATTGTTGCAAAACCAAATGAAAAGGTTTATCCATTGTTTATGGACTATTATACAAGAACTTCTCAGATAATAAATCAAATCAACCGGCAGTCTTATGGTGTGACGGACTTTCGAAAACGACTATACTGGGATTCATTTATTCCAATTAGTTGTATACTCCCTCCTATTGCAGAACAACAGAAAATAACCATCATACTTACTACTCAGGATAAGGTTATTGAACTAAAAGAAAAATATCTTGCTGAAAAACAGAAACAAAAAAAATATCTCATGCAACAACTATTGACGGGTAAAAAACGTTTGCCCGGATTTAGCAAAGCTTGGGAAACGGTAGAGTTAGAGAGGATTTTTGATTACATACAGCCAACAGCTTATTTGGTTAAAACAACTGATTATGATGCTTCATATAAAACGCCAGTATTAACTGCTGGAAAAACATTTATTCTTGGTTATACAAATGAAGCAGAAGGTATTTTTAGTGACGTTCCAGTTGTAATATTTGACGATTTTACAACGGCAACAAAATATGTAGACTTCCCATTTAAAGTAAAATCATCCGCAATGAAGATTTTGACTATTAAGGATGGATTTAACATAATTTTTGCATATGAAGCGATGCAGTTAATTAAGTTTCATGTAGGCGGTCACGAAAGACACTGGATATCCAAATATAGTTGTTTAACAATAGATATTCCTGGAATCGAAGAACAAAATGCCATCGCTAAAGTTCTTTCTACTGCTGATAGGGAAATCAAACTACTACAACAGGAGATCGAGCAAGAAAAACAAAAGAAAAAGGCCTTGATGCAGCTTTTATTGACGGGGATTGTGAGGGTGAAAACATGACAGAAAAAGAAATACAGGAACACGCTTGTAAAGAGTTACTGAAGAAAGTTGTTGATAGCGGACAGAACTATTCTGAAAAAATGAAGTCTGATTTAAAGGGAATTATTGACGTTGGTAAATCTCCAGAGGAAATTTGTGAAACGATAATTGCCTATTTTGCTATGTATACATGGGAGTAAAGAGAGGTGAAAACGTATGGCAACTAATTTCCCAAGTGGTGATGGACATAGAAATGGTGCAGTAAAAGATCGATCCCAGGCTTTTAATCCAGTTACAAAACAATGGGTAAAGAGAAATAGTGGGACTGGCCGCTTTGTGGGTGTAAAAAAGAATGGAACTCCTTTTAAGGGAGTCCGCAAAGAAAAGTAAATCCAGAGACAGTAGAGCGAGGCGGGATTTCCCGTCCCGCTATTCCTGTTTTTATTGATATTTCCGAAAGGAGGTCACCATGGATAAATCTTTGTACTTAGAAAAGAATATCAGTCAGCAGCCGGCTATTGATCTGCTACGGTCCATGGGTTATACCTATATTACACCGGAGGACTGCGAGGTGCAGAGAGGCAGTCGGTACCATGTGCTACTCAGAGATATTCTCCGGGGGCAGTTGCGTCGGCTCAACCGTTATGCTTTTGCTGGTGCGGAAAATGAGTTTTCTGCTGCTAATATTGAACGTGCTATGGAAGACCTGGATGAGCCTTTAACCGATGGTTTAGTGCGTACTAGTGAAAGAATTTATGACGCTCTTTTGCTTGGTAAAAGTTATCCAGAGACTGTGGGTGAGGGAAAAACACTTAGCTTTAATTTGAAATATATTGATTGGGAACACCCGGAAAACAACTTGTTCCATGTTACCGAGGAATTTGCGGTAGATAGTCGAGACAAGTTCCACAACGCTCGACCGGATATCGTGCTGTTCATCAATGGTATTCCTTTTGCTGTCATTGAATGCAAAGTGCCCCAGATTAGCGTTGAGCAGGCTGTGGAACAGAACATCCGCAACCAACAGAAAGAATACATTCCACAGCTGTACAAGTTTGCTCAAATCGTGATGGCAACCAACAAGAATGGTGTAAAGTATGGCACTACTGGGACACCCAAGAAATTCTGGAATGTGTGGAAAGAGCAAAACACCGCTTTTTTAGAAGAGGCACTGGCACATTATGTGACCGACCGCTCTCCCACCGAGCAGGATCGGAATCTGATTTCTCTGTTCAGCAAAGAACGAGTAATGGAGCTGATTCGGTACTTTGTGCTCTTTGATGCCAATGTAAAGAAAATCTGCCGGTATCAGCAGTATTTTGCCATAAAAGAGATTATCAAGACCATTCAGCAGACGAATGAAAAAGGTAATCGTCAAAGTGGTGTTATTTGGCACACTCAGGGTAGCGGCAAGAGCTTGACCATGGTCATGCTGGCGAAATATATCTTAATGGAATTGTCCAACTGCAATCCGAAAGTGGTTGTTGTCACAGACCGCAAGGAACTGGACCGTCAGATTGCTGCCACCTTTGCCCATACTCGCTTAAATCCGGCTCGGGCCACCAGCGGGCGAAATCTGGTAGAGCTACTGGGCAGCGGCAAGGCGGATGTGGTTACTACCATCATCAACAAGTTCAACACCGCCGAGAAAATGGAGCACAAAAACTTTATGCGGGATGTATTTCTGCTGGTGGACGAGAGTCACCGCTCCAACTATGGACTGCTTGCTACCAAAATGAGGGCGGTATTTCCAAATGCCTGCTACATCGGCTTTACCGGGACACCTTTGATGAAAAAAGAGAAAAATACTATGGCGAAGTTCGGTAAACTGATCCACAAATATACCATCAAGGATGGCGTGGAGGATGGGGCTATCGTGCCACTCATTTACGAAGGTCGTTTTGTGGAGCAGAATGTGGACAAGGACAATATTGACCTTTGGTTCAAGCAGACTACCAAACGTCTCACGGAAACTCAGCGGGATGACCTTTCCCGGAAATGGAGTAGCATCCGTCGATTGACCTCCACTGATGCCCGTATTAAGCGGATTGCACTGGATATCAACGAACACTTTATTGAAGGGTATAAAGATACCGGCTTTAAGGCTATGTTGGCCACCAATTATAAACGGGATGCGATACGGTATTTGGAGTGTTTTGAACAGTTTGGAGATCTGAATTGCGCTGTGGTGATCTCGCCACCCGATCTTCGGGAGGGTGTAGACGATGTGGACGAAGTTGCTGACGATAAGGTTATTGCCTACTGGAATAAGATGATGAACCGCTACGGCGACGCGGATGCCTATGAAGAGTCCATGAAGAATCAGTTCTGCGTAGGCGACATCGATATTCTCATTGTGTGTAGCAAGCTGCTCACTGGCTTTGATGCCCCCATCTGTCAGGTGCTCTACATCGATAAGGAATTAAAGGAGCATGGTTTGCTTCAGGCTATTGCTCGTACCAACCGTTTGTATGAAGGTAAGGACTACGGTCTAATTGTAGACTACCGTGGATTGATTGAAAAACTGGATACCGCAATGGATTTATATAGTGGTGCTGGGCTCGAAAATTTCGATGGCGGCGATTTGAAGGGTGTTGTGGTGGATGTTATGTCATCTGTGGCTGGCTTGAGAGAAGCCTATACCCAGCTAACGGAGCTGTTTGATGATCTGAAAAATCCCCATGATATCGAAGAAGTAGAAGTGCATCTTGTTGATGATAAGAAACGGGAGAACTTTTATAATCGTCTTTGTGCTTACGGCAAGGCATTGAATGTGGTATTGAATGCAGAACAGGCGTATGCAGCCTTTCCGAAAGATGAATTGAAGCAATACCAAAATACATTTATATTTTTTTCCAAGGTGCGCCGCAGTGTGAAAATCCGTTACTGCGATGCAATTGACAACCGAGAATATGAGCCGCTAATGCAAAATCTCCTGGATACGCACCTTTCGGTGGCTGGCCTAAAGCAGATCACTAGTCCCATCGATATTTTAAACAAAGATGATTTTGTGCATGAATTAGAGGAGTTGGGATCTCTTCGGGCAAAGGCGGATGCTATTACCAGTAAGTTAACCCGCAGTATCAGTGAAAAATATCAGGAAAACCCAGCCTATTATGATAGCTTCTCCAAACGGATCAAAGAAGCGTTGGATCAGTACAAGGAAAAAGTGATCTCCGAGGCAGAATATCTGGCGAAGATGCGTACCATTATGGAAGATTATCACATCGGAAAGAGCACCGTGACTTACCCGGAATCTATTAAAAATAACATCCATGCACAGGCATTTTACGGTGTTCTGTCAGCAGTATTTGATGAAACGAAAGAAGCAGAGGTATCTCCTGGTTTTGCAGCGGAGATTGCGGAAGAGATTACAAAAATTGTGGTTAACCATAGTCAGGTGGACTGGAGTAACAATAAAACAATCCATGACCGAATCTCGCAGGACATTGATGACCTTTTTTATAATTACGAAAAAGAACGAGGATTAAAACTGTCTTTTGACACCATTGATAAGATCATTGAAAATGTCAAAACAGTGGCGCTTAGGAGGTTTTGACATCAATGGTCCAAGAAAGAACTGTTTTATATGAAAATAACGAAATTCACTACATGCTGGAGCGGAAGATGGTGAAAAATCTTAATCTGCGGGTTCATAAAGATTGCACGGTTTATGTTTCAGCAAATTCAGATATCCCAGCCGAAAAGGTTGATGATTTTGTGGCGAGCAAAGGAAATTATATTTGGTCGTCACAAAGAAAGTTTCGCGAGATGGCGCAGTATGCTCCTCAGCCCAAGCAATATGTCAGTGGAGAGACGTTCTATCTGTTGGGAAGAGGAGTTCGACTGAAAGTGGAGAGAAATGTACAAGAAACAATTTCATCTAATGGGATTTATCTGTACCTCTGCGTGAAAAACCCGGATGATTATGAAAAAAAGAAAAGGATGGTGACACGTTACTTGGATGAGCAGTGTCGAGCTATTTTCGGCGAGATTATTTTAGAAATCTACCCGATATTTCAAAAATATGGAGTGTCCATGCCAACCTTGAAAATTCGGGATATGGAAACGCGGTGGGGATCTTGCTTGGCAAAAAAAGGGGTTATTACATTGAATAAACGTTTATTGGAAGCACCACGAAACTGTATCGAATATGTGGTGATGCATGAGTTCTGTCATTTTATTCATCCAAATCATTCAAAGCATTTTTATGGTTTCTTGGCTATGTTAATGCCTGATTGGAAAGAACGTAAAACTATTTTGGATCGCAGTGCAACATTTTGGCTGTGAGCTATAGGGAGGGAAAATAATGTCGATGTGGTTATGTCGTGCCGGACGATACGGCGAGTTTGAGAACAAATTTCTTGAGGACAGTAGAGTATACTGTACTTGGGACAATTTAGCTGAATCAATCATGCAGTTCCACACTAAGCAAGATTTGCAACAGTATTTCGTGGACAACAACGTAGATGTAAAGGTCAAAACAGCAATGAACTGGGCAAGTCAGGTATGGCCATTCGCTCATGAGATGAAGAAGGGAGAAATTGTGGTTTTACCAAGCAAGATCAAGCCGGTAATTCATTTTGGCAAGATCACAGGTGATTATGAATTCTTGCCCAACAATAACAATCCCTACTATCACGCACATCAAGTAGATTGGTTTGCCTGTGACATTCCTCGCACGGCTTTTGATCAGGATATCCTATATTCTTTTGGTGCCTTTATGACGATTTGTCGCATCAAACAGGAAGATCGCATTAAAGCGGTCATTAGTGCACATAAGCAGGGAAAGAAAGTACCCAAAATCACTCTTCATGAGTTACAGAATGATGAAGAAGTCCGCGACATTGAAAATGAAGCTTTAGGGGTTATTACAAATCTGATAATCCAAAAGACCAAAGGGCATGGTTTAGCAAGAATTGTAGATGCAATTCTCCGGGCAAAAGGGTTCACTACATACGTTAGTCCGGCTGGGCCGGATAAAGGTGTGGATATTCTGGCTTCTGCTGGTACACTTGGCTTTGGTAGTCCTAAAATCTGTGTCCAGGTTAAGTCTACGGATGTGCCTGTGGATCGGATAGTACTGGATCAACTGGGCGGCGTGATGAAAAACTTCAATGCCGACTATGGTTTGTTGGTGTCGTGGAGCGGGTTTAAATCTTCGGTCATCAACGAAATAGCCAAACAATTTTTTGAGATACGCCTTTGGACTCATAAAGAAATTATCGAGGAGTTTTTGAGATATTATGACCAAATGGATGATGAAATCAAAGAATTGATTCCCCTCAAAAAGATTTGGGTTGTAAACAATAGTGAAGAATAGATGTAATAGCTAAGGCGATAGAAATAATTTGTATTAAGTAAAATCATGTCCAATAAAATCTCTATGACAAATAAATTTATAGATTTAGCTTGGCGAGATGGATTAAAACATTTTTCTTTTTCGTTTTGATAAATAAAAGCTACTGGATGGCAATGTCCCAGTAGCTTTTATTCTTTCTCAAATCTGATAATATCATTAGGTTTGCAATTCAAAATTTCACAAAGTCTTTCCAGTGTAAACATAGTAATGGACTTATTATGTTTTAAATTATTGATTGTCCGGGGATTGATACCATACTTATGAATCAGTGTATAGGTGGAGATATCCCGTTTCTTCATGGTCTCCCATAATGGAGAATAGCTTATCATTTCTGCTCACTTCCCAGTTTGTAATATAATCATTATCATGGGAAAAATAATAGTTTACTATACTGAAAAATGTATCTATAATAGAGGCATATGAAAGGAGAGCAGGGATGAAAAAATATGATGAGCTATCCAACAATGAAAAACATAATTTTGAAGAATTCCTTATCTTAACATTCGAGTTTTCCGAAGATGAGCTGGCGGCAATCGATAAGCAAAAGCCGATGACAATGGAACTTTTTTCTTCATGTCTGGTTAAGTGTACGGAATTGGGAATTTATAAACTTTTCGAAAGGTTGTTGGATGAGTATCCGGAATTATCAGATAAATACGTAAAAGCTATCGAGGATGATATAAAGGATGTAGTGTTGCCAGAGAGAACTCCAGAAGAGGAGGAAGAGAGCTGGAATCGATTGTGCGAAAGGATAAAAAAAGAATATGGTGATGATTTAATAAGCGAATAGCTGCCGGAAAATCTGGTGGCTATTTTTTATAACAGAAATCTATGAATTAAAAATTGGCATCCGGTCAAAAAAGGCGGGATGTTTTTTTATGCACTTTATCAAAAACTTTGTCTCAAAACACTGTATAATCCTCGAATTTCCTTTCTATAAGTGAGGGGAAATATTTTTTGAAGCAGAAAATTAAAAGATTTTTCGAATCTCCTTGTATTTCTGCCTCTGACGATTGGGTTAAGTGAGGGGATCTTTAAAGAATAAAAAAGACAAGAGCGGATCTGGTTGATAAGAATGAAATGATTTCTTTTTGCCGTTGTATAATAGCCGCTCCCGGTTACGTTAAGTGAGGGGGTAGATATTATAGAGCAAGATCCACCCGTGTTAAGCGGTTATGCCATTCCTGGCAGTCCACTAACTTACAGGTTGAGCTCTTGATGGGGATTTTCCCAGAGCAAGATCCACCCCGTAATACACTATCGTGTTTTCCTGTGTAGGGCTCTTGCTTGGGATTTCGATTCCCCATACCCTCGATGATCTGCCGATTTGGCAGATATTGGCGTCCACTGGAAAGTGAGACGCAGCACAAAAGGTAGATTCCGGCAGGACTGTCGGTTCTCCCATTTGTGATGTTACTGAAGTAACAGAAAAGAGAAGAAAGGAGGAACCATGAGAAAAAAGAGATTAGAACGGGAACTGAACCATCCGCATTTTGTCGGAGTCCGGCTGTCGGATATTGAATTGGAACTTCTGGACAGGAAAGCAGAGATCCTGGGGGTGTCCAGATCCGAATGCCTGCGGAAACTTCTGGTGGAAAAGGAAATCGTGCATCGGGTAGAAGTGGTCGCCGATATGGAAGAACTCCGAAGGTTGGTAGGCGAGTATGGAAAGATCGGTGTGAACCTGAATCAGATCGCACGGTACTTCAATACGGGCGGGGAACGTTCGCTGGCTATGGAAGATGAAATCCGTCACTGCATTGCGGAATTGTTCGCACTCAGGGAAGAAGTGTTGAAGATGGCAGGAGATTTTGAACGGGATTACCGGGGCGGTTAAAGTAGTCCAGATGAATTGTTCCAAAATGATACCGAAACACGACCAAACAGCGTTTTCTGCCGTCAGATAGGATAAACCCCAGGCAAATATATTTAAGGTCAAAAAAGCCTGTCGTAAAGGGCAAAAAATGTAAAAAATGATACCGAAACGCGACCATATTTCGCTGTCCTGTACCAGGTACTGGCAGGATGGCAGGAAGGAGGAATGTCTGTGCCGAGAATGAGCAAGAAAAGAAAACAGGAATTGGCTTTTTTTCTCAATGAAAGAGGGCGGGTTGCCCACAATGACACCTGCCGGAAATGTGTTGGAGACTGCAAGCAGAGTTTCCGGACTGTGATTGTCTGTTGCCCCTGCTATGAATCCAAGCGAAGCCGTCGGCGGAAGATCAGACAGAAACAAAAGGATGGATGTGAAGAATAAAGATCAGATGGTATACATGACGGATCAGATCCAGATTCCGGTATATCTTCCTTACCCACGGTTTCTGCTGGGGATGGATCTGACTCAGACAGCCAAGGTCCTGTATGCTCTGTTGCTGGATCGGGCGAGTCTTTCCAGGAAGACAGGGTGGAAGGATGAGGAAGGCCACATTTTTGTGGTTTATCCCATTGCTTATCTGGCTGATGATCTTAGAAAGAGTCACATGACTGTAAAAAAGGCATTGAATGAACTGGAAGAAGCCGGACTTATGGTGAGAAAAAAACAGGGATTTTCAAAACCGAATCTGCTGTATGTCAGAATCCCGGCAGAGGGAAAGAAAAGTTTCCCTGTGAAGGATAGAAAAGTGTCCCTCAAAGGGAAAGAAAATGATACTTATGAGGGAAAGAAACCTGTCCCTGTGATGGAAAGAAAAGTATCCCCTAATTACTTAAATAATAGTTACTTGATATATAGTCAAACAAATAAAGAGAGAGAAGCACGCTCTGCCTATGGCGAATATCACAATGTGTTTCTCTCCGAAACAGAATATGGAGAATTGAAACAGGAGATCCGGGAATTAGACAGGCTGATCGAGGAACTGTCCAGTTATATGCGTTCCAGTGGAAAGCAATATGCTGATCATGCTGTTACCTTGAGAAGATGGGCAGAACGGTCAGCCCCGGTAAAAAACATTCCGGATTATACCTGCAGTGAGGAGGACAGTCTATGAACAAGATGGTAGAAGAAACAGTAAAGAACATGATTCAGCAGGGAGAAAGAAACGGAGAGGATTATATCGGAGAAGACGGGCTTCTGTATTGCGGGAAATGCCATGAACCGAAGGAGGCTTATTTCGATCAGGAGAAAGTCGTGGTTTTGGGAATAAAAAAACATCCGCGTGAATGTGAGTGTCGGAGACAAAAGAGAAAAGAGGAGGAACAGTACCGGGAACAGCAGCGCCATGAAGCTGTAGTCAGAGAATTGAAGGAACATTGTTTCTCGGATAGATCCATGCAGGAATGGACATTTGAGAATGATAAAGGGCTTTCCGAAAATACCGTGCTTGCAAAGTTGTATGTGAAAGACTGGGAAACAATGAAGGCGGAAAATACAGGCTATCTTTTCTGGGGAGCAGTGGGAACCGGGAAAAGTTTTCTGGCGGGCTGTATTGCCAATGCACTGTTGGAACAGGAGATAGAAGTGCGTATGAACAATTTTGCGGAAGTGCTGAATGATCTGTCTGCTAATTTTTTAGAGAAGAACACATACATAAAAAATCTGTGCAGAGTTCCGCTGCTGATTCTGGATGATTTTGGAATGGAGCGGGGGACAGAGTACGGACTGGAACAGATCTATGCAGTGATTGACGGAAGATATCGGAGCGGGAAGCCCCTGATCGCGACGACCAATCTGACACTGCAGGAGTTAAAGAATCCGCAGGATACAGCGCATGCCAGGATTTATGACCGGCTGCTGGAGATGTGCGTGCCGGTTCAGTTTAAAGGGGAGAGTTTCCGGAAACGTACGGCTCAGGAAAAGCTGGGGCGGATGCAGAAAAGAGTAAAGGAGGAGATGAGGTAAATGAGACAGACAAAAGAAAGAGAGAGCAGCTGCCGTCTGGCAGTGGATATTGAAGGTCTGGCCGCTATGCTTTCCTGCGGACAGATGACTGCAAGGAAGATTGCGGAAGATGCGGGAGCCCGGATCACCATCGGCCGCTGGGTGTTGTACTCCGTACAGAAGGTGGAGAAATATCTGGAAGCAATAGCGGAATAAAGGAACACGGATGTGCGTGGGGATGGTTTTGTGCTATACTTTTCATAGACAGGACAAGACCATTCCCCACAACAGGGAGGTGTGGAAATTAGAGAAAGGAATGGTTTTGTGGCAAGAAAAGACAATAGAGGAAGAAATCTGAGGACCGGGGAATCTCAGCGCAAGGATGGACTCTATATGTACCGGTACAAAGATGAACGGACCGGCAGACGCCTGGCCGTTTATTCTCCGGATCTGGCTGAACTCAGGAAAAAAGAAAAAGAGATTGAGAAAGACCAGAGCGAAGGAATTCTGACCGATACTCAATGCAAGAACATGACTCTCAATGACCTGTTTGAGATCCACATGGATACCAGAAAGCTGGCGGAGAGTACACAGGCCAATTACAGAAGGATGTGGAACAGTCTTGTGAGGAATGAACTCGGACAGATGAAAGTGGTACAGGTAAGACCATCTCATGTACGCCTGTTTTATTCCCGGCTGAGCAAACAGAAATATTCCCACAGTACCATCAAGTTTCTCCATAATATGATCTTACCGAGCTTTGAGGTGGCTGTAGATGATGATATCATCCGGAAGAATCCGGCTAAGAGAACGCTGGGAGATTATGGAGAACCGGAAAAGAAACGCACCGCCCTGTCCTTTGACCAGCAGAAAAATCTGCTGAACTATGTAAAGAACAGCGAGGTGTTCCATATCTATCTGCCGCTTTTGCAGGTGATGATCGGAACCGGGCTCCGCTGTGGAGAACTGATCGGACTCACCTGGAAGGACGTAGATCTGAAGACCAGGACCGTATACGTGAATCATCAGCTGATCTATAAGAACTATGGAGACGGGTGTGATTTTCATGTGACCATGCCCAAGACAGAAGCCGGGATCCGGGAGATACCTTTGAGCAAAATGGTGGCAAAAGCCTTTGAGACCCAGAGACGGCTGAATTTTCAGATGGGAATCCCAAGGGATGTGAAGATCGAAGGGCTTTCGAATTTCGTATTCATGAGCAGGAGCGGACGTCCAATGATGCCGACTACCGTGAACTTTATTCTCCGGGATATTGTGAAGGCGTATAATGAGGAAGAAAATGAGCGGGCAAAGCGGGAGAGGAGAAAGCCGGAAGAGCTGCCGCATATTTCCGCCCATATACTCAGACATACGGCCTGTACCCGGATGGCAGAGACAGATCTGGATATGAAGGTCGTTCAGTACGTGATGGGACATGCGAATATCAGTGTCACCATGGAAGTTTATAACCATATTACAGACCGGTCCAGGATTGAAAAAGAGATTGCAAAGATGGATTTGGTGCAGATTATGTGATGGCTCAGATTTCTTTAAGAATGATTACAGAACTGCTCGCCATGGACCTCATGAACTGCGTTCATTCGGTCGCGGCTGTCGCCTTATAGGTCCAAAACCGGAGATGCCTTTATGTGAGCAAGCTCTCAAAAGGCACCCCGATTTCGTCCCTGCATGGCTCGTAGTTTTCGCGTAAATTGGTGTAGAAATGGTGTAAAAATGGTGTAGTAAGCCATTTTTTGAAAAAATCAAAAAATTGGAAAGCCCGAAAAAGCCCGTAAAATCAAGCTTTTTGAGGTTTTCCAAAAAAATTATTTAAAAAATTAGCACTCACCTCTTGTATGTATCTGAATCTGGAGGGATGCGTCCGCTCTGCTGATAGAGGATGCGATTAATACTGACTGTTCGTATATCATTCAGTTTTAAAAGCGAGTCGTGGGAGATAAAGGAAAATTCGCTGCTTTTTAAAAGAAACAGATCGCTATGAGATTCTGGATAGTCTACAGGGTGATAGACATCAAGGTGCTTGAGAGGATTATAAGAAAATAGTGGAAGCACATAGAGCAGTTTTTGTTTGACGCCAATTACGAGTCCCCGGTGTTCATAAGACATTTCAGGGATATAATTTTTCCCGAATTCAAATTGGTATATTTCCCCTTTTTTGACAGGTTTTTGACGCAATTTTTTCTTTCTGTTTTCGGTCCAGCGGGAATCGGATATAGAAAAGCGGTGAAGTTCATCTGAACTGAACACATTTTCAATGACGGACTCATTTATTTTGTTCTGTGCTTTAAGATATTCTTTCAATAAGATTTTCTCCTTGGGAATTTGGAAATAAAAAGAGTACGGCGCTAACCGTACCCTGCTCTGGCTGACCAGAGTGACCTCGTCGGTCAAATTATTCTTTCTTAGACGGCCTCGTCGGCCAGGAAACACCTTGCAGGTGTGAAAGACGGTTGAACTTTTGTGGATGTTATTATAACGCGGTCAGTATTGGAAGTCAAGATGACATAGTATCATTGTTGGATTTATGTAGCGGAAAAGATACGATGAAGCATTTTAGCTTTTAAAAGATATTTTGGTATACTTTGACCAAAATATCTTCCAGGAGGGATGAGTGTGAATAACTGGAGAGATTTATTTCAGGATCATATCCTTGCTCGCGGGGAAATGTATTTCTATGATGGCGCAGTTCAGGAGCTTCATAAAACAGAACACGGATATCAGGCCATTGTAGAAGGGACAGAGGATTATGAGGTAGAGATTGAAATTGAAGAGGGAGAAGTCCATGAAATGTACTGTTCCTGTCCCTATGCGGAAGACGGCAGTCACTGTAAGCATATGGCGGCTGTCCTGTATGAGATTGAGGAACAGGATGAGTCGGGGCTCCTGTCAGAGGATGCCTGTCTGGAGCAACAGGAAAAGGAACTGGAGGAGTTGATTGAAAAGCTTCCGGAGAGGGAACTGCGTGCCTTTGTAAAAAAGCTTGCCGGGCAGGACAGCGGAATCCGGAGTATGCTTCTGACCAGATATGCGGTGGAAATCGATGAAAAGCAGATGAACCGGTTAAAGCAGGGAGTAGACCGGCTTGTATGGGAATACAGCAACGGGAATGGATTTATAGATTACCGGAATGCCTGGGATTTCACTTATACGATGGAATGTTATCTGGGAGACAAGGTGGATGTTCTGATCGAACGAGGCTGCTGGCGTCAGGCATTTGAACTGACCAATTATGTGTTCCAGATAATCGGGAATATAGACATGGATGATTCTGACGGCGGCATTTGTCAGGTCGCGAATGCATGTTATGAGAGGTGGGAAGTCATACTGAAGAATTGCCCCGAAGATGTCAGAAGCGAAATGTTTGCCTGGTTTACCAGTCATCTGTCCTGTGATTATGTCATGGATTATCTGGAGGAATACATAGAAGATTTTCTAATGCGCGAGTTCCGTGACCGTGAAATGTTGGAGAAAAAACTGAAATATTTGGATGAAATAATTGAAAAGCAGGGTCCCTCCACGGATGGAGGAAGGACCTGGAGCGAGCATTACGGCTATGAGGATAATCTCATACGACGGCTGGAACTTATGGAGCAGCTGGGTTACTCAGAGGAAGAAATACACGAATACCGCAGGAAACACTGGCGATTTTCGGCGGTGAGAAAACTGGAGATCCAGGAGAATCTTGACCGTGGGAACCTGGATGAGGCGATCCGGATCCTGCGGGAAAGCAAGGAACTGGACAGCGAGTATCCGGGGCTGGTTGCCGGCTATAGCGAGCAACTGATCTCCATTTATGAAGAGCAGGCAGATACGAAAGCTTACAAAGAGGAACTCTTATACTATGTTCTAAAGTGTCCACAGCATGAGTTGACATATATTCGGAAATTAAAAAAGGTCTGTACAGATAAAGAGTGGGAGCAATACCGGGCGCAGATCCTGCGGGAGCCAGGGAACTTTGCAATCCGCTATCCGCTTATGGAGGCGGAAGGAATGTATGAACACATGCTGGAGTGCCTGAAGAGAGAGAGCTTTGTCCTTAATCTGGACAGATATGAAAAAGTGTTGAAAGAGAGATTCCCAGAGCAGGTGCGAGATCTTTATATTTCTTATCTGCACAGAGAAGCAGAAAGGGTCAGTGACAGAAAACGATACAGGGAACTGATGAAATACCTTAAGAAAATCAGCGGGTATCCCGGCGGGAAAGAAAAGGCGGCCGGGATCGCGGAGAACTGGCGGGCGAAGTATTATCGCAGGAGAGCTATGATGGATGAAATGGAGAACGCGGGATTTTAGGGATTGTGAATCTAACCCTCGAATAACTCCCCTTCCCCCTGCATAGATTGTAAAAACGAACTATGCAGGGGGATTTTTTCTTGAAGGATTATATTGAGGAGCGGGCGGTTGAGATCGCATATTATATCATCGAGCACAAGGCTACGGTGCGGCAGACGGCGAAGAAGTTTGGGGTGAGTAAGAGTACGATACATAAGGACGTTACCGACCGCCTTCTGCAGATCAATCCGTCCCTGGCGGCGGAGGCCCGCAAGGTGCTGGATGTGAATAAATCCGAGCGCCACATCCGGGGCGGACTGGCCACGCGGGAGAAGTATCTGCACCGGCGTGCCTAGAGCATTTTCATGCTCCTTTTTCGGATCTGTTCACAATATCTTCAAAATATATTTCTTGCATATCTGGAAATTTATGGTAAGATAGTTCCTGAAAAGGAGAGATAGATATGAACAAGAAGACAATTATCTTTCAGGGCCCGGACGACGTGGTTGCGTTTGTCAGAAAGGTCGAGAAGTATCCGTACAACATGGATATGAAGCGTGGAAGATATATCGTTGACGCCAAATCTTTGCTCGGCCTTATGAATCTGGGATTCCGGAGTAAAATTGAATTAAATGTCTACGAGGACGATTGCGAAGATCTTTGGAACGATATCAGAGAATTTGTAGCAGCGTAAATGTGTAGCAGCAATATGGACCACGCGGAGGTGAAGCTTTCAGGCTTTGCCTCTATTTTTTTGCGGCTTTTGTATCGCCTGCCCACATTGACAAACGTCCGGGAAAAGAGGATAATGGGTTCCATTGGAAAGGAAGTGGAGGAAATTGCAGGAGAGGGTACAGAAGAGGGACAGGAGCGGATATCTTTTTGATAACCGCGCGTTGGTGGCGCTGATCATTCCGCTGATCATCGAGCAGACGCTGGCGGTGCTGGTGGGCATGGCGGACAGTATCATGGTGGCCAGTGTGGGTGAGGCAGCGGTGTCCGGCGTTTCGCTGGTGGACAATATTATGGTGCTGTTGATCAATGTGTTTTCTGCGCTGGCTACCGGAGGCGCGGTGGTCGCGGGCCAGTATCTGGGCCAGGGCCGAAAGGAAGGCGCCGGAAAGGCGGCGGATCAGCTGGTGTGGTTTATCACCATCTGCGCCGTGGGGATCACGCTTCTCATTTACGCCTGCAGACACTGGATCCTTCACGGAGTGTTCGGCCAGATCGACGCGGACGTGATGGGTCACGCCAATACCTATCTTCTGATCGTGACGGCCTCCATTCCTTTTATCGCGCTGTATAACGGCGGTGCCGCCATTTTCCGGACCATGGGCAATTCCAAAATTTCCATGCGGGTGGCTATTGTTATGAATATCATTAATGTCACAGGAAATGCAATTCTGATCTATGGGGTGAAGATGGGCACTGCCGGTGTGGCGATCCCTACGCTGGTGTCCAGGATTGTGGCGGCAGTGCTGATCATGGTGTTGCTTTGCGACAGCAGGCGGGAGATCTCGGTGACCCTGTCCCCTTCGCTACAGGCCGGATTTTTCCCTGATCCGGAAGATTTTAAGTGTAGGTGTTCCGAACGGACTGGAAAATAGTATGTTTCAGCTTGGCAAGATCATTGTGCTCAGTCTGGTGTCTACCTTTGGAACCTACGCCATTGCGGCCAATGCGGTATCCAATACTCTGGCGTCTTTCCAGGTGCTGCCGGGGATGGCCATTGCGCTTGCGGTGACTACGGTCATTGCCCGCTGTGTGGGGGCCGGGGACTATGAACAGGTGAAATATTACACCAAAAAGCTGATCCTTATTACCCACGGAGCGTTGATCATTACCAATCTTATCATCGTCGTGGCGCTGCCTCTGATCCTGAAGATCTACAATCTGTCAGACATCACGGCAGAAACGACGTCGCAGATCGTGATTTTTTACGCGGTCTGCTCGGCGCTGTTCTGGCCTTTGTCCTTTACGCTGCCGGCCACCTTCCGGGCCTCCGGAGACGCCCGGATGTGCATGATCATTTCCGTGGCATCCATGTGGATCTTCCGGGTGATCTTCAGCTATGTGCTGGGCCAATACCTGGGCATGGGAGTGTTTGGCGTCTGGGTGGCCATGATCATCGACTGGTTAGTGCGGGAATTCTGTTTTGTGCTCAGGTACCGCAGCGGAAAATGGAAACACCATGCTATTTCCTAAGAAATGATGCCCGGATGCGCGGAAATACGCGCGGAAAGCGGAAAATAGCATTGTCAATCTGGTTTTCTTACTTTATAATGGAATAGATTTGACAAAAACGAAAGGAGAAACGAGGGTGAAAAGAGAGTTAGTCATTGTCCTGGATTTTGGCGGCCAGTACAATCAGCTGGTGGCAAGACGGGTCCGGGAATGTAACGTATATTGCGAGATTTATTCCTATCGTATTGATATTGAAAAGATCAAGGCCATGAATCCGAAGGGAATTATCCTGACCGGCGGCCCCAACAGCTGTTATCTGGAGGATTCTCCCACCTATTCAAAGGAGCTGTTTGAACTGGGGATTCCGGTGCTGGGCCTGTGTTACGGCGCGCAGCTGATGATGCACGTGTTGGGCGGCAAGGTGGAGAAGGCGGATGTCAGAGAATATGGCAAGACAGAGGTCCTGATCGATAAAAAGGATTCCAGGGTATTCCAGGATGTGTCTGAGAAAACCATCTGCTGGATGAGCCATTTTGATTATATTTCCAGGATCGCGCCGGGGTTTGAGATCACAGCCCACACGGCAGACTGTCCGGTGGCTGCGGCGGAAAATGCAGACCAGAAACTGTATGCGATCCAGTTCCATCCGGAGGTGCTTCACACCGCAGAGGGAACCAAGATGCTTTATAATTTTGTGCGCGGTGTCTGCGACTGCGCCGGAGACTGGCGGATGGATTCCTTTGTGGAAAGTTCGATCCAGGCGATCCGGGAAAAGGTGGGTAACGGAAAAGTCCTCCTGGCCCTGTCCGGCGGCGTGGATTCTTCCGTGGCTGCAGGTCTTCTGTCCAAAGCCATCGGCAGGCAGCTGACCTGTGTGTTCGTAGATCACGGCCTGCTCCGCAAAAATGAAGGCGACGAAGTAGAGGCGGTCTTTGGACCGGAGGGTGATTTTGACCTGAACTTTATCCGGGTCAATGCCCAGGAAAGATATTATGGAAAGCTGGCCGGCGTGACCGAGCCGGAACAGAAGCGCAAAATCATCGGCGAGGAATTTATCCGCGTCTTTGAGGAAGAGGCAAAGAAGATCGGAGCCGTAGACTTCCTGGCTCAGGGAACCATTTACCCGGACGTGGTAGAGAGCGGCCTTGGCGGCGAGTCTGCAGTGATTAAGTCTCACCACAACGTGGGCGGTCTGCCGGATTTCGTAGATTTTAAGGAGATCATCGAGCCCCTGCGGGATCTTTTCAAAGATGAGGTCCGCAAGGCCGGACTGGAACTGGGGCTTCCCAGAGAACTGGTATTCCGTCAGCCATTCCCGGGACCGGGACTGGGCGTGCGTATCGTGGGCGAGGTAACCGCCGAGAAGGTACGGATCGTTCAGGATGCCGACGCCATTTACCGGGAGGAGATCGCAAAAGCCGGACTGGATCAGGAGATCAGCCAGTACTTTGCGGCGTTGACCAACATGCGCTCCGTGGGCGTCATGGGCGACGAGCGGACCTATGATTATGCAGTGGCGCTGCGCGCGGTGAAGACGATCGACTTTATGACCGCTGAGGCGGCGGAGATCCCGTTTGAAGTGCTGCAGAAGGTCATGAGCCGGATCATCAATGAGGTGAAGGGGGTCAATCGGGTATTCTATGATCTTACCAGTAAACCCCCGGGAACAATAGAGTTCGAGTAAGTTTCTATATATAATATGCTGCAAAGCAGACACATAAAAGCTGTAAAATTCTACGTTGAATTTTACAGCTTGCTGTGTATAATATAAGTAGCAGGAATAATATGAAATCAAGGAAGGAGCTGAAAGAATATGGCAAATATTTTACCAGTATCTGATTTGAGAAATTATAATGAAGTCCTGAAGAACTGCCGCAAAGGAGAACCAGTATATCTGACCAAGAATGGCAGAGGACGTTTTGTAGTTATGGATATTGAAGATTATGAGCGTGATCGTGCGGAGAAAAAGCTTCTGATGAAGTTGCAGGAAGCCGAAGAAGCGGTGAAAGATGGTGAAGGATGGCTGACTTTGGATGAACTGAAAGCACTTGTGGGGGAATAAGATGTTAAAACTGTGGATCAATCCAATTGTTGCAAAGGATTTGAAGAATATCCGGGATTACATTGCCGAAGATAACGAGGAATATGCCGTAAAGATCATAAAAGAAATTTATGGTAAATTTGAAAATCTTCAGATGTTTCCGGAGATGGGTTCAGATCTTTCAAAACGAGTCAGCTTTCGGACGGACTATAAATATGCGATATGGGAAGATTACGTGATTCTCTATAAAGTTGGAAATAAGTGTATAGAGATTTATCGTGTAGTCAATCGGTATCAAGATATTACAAGAATTTTTGAGTGAAAGTCCTGTTAATTTTCCTTAAAGAGGGGAACAGGCCGTATTATTACAGCTTTGGAGAACCAGTACTGGGATATACGGGATGACGGCCGGGAAAGTGCACTTATCTTCCGGATTATGATTGCGCGTTCAGGTAAGGCAACAGAATATCAACAACCTGGCCTTTGTGCAAACGAATGGGATGGAGTTCGATTTTCTGTGTATTAGCGGGCAGTTTAAAACGTTCAAAAAGCTGTTTTTAATTAGGATACCATCTGTATACACACATCTGATCCTTGTTGCGAATACCCTGGAGACCCGTTTTGTTCAGAAGCACAAATATTCTTTTATGATCCACATTTTGGTACGTCGCATCGTCTTCCACTTTTCTTCTCCAGTGTTCCAATAGTGCTGCACCCAGAGTTTGAGGATTGGAATGGATGTCTAAATGCCCAAAACCAAGCTCCTTTGCTTTCTTAAAAATATCTGCCCGTTGGATCACCAATTCAAATTCCGATTCGGCATCCTTTTTAAAAGCCTGCTTTAAGCTTTTTACAGAATAAACCCTGCACTTCTGTCACCATTGAGACCACCACCGCGTGTACGGTGCTGTATTTTTCCAGAAAAGATTTTGAAGACTGGATTGAACAGGATATTCATTTCCTTCGGCTGGTCTCCCGGAAGGTGGCGTATAAACTATACCGCTCTTCCTATAACTGCGGGAACCGGCTGTTCTATCCGCCCCAACATTTGCTGCTCCTTTATTTCCTGCGCTATATTGAGGAGTATCACAGCACCGTGATCCGTCGCACCAGAGAGGAGATCCATGAAGAGACCGGCATTTCTGTCAAAACACTGAACCGCACCATCCGAAAACTGAAAGAAAGCGGGATGGTGGACGTTGTCAAAGGAAAGGTAACGCTAAATGAGGCACAGCAGGAAAAAGCGAGAGAATACATAAAGCAGGGGATGTACTAAATCCCCTGCTTCTTAATTATAGAAACTTATTCCCACTCAATTGTTCCGGTCGGCTTTGGCGTCAGATCATAGCATACGCGGTTCACGCCCGGAACTTCTGCTGTGATCCGTTCGGTAATGTGCTGAAGCAGGGCGAAGGGGACGTCTTCTACCGTGGCGGTCATAGCGTCTTTTGTGTTCACGGCGCGGATGATCACCGGCCACTCAAAGGAGCGTTTGCCCTCTTTCACACCAACGGACTTGAAGTCCGGGATGATGGTAAAGTACTGCCATACTTTTCCTTCCAGACCGTTCTTTGCAAACTCTTCTCTTAAGATGGCGTCAGATTCGCGGACTGCTTCCAGGCGGTCCCTGGTGATCGCTCCCAGGCATCTTACGCCAAGGCCCGGTCCGGGGAAGGGCTGACGGTATACCATGCCGTCCGGCAGTCCCAGTGCTTTGCCGACAACGCGAACCTCGTCTTTGTAGAGAAGTTTTAACGGTTCTACCAGTTCAAACTGCAGATCCTCCGGCAGTCCGCCTACGTTGTGGTGGGCCTTGACCCCGTCGCTTTCCAGGATGTCCGGGTAAATGGTTCCCTGTGCCAAAAATTCAATGTCTTCCTGTTTCCTTGCCTCTTCTTCAAAGACGCGGATAAACTCTGCGCCGATGATCTTGCGCTTCTGTTCCGGCTCTTCTACGCCTTCCAGTTTGTCGAGAAACCGGTCAATGGCGTCTACATATACCAGATTGGCGTCCATTTCGTCCCGGAATACCTGAACTACCTGTTCCGGCTCGCCTTTTCGCAGCAGACCGTGGTTGACGTGGACGCATACCAGCTGTTTGCCGATGGCCTTGATAAGCAATGCCGCTACCACGGAGGAATCAACCCCTCCGGACAGCGCAAGCAGTACCTTCTTATTTCCCACCTGCTTCTGGATTGCTGTTACCTGTTCCTCGATAAACGTGTGAGCCAGTGCTTCCGTTGTGATCCGGGTCATATCGTCCGGTCGTTTGTTGCCTTCCATTTTTCTTTTCTCCTTTTCGTAAAAATAGCAGAATCTCCTTGCTGTTTTGATTATTGTAGTACAGGATTCCGGCCGATGCAATGAAAACTGCAGTTCTTTTTAATATTTCGCCAATCTTAAGAATTTCCCGGTCTTTTGCTTAAGATTTGTCTGTCATAATGATGCCTGTTACAAGACGGATGCTATGGACAAGAAAGGATCAGACGGATGAAGAATGTATTGGAATGGCTGGAACACACGGCGGTTCGCTGCCCGGATAAGATAGCAGTGGACGATGGAAATGTGGTGCTAAGCTTTGAGGAACTTCGGGACCTGGCCAGAAGAATGGGATCGGGTCTTACAAAGGAGACGCTCCCCGGCCGTCCGGTGGCAGTGTATCTTTCCAAAAGTTCTCTGGTGCTGGCGGCTATGATGGGAGTGGTATACGCGGGATGCTTTTATGTGATGATCGATCCGGAGCAGCCAAAGGAACGGGTACGCAGGATCTGCGACGTGCTGTGCCCGGAGCTGGTAATTACCGATGAATACGGGGAAGAATTGTTCCGGGAGATACCGGGGAAAATCCCCACGGTCCGGATCGTGGATCTGATGCGTGCCTCAGCGGATCTGACGAGGCTGAAAGCGATCCGGAAAGAGAGCAGAAGGGAAGATCTTCTGTACGGGATCTTCACATCCGGTTCTACCGGAATGCCCAAGGGAGTGATGGTCAGCCATGATGCGGTTCTGAAGTTTATCGGGCATTTTACGGAGTTGTTCCAGATTACAAAAGAGGACCGGATCGGGAATCAGGCGCCTTTTGATTTCGATGTGTCTGTGAAGGATATCTATTCCTCTCTGATGACAGGGGCCAGTCTCTATTTAATTCCAAGGGATGACTTCCGGACTCCGGCAAGGCTTCTGGACCGGCTGTGTGAAAAGAAAGTCACCACCCTGATCTGGGCGGTGTCGGCGCTCTGCCTGATCTCCACGCTGAAAGGCCTGGAATACCGGGCGCCGGAGTTTGTGCGGAAGGTATTGTTCAGCGGGGAAGTTATGCCGTCCGGCCAGTTGTCTGCCTGGCAGAAAGCTCTTCCTCAGGCAGAGTTTGTCAATCTCTACGGTCCGTCGGAGATTACCTGCAACTGCACCTGGTTCCGGGTGGATCACCCGGTCGGCAGAGGAGAAAAACTTCCCATTGGACAGCCCTTCCCCGGGCGGCGCGTATTTCTGGTGGACGAATCCGGAAAAGAAGTGGCCGAAAAGGGCAGAACAGGGGAAATCTGTGTGTCAGGAGAATCCCTGTCAGAGGGGTATTACGGGAATCCTAAGATGACTGCCGAAAAATTCCCCGTTGATCCGGAGAAAGGACGGTACTATAAAACCGGAGATCTGGGATATTTCGGGGAAGACGGCAATCTTTATTTTTCCGGGCGGAGAGATTTTCAGATCAAACATATGGGTCACCGGATCGAACTGGAGGAAGTGGAGCGTGCCATGGAGCAGGTGGACGGAGTGACGCGAAGCTGCTGCGTTCTGGACAGGCGGAAAGAAAGGCTGGTGGCATTTTACCTGGGAGAAGAAAAAACGGCCCGGATCCGAAAGGGGATGCAGAGCCTGGTGCCCCGCTATATGATCCCGGCAAAGTTCTGCCAGGTGGACGGGATGCCTCTAACAAAAAATGGAAAGATTGACAGGACATATTTTCTAAGAAAGGTGGAGATGCAGGATGGATAGGAACCGGTTGGAATATGCGATCGTAAAATATGGAACGCCCCTCTATGTGTTTGACCTGGACATGCTGGAAGAGGAAACGGAAAGGATCCGGCGGGGAGTAGGACCTGACCTGGAACTTTGTTATGCACTGAAAGCCAATCCTTTTCTGGCAGAGAAGATGGCGGAACTGGCAGGGAAACTGGAAATCTGTTCCATGGGAGAGTACAGGATTTGTAAAGCATTAAAGATCCCGCCGGAGAAATTTCTTATTTCTGGCGTTCTGAAAAAAGAAGAAGAGATCGAAGAAATCTTGTGTGAGGAAGGAGACCGTTGTATCTATACCATCGAATCACCGGCGCAGTTTTCCAGGATCGGTCGGTGGTGCGAGACCCATAGGAAAAAGGTAACGGTTTATCTTAGGCTGAGCAGCGGCAATCAATTTGGCATGGACCGGCGGACGCTGGAGAGCCTTTTCCGGAAGAAAGACCTGTATCCCGGGCTCTGCATCAAAGGACTGCATTATTTTTCCGGCACCCAGAAGCGTTCCCCGGGCCAGGTAAAAAAAGAACTTGTCATGCTGGATCGCTGTCTGAACGAACTGGAAAATATAGCAGGAGAACCCATTGAGACGCTGGAGTACGGGCCGGGGATCCCGGTTCCATACTTTACGGATCAAAAAGATGAAACGGATCTGTTTTTGCAGACAATACAGAGTGCGGCGGGAAATATGCGCTGGAAGGGACGGATCGTGCTGGAGATGGGGCGTGCGCTGGCTGCTGGCTGCGGTTATTATCTGACCCAGGTGCTGGACGTAAAAAAGACGGAAGGCACCAACTACTGTATTGTGGACGGAGGGATCCATCAGATTAACTATGACGGACAGATCCGGGGAATGTACAGGCCTTATCTGAAGATCAGCCCATTTTATCCGGAAGGAAGAGAAGAGGAGTGGACGGTCTGCGGGGCGCTTTGTACGGCGGCGGATGTTCTGGTAAGGAAGGCATTCCTGAAAAATCTGCGGCCCGGAAGTATTCTGATCTTTGAGCGGGCAGGCGCCTATGCCATGACAGAAGGAATGGCGTTGTTTTTAAGCCGGGAGCTTCCGGCGGTCGCTGTTTATGAAAGAAAGGAAGGCTGGCGGCTTTTCAGAGACCGCACGCCGGTATTCCCCTGGAATATGGAAGATAAAAAAATAGAAGAAAAGGAGAAAAACCAATGGAAAAGCTGATGGAGATCTTAAGAGAGATTGATGATACGATAGATTTTGAAAAGGAAACGGCGCTGATCGACGGAAGAATTCTGGATTCTTTCGGGATGATCACACTGGTGTCAGAACTGGAAGACGCATTTGATATCCAGATCGGCGCTTCGGAAATGGTGCCGGAAAACTTTAATTCTGTACAGGCGATGTGGGAAATGGTGACAAGACTAAAGGAGACAGGATAAATGGCATATCATACAGGGATGTATCTGTTTTTGTTCCTTCCGGCTGTGCTGCTGCTCTATCAGGGTGCTCCTGCAAGACACCGCTGGAAGGTGCTTTTGCTGGCAGGATATGCTTTTTTCTATCTGGTCAGCGGGAAACTTTTGCTGTATCTTCTGGGGACCACACTTTTTACGCATTACATCGGGCTTTGGCTGGAAGCATTGCAGAGCGCCGGGCGGGGAAAGAGGGAGCAGAAACGTGTGCTGGCCTTTGGGATCTGTGTGCTCCTTGCAGTTCTGGGCTATCTGAAGTATTACAATTTTTTCGCAGAAAATCTGAACAGGGCGGTGGTACATTTCGGCGGGGTTCCGCTGCTTGCGGCCAGGCACTTCTTGCTGCCCATCGGGATTTCTTTTTATACGCTGCAGGCTATCGGGTATATGGCCGACATCTACTGGAAGAAGATCCCGGCCGGGCAGCCCCTTGGGAAAGTGGCTCTCTTTCTTGGCTTTTTCCCGCAGATCATGGAAGGCCCCATCAGTATGTACGGCCAGACGGCAGATCAGCTCTGGCAGGGCAGAGGCATCCGAAGAGAAGATCTGTCCAGGGGATGGCTTCGGATTGTCTGGGGATTGTTTAAGAAAATGGTGGTCGCGGACCGGCTGTATGTGCTCGTCCAGAATGTGTTCAGCCAGCACAGCCGGTACAGCGGAGTCATCGTGGCCGTGGCTGCAGTGGCCTATACCGTGCAGCTTTACATGGAGTTTTCCGGGTGTATGGATATCGTGACCGGGAGCGCCCGGATGTTTGGCGTGACGCTGCCGGAAAATTTCCGACAGCCCTTTGTGTCAAGAAGTGCGGCAGAATTCTGGAGACGATGGCATATCACACTGGGGGTCTGGCTGAAAACCTATGTATTTTATCCGGTGTCTGCTTCCGGACTGGTGAAAAGATGGAACCGCTTTGCCAGAAAACATTGCGGAAAATATGCGGCCAGACTTGGCGTATCTGCATTGGCGCTCTTTCCGGTGTGGCTGTGCAACGGATTGTGGCATGGACCCAGATGGAGTTATATTTTTTACGGAATGTATTATTTTGTTATCCTGCTGCTGGAAATGGCGTTCGAGCCAGTCGGAGAGAAGATCCGCACGCTTCTGGGGCTGAAAGCAGATGCCTGGCAGATCAGGGCTGTTCAGATCTGCCGAACCTGGCTTGTGGTTTTCACAGGCGAACTCTTTTTCCGGGCTGACGGCCTTCGGGCAGGCATAGAGATGTTCCGGAGCATCTTCCGTGGATTTTCCCTTGCGCCTTTGTGGGATGGGAGCCTGTGCATGCTGGGCCTTGATCTGGCGGACTATCTGGTGGTTTTTGCCGGATGTCTGGCAGTGGGCGTGGCAGGATTTTTCAAAGAACGGCAGACGGATATCTCTGTCCGGCTGGAGAATACAAAGCTTCCGGTCCGGTGGGCGTGTTATTATGCGCTGATCCTTGCGGTTGTGCTATTCGGGGCCTACGGGATCGGTTATCAGAAGGTGGATTTGATTTATGCTGGATTCTAAAAAGAAAAACAGAGTGAAAACGATTACATTTTTTGGCTTACTCCTGGTGATCCTGACTGGACTTTCCGTGGCGTTATCCGGTTATGCAGGGAAACACAGTGAACTGGTCAAAGACCGGAACCGGGCGCTGACAGGTCTTGGGGAAGAACCGGATCATACCATTGATCTTCTGGTGATCGGAGACAGTGAATGTTATACCACGGTTTCGCCCATGGATCTCTGGAAAGATCACGGGATCACCGCTTACCTTGGCGGACAGTCCGGGCAGAAGATCCAGGAGAGTTATTATATGCTGAAAACGGCGCTGGAGACCCAGAAGCCGAAACTGGTTATGATGGAAACCAATGTGCTTTATCGTTCTGCGGATAAGCCGGATGCTTTGCAGGATATTTTATACGAAGCAGGACAGCATTATTTTCCGGTGTTCCGTTATCATGACATGTGGAAGACGCTGCTTCCCGGAACCAAGGCGGGGGAGACGGATTATAAGGGATATGTGCCAAGGACCAATGTACAGCCCTATACCGGCAATCGTTCCTATATGGCCCGGACAGAGGAAGCGGTTCCGGTCCGGGGAAAAACAGTGCACTATTATATGGATGAGATCCTGCGGATCTGCAGGGAAGAGGGGATTGCATTTATGCTCTACAGCGGTCCGTCGCCGGTCAACTATAATTATAAAAAGCACAATGGACTTGCAGCCTATGCAAAGGAACAGAAGATCCCTTACCTGGATCTGAATCTGAAGCAAAAAGAATTGGGGATCGACTGGCAGATGGATACCGTAGACAAAGGAGATCACCTGAATCTTACCGGGGCAAGGAAGGTGACCCGGTATCTGGGAAACTATCTGAAAGAAAATTATGAGCTGCCGGATCACCGGGAAGAACAGTCCTACCGGGAATGGAACGCGGAAGCGGACCGCTTTTTTACGGCGATCGGGCAGACAAAGGAAACGAAAGGTCTTCCGGCTACAGATCCGGACAGGTAATCTTCATGACCTGTTCGATCACATGATGCAGAAGCTGGGCCTGCTCCGTTTCTGCGGCTTTATAGTAAACTTCTTTTCCCTCCCGGCGGCTGGTAACAAGGCCGCTGGTCTTTAACTGCCTGAGGTGGTGGGAGACGGCGGGGCTTGACATGTCCACCATAGAAGAGATGTTGATGACACATTCTTCGCAGTGGCATAACAGCCAGAAGATGCGTACCCTGCTCCCGTCGCCTAATTGCTTAAAGACATCGGCGATAGTCTGGAAATCCTCGGTGCCCGGCATGCAGGTAAGGCTCTTTTCTATTTTCTGCCCATGATCATGGGGAAGCTTCTTTTCTGTCATAATGAAAACCTCCTTGCTGTTCTAATTATTGTAGTACAGCTTTTTGGCTGATGCAATGAAAAAGGAAAAAATTTCCGAAAAAAAAGAGAATAGAGTATTGACATTTCCTGTATAAGGGATATAATGAAATCAACAATTAAACAAATGCTTAATTGATAAAGTGTGAAAGGAAGGAAGTAAAATGAAAAAGACGTACAAGATTGATGTGGATTGTGCAAACTGTGCAAATAAGATGGAGCAGGCGGCAAAGGAGACGGCCGGAGTAAAGGATGCGACTGTCAACTTTATGATGCTGAAGATGATCGTGGAGTTTGAGGAAGGACAGGAACCGAAAACGGTGATGAAAGAAGTCCTGAAGAACTGCAAAAAAGTAGAAGATGACTGCGAGATCTTTTTATAGACGGGGAGAATTCTTATGAACAAGAAACAGAAAAAGATGCTGGCCCGGATCCTTGTGGCGGCGGTTTTGATGATCGGCTTACATTTTGTGCCGGTGTCCGGGGCGGCAAGATTTCTTTTATATATGATCCCTTACCTGACAGTAGGATATGATATTCTATTAAAGGCATGGAAAGGGATCCGCAACCGGCAGGTGTTTGATGAATGCTTCCTGATGGCAGTGGCTACGGTGGGAGCCATCGCTCTGGCCCTTTATGAGCAGAGCGGCGATTACACAGAGGCCATTGCGGTAATGCTCTTCTATCAGATCGGAGAGCTGTTCCAGAGTTACGCGGTGGGAAAAAGCCGCCGCAATATCAGCGAACTGATGGACATTCGCCCGGATTATGCTAATATAGAAACAGACGGGACGCTGACCCGGGTAGACCCGGATGAAGTGGAGACCGGCAGTGTGATCGTGGTGCAGCCCGGCGAGAAAGTGCCCATCGACGGGATTGTGGTGGAAGGAAACTCTACCCTGAATGCCAGCGCACTGACAGGAGAAAGTGTTCCCAGGGATGCAAAGGCGGGAGATGAGATTATCAGCGGATGCATCAATCTGACCGGCGTCCTGAAGATTCAGACTACCAAAGAATTTGGGGAATCTACGGTATCCAAAATCCTGGATCTGGTGGAGAATGCAAGCTCCAGAAAATCCAGATCTGAAGAATTTATCTCCAGATTCGCGAGGATCTATACTCCGGCGGTCTGTTACGCGGCCCTGGCCCTTGCGTTTCTGCCTCCGCTGGTGCGGTTTTTGGTGCTCGGTCTTTCACCGGACTTTGGCACCTGGGTATACCGGGCTCTGACATTTCTCGTAATCAGCTGCCCCTGTGCGCTTGTGATCAGCATTCCATTAAGCTTTTTTGCAGGGATCGGGGGAGCCAGCAACGCCGGCGTTCTGGTGAAAGGCTCAAATTATCTGGAGACCCTGTCTCAGACAAAGATCGTGGTCTTTGACAAGACCGGCACCTTGACCCGCGGGGTATTTGAGGTCATCGGGATCCATCACAATCAGATGGAAGAAGAACAGCTGCTGGAATACGCGGCCCTGGCGGAAAGCGCTTCCTCCCATCCCATCAGCAAAAGCATCCAGAAGGCTTACGGGAAAGAACTGGACCGCAGCCGGGTTACAGAGATCCGGGAGATCAGCGGAAATGGTGTGACTGCCAGAGTAGACGGCCATGAGGTGGCAGCGGGCAACGACAAGTTGATGGATCACCTTGGCATTTCCTGTATTCCCTGCCACAGTGTGGGAACCATCATCCATCTGGCGATTGACGGCCGGTACGCCGGACATATCGTGATCTCGGATGTGGTGAAACCCCATTCAGCAGAGGCCATCCGCGCGCTGAAAGCGGCCGGCATCCGCAAGACCGTCATGTTGAGCGGCGATATCCGCAGAGTGGCAGAAAAAGTGGCAGAGGAACTTGGCCTGGACGAAGTGTACAGTGAACTCCTTCCTGCTGACAAGGTAGAAAAAGTGGAAGAACTGATCGGCACAAAGAAAGAGAAAGAAAAACTGGCTTTTGTGGGCGACGGCATCAATGACGCCCCGGTACTGGGACGGGCGGATATCGGTATCGCCATGGGAGCCATGGGTTCTGACGCTGCCATTGAGGCGGCGGACGTGGTACTGATGGACGATGATCCTTTGAAGATCGCCAAAGCCATTCGGATTTCCAGGAAATGTCTGGGCATCGTCTATCAGAATATCGTGTTTGCCATCGGCATCAAACTGATCTGCCTGGCCCTTGGCGCCGTGGGTCTTGCCAACATGTGGCTTGCCATTTTCGCAGACGTTGGTGTCATGGTCATAGCCGTACTGAACGCAGTTCGGGCGTTGTTTGTGAAGAATCTGTAAGATATAATATGGAAAGAAAAATCTAAGATTGGAACGGAAACAGAATGAAAAAATATCAGGGGAAATCTGTGTCAGAAGGGATCGCCATCGGGAAACTGCGGGTGTATTCCGGAGAGCAGAGGATCATCGAAAAGAGAAGGACAGAAGATGTGGACAGAGAGCTTGGGCGTTTTGAAGACGCCCGGGCTTCTGTTGCGTTGGAACTTTCTCATCTTTATGAGGAGACGGCCCGGAAAGCGGGAGATCAGGTGGCTGCCATTTTCCAGGGCCATTCCCTGATCCTGCAGGATGAGGTGGTCATAGATTTTATTCGGGAAATGATCCGTACCCAGAAGGTGGATGCGGAATCTGCGGTGGCAGCCGCAGGAGAAAAGTTTGCCGGCACCTTTGAACAGCTGGACGATCCTTATTTTAAAGAACGGGCGGCTGACGTAAAAGACGTGAAAGAGCGGGTGTTAAGAAAGCTGCGGGGCGGATTGGAAGAGCAGGATCAGGAGGCGGAAGAACCGGTCATCCTGGCTGCCAGGGAGCTGACGCCCAGCCAGACGATCCGCATGGATCCATCGAAAATATTGGGATTTGTAACAGAGCTTGGCTCCTCCAATTCCCATGTGGCGATCCTGTCCCGCGCCATGGGGATCGCCGCCCTGACGGGAATCCGGTTTACGGAGGAGATGGATGGAAAACTGGCGGTTCTGGACGGATTTTCCGGGGAACTGATCCTGGAGCCGGACGAGGCGACTCTTGCAGGCTATCAGGAAAAACAAAAAGGCCGGGAAGAGCGTCAAAAACTTCTCGCGGAACTGCGGGGAAAAGAAGATGTGACAGCGGACGGCCGGAGAATGGATCTTTTTGCCAACGTGGGAAGTCTGGAAGAAGTAAAAAGAGCGCTGGAAAATGACGCCCGGGGAATCGGCCTGTTCCGGACGGAATTTCTGTACCTGGGGAAAACAGATTTTCCTTCTGAGGAAGAGCAGTTCCAGGCATATAAGGAAGCGCTGGAACAGATGGAAGGGAAAAAGGTGATTATCCGGACGCTGGATGTGGGAGCAGATAAACAGACCGACTATCTGCAGATGGAACCGGAAGCCAATCCGGCGCTTGGATGCAGAGGGATCCGGCTCTGTTTCAGGCGGCCGGATATCTTCAAGACCCAGCTGCGCGCGCTTGTACGCGCCAGCGCCTATGGCAATCTGGGGATTCTGTATCCCATGATCATTTCTGTGGATGAAGTCCGTCAGATCAAAGCCCTGGTAAATGAGGTGAAAGCAGAGCTGGAAGAAGAAGGCATTTCTTATGGAACCTTTGAGCAGGGCGTGATGATCGAGACCCCTGCAGCGGTTATGATCAGCTCTGCACTTGCAAAAGAAGTGGACTTTTTCAGTATCGGGACCAACGATCTTACCCAGTACACGCTGGCTGTAGACCGGCAGGATGTGAAACTGGACGATCTCTTTGATCCCCGCCACCCGGCCGTGATGGATCTGATCCGGATGACAGTGAAAAACGGCCATGCGGGCGGGTGCCGGGTGGGCATCTGCGGCGAACTGGGAGCGGATCCTGCGCTGACCGGAACATTTCTGGAAATGGACGTGGATGAATTGTCAGTGACTCCGGCCAGTGTGCTGCAGATCCGGAAGATAATCCGTGCGATCTAAAATGATTTTCTGCTTTTTAACGATAGAGGGACTATCTGGATGATAATTTATTCAGTAGTTCCTTTAATTTTTGGATTTCCTCTTCCTGTTTATGAATGGTTTCCTTTTGTGCGTCAATCTCTTCCTGCATTTCATCAATCATATATTGAACTGTGTTCTTATCCAGTTCCTGCAATTCTTTTGAAAACATATCCATCACCCGCTCTGTATTCTGGCACAGCGTATAGATTTCTTCATAGTAACAGCGAAACTGAGGATAAGAAAGAATCAGCTTTTCTATCATTTCAGGTTCATCTGTACTTAGAAATGTAAGCCATGCTTCCAACTGGTTTCTGATACCTTTATTGTGCAAAATCCGGTAGAAGATGTCAAGCGGGATGAATACATATTCCTGAAGCAGATCAATGGAGATGCCGGTATCTGACTGTTGGGAAAATCGATGAATATAATTTTCGGGAAATTGATGAAATTCAGACGTGCTTTTTTCATATAACACAATAGTGTAGACTTTTTTAATATCCTTATAACTGAAAGATTTTGATTTTTCATTCCGCATTCGTTTATACTGTCGAAGGAGAAGATCGGCAGAGTAACAGGCAGAGCGCTGTCCTGGAAATCGATAGCCGAGCTTTTGGACTTCAATATTGACGATACTTCCAGTCTCTAATTTTACAACCAGATCCATAACGATTAGAGAATGTTCGTCTCCGATACGCGGGGATTCCAGGGGAAGTATGTGGAGAATTTTAATATGTTCTCCGAGAATCAGTGAGAGTAGTTCTTCTACTCGTCCGGGGGCAAACTCTGGATTCAAAATTTCTTTAAAGACCGGGTCATGTAATATATGAAGTCCTTTTTGACCAGTGCAGTATGCAAGAAAAGCATTCTGTTGGTCTTTGTCCCATTTTTGAAAAGCAGAATACAGATCAGGAGTTGTAGTAATTTCCTGTAGGATAGCTTCCCTGGTTCGGATCATAGGGAAATACTTTTGTAAGACAGATGACATAGGCAAATCCTCCTTGCAATATAAAATAAATGATAGAATGGTGATGGCTCCGAACAGGAGCATTTGGAAATAAAGATATTTAGTAGATAAGGAAATAAGAGTGACTCTGATTCCACTAAGAATAAAATAAGGATAGCATAAAAGAGTAAAAAGCGCAATCGAAAGGAAAACCTTGTGCCTCTTTTTCGTGGATGATATGATATTTCTATCAGAAGCGAAAAGAGGCACTTTTTATGTTGACAGAAAAGAATATGCGGGTGGTGGTGCGAGGAGGCGGCGACCTTGCCAGCGGCGTGATTGCAAAATTATATCACAGCGGATTTCAGGTGGTTGTTCTGGAGTGCGGGATGCCTACTGCTATCCGGCGTACGGTTTCCTTTTCAGAAGCAGTATATCAAAAAGAGGCGACGGTGGAGGATGTGACTGCCAGGCTGACGAATCCGGCCCATGCCGGGGATGTGCTGACCGCCGGGCTGGTGCCGGTACTGATAGATCCGGAAGGGGATTGGATCCGCAGATGGAATCCGGACATTGTGGTGGATGCTATCCTGGCCAAGCGTAATCTGGGAACCCGGATAGAGATGGCGCCTGTTACCATCGGCCTTGGCCCCGGCTTTGTGGCGGGAAAGGACGTGCATGCGGTGGTGGAGACCAAAAGAGGCCACGATCTGGGACGGATCTATTACCGGGGAAGCGCCATTCCCAATACAGGAGTTCCGGGTGTGATCGGCGGCGTTGCCGCGGAGCGGGTTATCTATGCGACGGCAGAAGGGATCCTTACAGGCTGCCGGATGATCGGAGACCTGGTACACAAAGGAGAGGTCATAGCCCGGATCGGAGACTGCCCGGTACAGGCTTCCATCGACGGGATCTTAAGAGGAATACTGCCGGACGGCTTTCCGGTAAAGCAGGGGCTTAAGATGGCAGATATTGATCCCAGACTGGAGGAAAGAGACAACTGCCGGAGCATTTCCGACAAAGCCAGATGCATCGCCGGCGGGGTGCTGGAAGCGATCCTGCACCTGCAAACCCTGGAAGAAGCATTTTCCCTGAGAAACATTCTGAAGATCGATCCGGGGAAGCACCGGCTGATCGCCGTTACCGGAGCCGGCGGAAAGACGACGCTGATCTATGAGCTGGCAAAAGAACTGCGGAGCGCGGGATACCGGACGGCAGTTGCCGCCACGGCTCACATGTGGAAAGAAGGCCGTTACGGATTTACGCCCATCGGCGGCGGATATGAGGGGGACAAGATCACAGGACTTGCGCCCGGGGAGCTAAGAAAACTGCTGGATGAATATGATGTGGTGATCGTAGAGGCGGACGGAAGCAGGGGACTTCCTCTGAAATGTCCGGGAGACCAGGAGCCGGTGATCCCGGATGGAACGGATCTGGTGATCGGCGTAGCAGGTGCCACAGCCATCGGACAGACCTTCCGGGAAGCCTGTCACCGGTTTCCGGTTGCCTGCAGGTATCTTGAACGATCCCCGGAGGAAAAGATCACGGCAGAAGATCTGTCGGCCTGCCTGACCAGCGATTTTGGGCAGAAGAAACAGGTGGCCTGCGAATACCGGTATCTGGTAAATCAGGCGGAAGAGCTGGATGAAGAGACCAGAGAAGCATTATGCCATTTGCTGGAAAAGGGGAAAGATTACGGCGCGGCCGTATCATTTTTCCAGAAAAGATGGTACAATGATTCCACGATACAAAAAACAGAAGTCAATGAGGAGAAGAGATGCTGAAAATAAAGAATTATGTAAAAGCAGAAAGTCTGGAACAGGCTTATGAACTGAATCAGAAGCGTTCCAACCGGATCCTTGGCGGAATGCTCTGGATGAAGATGAGCAATGCTCAGATCCAGACAGCCATCGATCTGTCAGGGCTTGGCCTGAATGAGATTGAGGAGACAGACGAATCCTTCCGCATCGGATGCATGGTAACCTTAAGACAGCTGGAACTCCATGAGGGGCTGAATACGTGGTTTGACCATATGATGCAGAACAGTGTGAAGGATATCGTGGGCGTTCAGTTCCGCAATCTGGCAACGGTGGGAGGAAGCATATTCGGACGGTTCGGATTTTCCGATGTACTGACCGCGTTCCTTGCCCTGGATACGGAAGTGGAACTTTTCCACGCCGGGATCCTGCCTTTAAGAGAGTTTGTAACTATGCCAAGAGATAACGATATCCTGGTGCGTCTGATCGTAAAGAAGACGCCGGGCGCTTATGCGTATCTTTGCCACCGCAATGTGCGGACGGATTTTCCGGTGCTGGCGGCAGGATTTGCCTGCACCAAAGAAGGCGTGCGTATTACAGTAGGGGCAAGGCCGAAGAAGGCCATGCTTCTGACGGTTTCGGAAGATACGGCGGCAAAGATCCGGGAGGGCGTCTGTTCAGAGGAAGAGATTGCCAGGATCGCTGCTTCGCTGGCAAAGGAAGTCCCCACGGAAAGTAATCTGCGGGCTGGAAAAGAATACCGCAGCCACCTGGCGGAGGTTCTGATCTGCCGGGGACTTGGAACATTGCAGGAGAGGGGGCCGAAGGAATGAAGATCAGTCTGATGTTAAATGGAACAAAGATCGAACGGGAGATCGCTCCGGATCTTCTGCTCATTGATTTGGTAAGGGAAGAAGGCTGCTACAGCGTCAAACGGGGCTGTGAAACTTCCGGCTGCGGCCTGTGTACGGTATTTCTGGATGAGAAACCTGTCCTGTCCTGTTCCGTGCTTGCGGCAAGAGCGGACGGGCATGCAGTGACAACGCTGGAAGGACTGCAAAAAGAAGCAGAGGAATTTGGCGCATTTATCGCCGACCAGGGCGCGGAGCAGTGTGGATTCTGCAATCCCGGCATGATCATGAATGCCATCGCTCTTTTCCGGGAGAATCCGGATCCGACAGAAGAAGAGATGAAGGAATATCTGGCCGGAAATCTCTGCCGCTGCTCCGGATATGAGGGACAGCTGCGGGGAATGAAAGCATTTCTGGAATATAAAAAACAAGGAGGTGCGGTATGAAGACAGTAGGTCAGCCGATCAGAAAAAAAGACGCCATGGCGCTGGTGACAGGCCAGCCGGTATTTACCGATGATATCGCGCCGAAGAACTGTCTGATCGTAAAAGTATTGCGAAGCCCTCATGCCAATGCCATGGTCCGTTCCGTGAAAAAGGATCTGGCAGAGAAGGTAGAGGGGATTGAAGCGGTTTATACCTGGGAGGATGTGCCGGATGAGCGGTTTACGCTTGCCGGACAGACCTATCCGGAAGCCAGTCCTTATGACCGGCTGATCCTGGACCGCCATGTCCGGTATGTGGGAGATCCGGTGGCAATCGTGGCCGGCCGGGACGAGGCTTGTGTGGATCAGGCGCTGAAACGGCTCAAAGTGGAGTATGAGATCCTTCCTGCGATCCTGGATCTTCACGAGGCGAAAGACAGCGAGATCCTGGTGCATCCGGAAGAAAACTGGAAGGCCCTCTGTAAGGTAGGGGCGGATAATAAGAGAAACTTATGCGCCAGCGGCGAAAGCCATGACGGGGATGTGGAAGCTGTGCTTCAGGACTGCGAGGAAGTGGTAGAAGGCACTTATCATGTGAAAGCCAATCAGCAGGCCATGATGGAAACCTTCCGCACCGTCTGCTATCTGGATCCGTACGGGAGGTTAAATGTAATGAGTTCCACCCAGATCGTTTTTCATGTGAGAAGGATCCTTTCCAATGCCCTTGGCATTTCCAAATCCAGGATCCGGGTATTCAAGCCCAGGATCGGCGGCGGATTCGGGGCAAAACAGACGTCTGTATCCGAGATCTATCCGGCGTTTGTGACCTGGAAGACCGGCAAGCCTTCCAAGATGATCTTTACCAGGGAAGAATCCCAGATCGCTTCCTCGCCCAGACATGAGATGGAAGTTTCCGTCAGAGTGGGCGCAGACAGAGACGGCAGGATCCGGGCGATTGATGTGTATACCTTATCCAATACGGGGGCCTATGGCGAGCACGGCCCCACAACGGTGGGACTGTCCGGCCACAAGTCGATCCCTCTGTATGGTTCACTGGAAGCCCACCGGTTCCGCTATGATGTAGTTTATACCAATGTCATGTCTTCCGGCGCTTACCGGGGATACGGCGCGACCCAGGGAATCTATGCAGTAGAAACGGCGGTTAATGAACTGGCAGAAAGGCTTCATATCGACCCTGTGGAACTGCGGCTGAAAAATATGGTGCGGGAAGGCCAGATCATGCCCGCCTATTATGGAGAACAGACCAACAGCTGCGCTCTGGATCGCTGTCTGAAACGTGCGGCAGATATGATCGGCTGGAAAGAAAAATATCCCTGCAAAGATATGGGAAATGGCAAAGTAAGAAGCGTAGGCGTGGCCATGGCTATGCAGGGCTCTGGGATTTCCAATGTGGACGTAGGGTCTGCCACTATTAAGCTGGAGGAGGACGGAGTCTATGCGCTCTCCATCGGCGCTGCGGATATGGGGACCGGCTGTGATACGACCATGGCCCAGGTGGCTGCAGAATGCCTGGATTGCTCCATAGAGCAGATCATTGTCTCCGGGGCGGATACAGATACTTCCCCTTATGACTCCGGTTCCTATGCGTCCAGTACGGCCTACATCACCGGAAAAGCCGTAGAAAAGGCCTGCCGGAAGCTGCAGGAGAAGATCTGCGAAAAAGCGGCATCCATGCTGGGATGCGAAGTGGACGCCGTGGAATTTGACGGACATACCGCTGTGGACCGGACAACCGGAAAACAGGTGACCTTAAAAGAAATCGGCACAGCCGGACAGAGCGGCAATGCAAGAAGTCTTCAGGTAACAGAGACCAACAGTTCTCCAGTATCCCCGCCGCCGTTTATGGTGGGCATGGCGGAGATCGAAGTGGACAAGGCGACCGGCCATGTAGAACTGCTGGATTATGTGGCGGTAGTGGACTGCGGAACCCCGCTGAACCCCAACCTCTGCCACTGTCAGGTGGAAGGCGGCCTGGCACAGGGCATCGGCATGGCGCTCTATGAGGATGTCCGGTATTCGGCCAGAGGCCAGATGCTGAACAATTCTTTCATGCAGTATAAGATCCCCACCCGTCTGGATGTAGGAACCCTGCGTGTAGAATTTGAAAGCAGCTACGAAGAAACCGGCCCCTTTGGAGCAAAATCCATCGGGGAAGTGGTGATCAACACCCCGGCGCCGGCGCTTACGCATGCGGTGGCAAACGCGACCGGACTCTGGATCCACGAACTCCCCATTACCAGTGAAAAAATCGCCATGGGGCTTTTGAAAAAATGAAAACAGCGTTGATTTATCTGGCGGCTGGAAACAGCCGCCGTTTTGGAAGCAATAAGCTGCTGTATGAGATAGAAGGCCGGCCCATGTACCGGCATCTCCTGGACCGTCTGGTCAGGATCGCAGGCACATTTCCGGATTGTGAAGTGCTGGTAGTGACCAGATATGAGGAAATTCGGGAAAGTGTGGAAGCGCTGCGGACAAATGGAGAGCCGGTCCGCTGCGTCTGGTCGCCGGAAAGTGCGAAAGGCGCATCCTATTCCGTCCGGGCCGGACTTCTGGAAGCCATCCGGCCGGGAGCGCAGGAAGCCGCATTTTTTGTGGCGGATCAGCCCTGGCTTAGCGAAGCAAGCGTGCAAGGATTTCTGCAGCTGATGCAGTCCGCCGGAGAAACGCAGGAACCCGGGCAGGAAGACGCGGCCACAGAGCGGCTTGGCTGCGTCAGATACAAGGACCGGGAAGGCAATCCGGTCTGGTTTGGGAAAGCTTATTTTCCGGAACTACTGGAACTGAAAGAAGAGGAAGGCGGGAAAAAGGTGTTCCGGAGACACCGGGACAAGGCCTGGTATTATGAGGTGACAGAGGAAAAAGAGCTGACGGATGTGGATGAACAAAGGGAGAATAAAAGCTGAATCCTGCTCGGAATCTGGTCCGGAATTCCGCGTAAGAAATCCTGCCCGGAATCCTGTCCGGGAAAAAGGATTTGCCAAGAAGGGCCAAGTATGCTATGATGTTATGTGCAGAAAATGAAGATAAGAATTCAAATTGGAGGTTATGTATGAAATTTCTGTCAAAGCAATGGCTGCAGACGGGGATATCGGCGCTGTGTATCACGGCAATGGTTCTTCCCGGAGTTACGGTACATGCCACAGAAATCGAAAGCATGGAGCAGCAGTCATCACAGCTGGAGGATCAGTTGAGCGGTATCAATGAAGATCTGGTAGAGCTGGGAGCGCAGATCGCGAGCCTGGAAGATCAGATCAAAGAAACCGGCAATCAGATCGAAGCAACAAAAGCACAGATTGATATTGCAAGGAACAGCGAAGAGCAGCAGTTTGAGGAAATGAAGCTTCGGATCAAATATGTGTATGAGAACGACAGCGCTTCCATGTTAAGCATGATTTTTTCTGTAGATAACATGGCAGATTTCCTGAACCGTGTAGAATTTGTACAGAATGTCAGTGATTATGACAGGGAGCAGTTGGAAGAGCTTTGCACACTCAGGGAAACCATTGAGGAGCAGGAAGCCAAACTGCAGGATGAGAGAAAATCACAGGAAAAAATGGAAAAAGAGCTGGCAGATCAGAAAAAAGAGCTGAATGCCAGAGCGCAGGCAACATCTACAGATCTTGCGGCGCTCAATGATAAGATCAACGCGTTGCGGGCAGAAGAAGCCGCCCGTCAGGCAGAAGAGGCAAAGAAAGCAGCAGAGGCCGCAAACCAGCAGGCAGCTGCCAATAACAGCAACCGTCCCTCCGGCGGTTCCGGTACTTCTTCTTCTGGTTCTTCCGGCGGCGGGAATTATCAGATCCCGAACAGTGGCGGAGCTCTGACGCCGGAAAAAGGCGTGGTGTACTTTAATGGCCACCGCGAAACCTATTATTCCCAGAGAGTGCTTCCGGGACATGGCCTGAACATTCCGGGACGTCATGTGGCAAGCGATGGAACCATCCGTGACAAGGATGGATACATCTGCGTAGCCAGCAGTGATTATCCAAAGGGAACGATCGTAGAGACGTCGCTTGGTACCGGGAAGGTCTATGATACCGGATGCCCGTCAGGAACCATTGACATTTACACAGACTGGTAAAAACTGAATAGAAATGGGATAAGGGACTGGAAACGGTCCCTTATTTTTTAGGAAAAAAGAATACAAAAAAAGAACCCCTGATCAATCAGGGATTCTCATAAGCTATGCGGAGAAAGGGACTCATCTAATGACAAGATTATACAGGAACAGCACATTTATAAGGGGTTCCGGTGATTTGTAAGGGGCAAACATACTGAATAATATCAGATGTTTGCTCCATATTTGCCCCACGTTTTTAGATTAGGTGCACTTCCCGGATCGCTTCATTGGCCCGCTCCTGGGCCCGCTTGGTGACGTGGTAGTAAATCTGGCGGGTGACCTTGCTCGTGGCGTGACCCAGCCGGCGGGAAATAATCTCAAGATCAACGCCGGCCTCGGCCATCAGGGCGACATGGGTGTGACGGAGGACGTGCGGGGTGACTTTCCGGCCCAGAACCCGTAGCGAGACTTCCTTCAGGTACTTGTTGTATGCCGCATACTCTACGTGATCGCCGTTACTGTCACAGAAAAGCAAAGTGCTTCTGCAGCCGTTCCGGAGGCACTCGGAAAGGGTAAAGGCTTTGATCTTCCGGCACAGGTCAAAGAGTTCATCTTGCATATACACATCCCGGGAAGAGGAGAGGGTCTTCGCGCTGGTTTCCAGTTTATTATTTGTGTCCCAGGTCTTTGTGACGTGGATTGTGCGATCCTGGAAATCTACATCTTCCATATCCAGGGCGATTGCTTCTCCGACACGAAGTCCTGAGAGAGCCAGAAAGACGGTCATAAGGCGCCACTGTGGGACGGCCATACCAGCCAGTAGATTCTTAAGCTCATCGCCCTCAAGGAATTTGTCTTGCAGACGTTCCTTCTTCTCCGGATCTGGAGCCTTATCCAGCTTATCCAGCCACCGGATGTCTGTAATATAATCGTTTTTATATCCCCATCGAATCAAGGCTTTCAGACGCGTCAGACGCTCGTTCAGGGTACCATTTTCGTCGCCGGTTTCTCCAAACCTTTTCCGGACATACCCGGCATTGAGTTTTGAGACTAAGGTATCCGCCCCCAATATATCTATAAGGCGCTTTGTGGCAAAGACATTCCGAGAATAGGTGGAAGCTTTGACAGTGCGCTTCTGATCCTCACGGTAACGCTCTATCAGACCGAAGAGGGTTAGTTTCTTGTCTGGTGATGGAGAAGCTGCCAGGCGCTCCTGGATTTTTTCTTCCAGAATCTGGGCGGCGGCTTTCCGTGTCACCCGGGTATCTTTCTCTAGGGTACAGGAAACGGTTCGGATCTTCCCGGTCATTGGATCCTCATACCGCTCGGCAAACCTTACATTTCCACTTGGCAATTGTTCAGACCACATAAAATCATCTCCTTTATGGTATAAAAATAACAGCCAGCGAACTTTCGTTCTCTTGCGTGACTGTTCCGGAGATGATACAATATTTCTTGGTTAAGCTGTAGCATCTCCGGAGATGTTATAGTAAAATCTCCCGACCGTATTGTCTACTGAGTGGACAGGGAGTAGTTTTCCGTCCCGGTGTTGGCGCGCCGGGGCGATTTTTATTTACTGTAATCCATTAATTCGTAGGCAATTTGAGTAGGCGAGTTCCTGAAGCATCTTATAGAGTGGCTGAACATTGAACTTTTTGGGGAACTCCAACTTATGGGATATATATTGCACTTCGTGCGCCGTAAGATTGGCTGTCTTAATGTAGGTAAATGTAAGCTCACTATCGTCAAAACCAAAACCGGCGGTCTCCATCGTTACATCAACAACAGAGAATAAATTAATAGACTCTACTCGCATTTTTGTCCCAGTAGCACCCTGCTTATCAGTAAATATAATCCGCTTATCAGTAAAGATAAGAGAGTCTCGAACGAGTTTAAATCCAACCTGTATGGTTTCCCCGTCCATGAGATACATCCCATATTCCTGCTGGAGTTGTTCGACAGGAACTTCACTATAATTCCCGGCAAGGCCACCTTGAAAAAGATTTCCACCGCTTGCCCCCGCAACAGCCTTCGCACCGTTCAATACATCTTTCATTCCAAATGCCATATCGTTTACCTCTCTTTCGAATTCTTACACTGAGAAACCTATATAATCGCCTGGGCGGTTATATCAAATAAAATCTTTTAATCTTAATTCAATCAGCTTTTCGCCATAGCCTGTCATCCGGGATAGTTGCTCTGTTGTATAATCCAAATGCAGTTCTATTTCACTGTCTGGAATCAGTAAGTCTACAGCAAACCGATCAGCTTCGATCTCGTATTTAGTTGTATTAAGCTGTGTGCGCGAATCCATGAAAATGGCGTTGGTCTTTTTATGTAACAGCATGTGGCCAAGCTCATGGGCGCATACAAAGCTTTTTTCGGTATCATCCAATGTTTCGTCTATGTAGATGATATTATTGCGCTGAAAGTACTGATAAAATCCTTTTACCCCGTGCAGAGGATAAAAGACAACTATTGCGTTGAGATTACTGATAATCTCAAAGGGATTCCGTGTATTGTACTTTCTGACCAGAGAATCCGCCAGTCTTTTTACATTCATAAAATCAATCCTTCTTATACTTCTTTGGAGTATATTTTTCTTTATTCTTTTTCTTGGCCATTTCCATACCTACCTGCATAGCCGACAGAATGGAGTCAATGGCTTCCGGGGATGCTGGATTGCCGTCGAACATCAGGCCATCCTGCTTGAGAAGCTGCTCGGTGTTGGCAAGGATTTCTTTAATATCCTTTTCGTCCTTAGAATTTAGCTTAGGCTCTTCTGTTGTGGGAGTATCCCCCGTCATGAGATATTCTGACGACACTCCTAAAAAATCCGCAATCTTTTGAATCTTTTCGGCGCTTGGTGTTATAGTTTTGAATTTCAAAATATAGCTACGAGAGAAACCCAATTCTTTTTCTAGCCTATTGATAGAATAGCCCTTTTCTTTGGCTGCGCTCTTTACGTTTTCGTATAGTCCCATATAGTTCCTCCAAATTTTGCGCAATTCCCTCTTGACATTCGCAATATCTGGAGTATAATAAGATTAAAAGTTGCGCAAGATATAGCGAATATCTAAAAAGAAATAGCATCTCTGTATTTGTTGATCGCACTTCAAGTATAGAATATTTTGCGCAACATGTCAATAAAAACAGCGTTAAATTTTGCGCCAAAAGAAAGGAGTGAAACGAGTGTCAATCTATGAAAATGTAAAAACAGCTTGTAAGGAAAAGAGTATTTCCGTTATGGAGCTGGAAGAAGAGCTAGGCTTTGCGAGAAGTAGCATATATAAATGGAGCACTAATACCCCTGGTGTTGATAAGGTAAAAGCGGTCGCTGAAAAACTCGAAAAGCCTATCGAGTACTTCCTTGAGTAGAAGTATATCAAAGAGGGTGTCCAATAAAACGGACTTCCGGGAGGTGAGATGTGAATTGAAGCGGACTTATTCAGAGATTATGAATGATGTTCAAAAAGCAGAATACGGAAAAGAGAGCCGGAAACTTCATAAAGAGCTCAAGAAATACTATCATGATGGGCTTCCGCTCTTTATGAGATATCCGTTTTTGCCTACAGTGCTTAGTGCTATTTCTATTGCTATATCAGTATTTACACTAATATTGCTGCCGCAGATATTATGAGCGCAAGGATGGAAATGATAACAGGTACCCACCATTTATAGAAAGTAGAGCGAAAAGCATAGAGCTGTGCTTTGCCGGTTTGGGTAAGCTCGATATCTGGAGGCAATGATCTTTGGACATGGATTCCGCCTTTAAAGTCTGGATGTGCAAATGTTCTGGCTTTAATACATTCGTGATCTACAAGATACTCACAAATTTCCAATTCTTCAGTAGACAAAGAAGATGATTGCAGTGTTGTAGCCTTGTTGATTTTTGAAAGCATTTTATATTGTTCTCTGCTTATATCAAGCATGTATATCATTCCTTTCATCATTTGATAGGGAGATTATACCAGATACTGGCAACACGGACAATTCGTAACGCATAAGATCCCCCCCCCCCCCCCAAGGGCAGAGGAGAAAGGAGGCAACCGGTATGAATACGGAAGAAGCTTTACAAGAATTACAGCGGATTCAGCAGATCCTTCCGGAATTGGTTGTAGTTCTGTCCCAAAGCAAAGAAGAAGATAGGAAAATCAGGAGATACGAGAAGGCCGGGTATTACAGGGAACTATACGGGATCAGCAGAACGACTTATCAAGATCGCAGGGATGGAATCCGGGAACAGATTAAAAAAGGGAGGTATCCGAAGACCGCAATTCAAGAGCGGCTTGTTGATAAGGCTGTCTTTTGGGACTACAACCGATATGGCTATTATCTGCGGAATTATCCCAGGCGGGCGCCGGCCTACGATGATCGTGCGTGTCTGGAAGCAGCGATCAGCATGGAAGGGTGAAAGGAGGGACAAGCGTGAAAAAGATGAAAGATGCACTGATCGGCACCGCGATCGTCTGGCTGCCGATCATGCTGATGGTGATCGCCGGCGGCCTGATGCAGGCGCTAGGGCTATAAAAGGAGGTGAGAAGGTGAAAGTAGCAAAGGTTATCCCGGAAAATGAGTTCCAGGAATTCCTGGGGCAGTTGTCTGAAGAAGTGGCCATGATGCGTACAGATGGTATGGGATATGTGTCCATCACCTGTCAGCTGGCAAAGAAACTGACAGTATCTGCAGATACAGACAGTGAGCTGTCATTTACAGCCAGCCAGATCAAGCGGATCCTGAATCTGGCCAAATAAATAGAGCGCCCACATGAGCCGGCAAGCTCGGGCACTCTGTAAATTATCCAATTACATAATAACAGAAAGAGGTAAGAAATGGAAGAGAAAAAGATTATTACGACCGAAAACGAACTTCGCATGCTGATCGGGCTGGCCGCAGAGCAGGTCTGTAACAGTCATGAAAAAGATAAGGAAGGTTTGATTCTGGATGTCGCAGCGGAGATCTGCATCAAAGTAAACGGCCATCTGACCGGGAGAAAGGAATTCGACTCAGATGATATAGAGCTGTATAAAGCTTTAATGTTGGGTGTGTTTGATTCCGCTAAAAAAATCGCCGGGGCGGTGATCATACGATGAAAAGCGCAGCATATGAGATCAAAGAAACGATCCTTGTTCTTCCAAAGGAAAAGGAGACGGATGTGTATCACAAAGAGCTGAACCTGGTCAGCTGGTATGGAAAACCGGAAAAGTATGATATCCGGGGATGGTCGGATGACCACGAAAAAATGACAAAGGGAATCATCTTATCAGAAGAGGAATTCATAAAGATTGCCCGGGCAGGGCTTGAAAGCATAGGAGGTAAATAAGTATGGATATTCAGGTAACGATCAAAATCAGTAAAGAAGCACTGGGTGAGGCGTGCAGCGTGCTACGGGAATCTCTGGCTCAGGCGCCGGAAGCAGGGGTCTCCTCTAAGCAGCCGGAGACCGCCGTGCCTTACGGGCAGCAGATCGCGGAGCATTTTCCACAGGCGAACACGGCAGATCTTGCAGCACAGGCTCCGGTCAGCCAGCCGGCTCCACAGCCGGCATCTGTCACGCCAAACGCACAGGCCCCGGCGCCGCAGCCGGCACCAGTTCCGACCGCAGAGCATACATATACGGCGGAAGAACTGCAGGTTGCTGCTGTGGCCTTGGTGGATAAGGGAATGATGGTACAGCTGCAGGGACTACTCCAGCAGTTCGGGGTGAACTCCCTTCCGGAACTTCCGGCAGAAAAATACGGCGCCTTTGCGACAGCATTACGGGGAATGGGGGCACAGATCTGATGGAACATGAAAAGAGAGACCATGCGCTTTTGAGCGCTTCCGGTGCACATCGGTGGCTTGTATGTACTCCTTCCGCAACATTAGAAATGCAGTTCCCGGACACTGCGTCAGAGGCGGCAGAGGAAGGAACGCTTGCACATGAACTGGCCGAGCTGAAAGTCCGGAATTATTTTTACACTACGGATTTTGGTAAAAGGAAACTAAACGCTGCAATTAAAAAACTGCAGAAGGAAGAACTCTGGCAGGATGAGATGATGGGATACACCGATCAGTATCTGGATTACATCAAGGTTGTCGCGATGGCGGACAGGATCCAGGGAAGGGCAGAGATCGAAAAGAGGGTGGACTATGGGAAATGGGCGCCCGGAGGTTTCGGGACTGCGGACTGTCTTCTCCTCAAGGGGAACCAGCTGCATGTATTTGATTTCAAATACGGAAAGGGCGTTCCGGTTTCCGCAGAGGAGAATCCCCAGATGATGCTGTATGCCCTGGGGGCCAGGGACATGTACAGCCTTCTGTATCACTTTGAGGAGTTCCATCTGCACATCATCCAGCCCCGAATCGATAACGTATCCGAGTGGTCATGCACAGAGGAAGAACTGCTCAAGTTCGGGTCATATGTGCAGGAACGCGCTGCCCTTGCCATTGAGGGAAAAGGAGAGTTCTGCCCGGGAGAGAGCCAGTGCCGGTTCTGCAGGGCAAGACAACAGTGCCGCGCCAGGGCAGAGGAGAATGTCCGTCTGGCTTTCAGTCCGGACATGGGGAAACTTCCGCCGCTGATCAGCAGCGAGGATGCAGGCAGATATCTTACTCTGGGAGAAGACGTAAAGAAATGGCTGGAAGACCTGAAGGAATGGGCGCTTGCTGAGTGTCTGGCCGGGAAACCGGTACCTGGATGGAAGGCTGTGGAAGGACGGGGGTCCCGGGATTGGACAAACATGGACGCCGCCTTTGAAAAGCTGACAAAATCAGGGATTGCAGAAGAGGCCATGCTGTATGAGCGAAAGCCTCTCACTCTTGCCCAGGTGGAAAAACTGCTGGGCAAAAAAGACTTCCAGGACGCGGTCGGGAAGTTCGTGGTGAAGAATCCCGGAAAGCCGGCCCTTGTGAAGGAGTCGGATAAGAGAGAAGCAATTACTAACAAAGTAACCGCCGCTGAGGCGTTTAAGGAGGAAAATTAACATGAGTTTTGGAGATATCACAAATGTAACTACTGGCGAGGCAAGGCTGTCTTATGTACATCTGTTTAAGCCTCATGCACAACAGCCGGGAGCAGAGGAGAAATACAGCTGTACAATCCTTGTACCCAAGTCCGATACAGCGACCAAAGCCCGGATCGATGCCGCTATCGAAGCGGCCAAGCAGAAAGGGATCAGCGGGAAATGGAACGGGGTATGCCCTCCGATCGTGCCGCATCCCGTGCATGATGGGGACGGCGTCCGGCCGTCTGACGGGATGCCCTTCGGCCCGGAGTGTAAAGGGCACTGGGTTTTTACAGCCAGCGCAAAGGCGGATTACCCGCCGGAGGTTGTGGATCAGAATGGCAATCCGATGATCAACCAGTCAGAAATGTATAGTGGCGTATACGCTATGGTGAACGTAGAGTTCTACCCGTACATGTTTGGAGGGAAAAAGGGAATCGGCTGCGGTCTTGGCCCGGTGAAAAAAGTCCGGGACGGAGAAGCGCTGGGAGGAAGTGCGCCAACAGCAGCACAGGCCTTCGGTGCGCCTCAACCGGCACCACAGCAGTCGGCGGCGATCAATCCGATCACAGGGCTGCCGATGTAATACAGGACCCCTGTCAGACGATGAGGTTGGAATGGCAGCAAGGAAAGCTCAATGGGGGCTGGAAGGGGATAAATCTGGGAAGCCCTTCCTGACAGACAGGAGAGACGGATGAAACATATCAACATTGACATAGAAACAAAAAGTTCTGCAAATATCGGAGAGACCGGGCTGTACCGGTACGCCCTGGATCCGGATTTTGACGTCCTGCTGTTTGCTTATAAGACAGCTGATACGGACGTTACGGTGGTGGATTTGGCAAACGGGGAAAAGATCCCGGAGAAAATCCTGCGTGTCCTGCAGGACCCTTCCTGGGTTAAGCACGCATATAACGCTGCCTTTGAATGGTTCTGCCTGAACCAGTACGGGATCCAGACTCCGCTCGATCAGTGGAAATGTACCATGATCCATTCCATGTACTGTGGGTATCCGGCCAGTCTGGAAGCTTCCGGGAAAGCCCTGGGGCTTCCACAGGATAAAAGAAAGCTGACAACCGGGAAGGCGCTGATCCGATATTTCTGCGTACCCTGCAAGCCGACAAAGGCTAATGGGGGCCGAAACTGGAATCTCCCAAAACATGACTTAGAAAAATGGAATCTGTTTAAGGAATACAATGGCCAGGATGTGGTGACAGAACAGGAAATCTCAAGACGATTGAACCAGTTCCCGGTGCCGGAAGAGGAATGGAAACAGTGGAGAATGGACGTCATGATGAACGCTTTTGGCGTAAAGGTAGATACGGATCTGGTGCAGGGAGCCCTGACGATCGATGCTGTCAGTACACAGGAGCTGACGGAAGAGGCTGTCCGGGTTACTGGATTGTCCAATCCAAACAGCCCTGTACAACTCCTTGGATGGCTGGAGCAGGAAGGGGTGACGTTGCCCAACCTGCAGAAAGCGACTGTTGCAGAGATGCTGGAAAAGGAAGATATCCCAAACAGGGTGCGGAGGGTACTGGAGATCCGCCAGCAGCTGGGAAAAACGTCTGTAAAGAAATATGCGGCTATGGCCGCCGCAAAGTGCGGGGATGACCGGATCCGGGGGCTGACCCAGTTTTACGGTGCCAACCGGACGGGAAGATGGGCCGGCAGGCTGGTACAGATGCAGAACCTTCCCCGGAACTACCTGAAGACATTGGACATTGCCAGGAATCTGGTGAAGCAGAAGAATTATGCGGCAGTGAAGGCGTTATATGGGAATGTCCCGGATACGCTCTCCCAGCTGATCCGGACAGCGTTTATCCCGTCGGAGGGACAGAAATTCGTAGTGGCAGACTTCTCGGCCATCGAAGCCCGGGTGATCGCCTGGCTGGCCGGGGAACAGTGGGTGAATGAAGTGTTTGCCACTCACGGAAAGATCTATGAAGCGACCGCTTCCCAGATGTTCCATGTGCCGATCGAGAAGATCGTGAAAGGAAATCCGGAGTACGCCCTACGCCAAAAAGGGAAGGTCGCCACGCTTGCGCTCGGGTACCAGGGGGGCACTCAAGCGCTGATTTCGATGGGAGCGCTGAACATGGGGCTTACAGAGGATGAACTTCCGGACATCGTGTCCAGATGGAGAGGGGCGAACCCGAGGATCCGGGATCTGTGGTATGCCGTGGAAGAGGCTGCACTGCAGACGATGCACACGGCGCAGCCCCAGGCGATCCGGGGTCTGATCTTCCGCCTGGAAGGGGATCTGATCTATGGGCAGTCTTTTTTGACCGTGCAGCTGCCAAGCGGCAGGAAGCTTTTTTGTCCCAAGCCCTTCCTGCAGGAAAACCAGTTCGGGAAGATGGCCATCCACTATTATACGGTAGGACAGCAGAGCCATAAGTGGGAAGTGACGTCCACATATGGCGGGAAGATGACAGAGAACATTGTCCAGGCTATTGCCCGGGACTGCCTGGCGGAAACACTATCCCGGATCCATGCCCTGGGGCTGCAGGTGGTATTCCACGTACACGATGAAGTGATCATTGATGCCCCGATGGATGTGACCGTGGATCAGATCTGTGAGCTGATGGCACAGCCTATTTCTTGGGCGCCGGGGCTTATCCTGAAAGGCGCGGGATTTGAGGGAAGTTACTACATGAAAGATTAGGAGGACTACAGATGCAGTACAACCGAAAACTAATGATCAGTACGGCAGGGAGCCGGAAAGCCATCTATTGGCCGAAAAGTGAAATGCTGTGGTCCGAGTTTACGGAAAAATTAAAAGTCCCGGTTCGCAGTACGGAAACATTGGAGGAATACCTGGCGCTGCCAAAGAACCGGCAGGCAGAACTTAAAGATGTAGGCGGCTTCGTAGGGGGCTATTTTGAGAATGACCGGAGAAAGAGCGCATATGTCCAGGGGAGAGATCTTCTGACCCTGGATCTGGATAACATCCCTGCCGGACAGACGGAAGACATTTTAAAACGTGTGTCGGGGCTGGGATGCGCCGCGGCTGTGTACAGCACGCGGAAACATGCCGGCTATGCACCCAGGCTCCGAGTGATCCTTCCGTTAGACCGTACAGCCACGGCAGACGAGTATGAGCCGGCTGCCCGGAAGGCAGCGTCCCTGATCGGGATGGAGTTCTGTGACCCGACTACTTTTGACCCCTGCCGGCTGATGTACTGGCCGAGCTGCTGTAAGGACGGGGAGTTCATATCCGAGGTCTATGACCGCCCTTTCTGCAGCCTGGACGGGCTCCTGGGGATGTACCAGGATTGGAAAGATATCTCCGAGTGGCCGCAGGTTCCGGGGAGCGATGCAATCCAGAAACGGCGGCTGGCCAGGCAGGAAGACCCGACTACGAAAAAGAACCTTGTGGGGGCGTTCTGCCGTACATACAGCATTACCGCGGCAATGGAGCATTTCATCCCAGGGATGTATGAACCGACAGATGTGCCTGGCAGGTACACCTATACCGGTGGATCCACTACAGGCGGAGCCATCGTCTATGACGGCGATCTGTTCCTGTACTCCCACCACGCTACAGACCCATGCTCCGGACAGCTGGTCAACGCCTTTGACCTGGTGCGGCTCCATAAGTTCAGCGACCTGGATCGGGAGGCCAAGGAAGACACGCCGACAAATCGGCTTCCGTCATTTGCAGCCATGTCGAAACTGGCCAAAGAGGATTATGGCGTATCCGGCCTGATGATCAAAGAGAGGTACGAGGAGGCAAAGGAAGTATTTAACACCCAGCAGCCGGCCGGGGATGCGCTTAAAACAGATGAGATCGACCTGGAGTGGATCCGGAACCTTACCAGGGACGGCGGCGGAAAGATTGAGAAGACGATCAGCAACGTGACCATGGTCCTGGAGAACGACCCCCTTTTAAAGGGAAAGATTGTGACGGACGAGTTCGCCAGTTGCGGGATGGTGCTGGGGGCAATGCCCTGGGATCAGCGGACAGAGAAGCGGCGCTGGACAGATGTGGACTATGCCGGGTTCTACCGGTACATGGAGACATTCTACGGCATTACCGGGCGTGAGAAGCTGGACAGTGGCCTTCTGATCGTCAGCAGCCAGAACCGGATCAATGATGTAAAAGAATATCTGACGGGGCTGAAATGGGACGGCGTGAAGCGCCTGGATACCCTTCTTATAGACTATCTGGGCGCGGATAATAACCTATACAGCCGGTCAGTGATCCGGAAGTCCTTGTGTGCCGCAGTAGCCCGTGCGGTAACAGGAGGAGTGAAGTATGATTATATGCCGATCTTTACCGGGCCGCAGGGCATCGGGAAAAGCACCTTCCTTGCCACACTGGGCAGGGACTGGTTTTCAGACTCAATGACGACGTTTGAAGGGAAGGAAGCGGCAGAGTTGATCCAGGGGACCTGGATCAACGAGGTCGGGGAGCTGACGGCCATGACGAAGCAGGAGACCAGTGCCGTAAAGCAGTTTTTAAGCAAGACGCACGACATTTACCGGGCGGCCTATGGGCGCCAGACGAATAAATATCCCCGGCGCTGCGTGTTCTTCGGGACATCCAACGACAGTGAATTTCTGAAGGACTCTACAGGGAACCGGCGGTTCTGGCCGGTAGATGTCGGGGTACATAAGCCTAAAAAGTCTATATGGAATGACCTTCCGGGAGAAGTAGACCAGATCTGGGCAGAGGCATACTGCTACTGGGTGCTGGGGGAGCCGCTGTATCTGTCAAAAGAAGCAGAAGCCCTGGCAGAGGAACAGCAGGAGATCCACAGGGAATCCCACGCAAAGGAAGGGATCATCCGGGAATTCCTGGAAAAAAGGATCCCTTCAGAGTGGGACAGCTATGACCTGATGCGGCGCCGGCAGTTCTGGAGCGGGACGCTGAAACTTCCGGCGGAGGAGGCGCTGGTAGACCGGGAAAAGGTCTGTGCCGTGGAGATATGGCAGGAGTGTTTTAATGGAGATCCCAAATTTATGAAGAGACAAGACAGCACGGAGATCAACAGTATTTTAGGGAACATTAAGGGATGGAAAAGAAACAAAAGTGTGAGGAGGTATGGGTTCTATGGGACACAGAAAGGATTTGAACGGGCGTAAACCAAAGCGTAAACTTACCCGTAAACTTTATAGGAAAAAGGTGTAAACTTGTAAACTTAGGCGAAAAATCGTGCTGGTTTACGTTTACGGGAAAGTTTACATAAAAGTTTACGGAAAAAAGCCCTAAAAATCAACGTTTACAAGTATATGTAAACCATGTAAACCAACTTTATATAGAGTACTAAAAAGTAATAGTTAGGGGTATATATATACGCCCTATACGCCCTAATTAGGAAGTCTATAACGCGCGTTACGCGCGCGAGAAAAGGAGGGCTGAAAAGTGAGAGAAAAAGAGATTGAAAAGCGGCTGGTTGCAGGTGTGAAAAATCTGGGAGGGAAAGCCTATAAGTGGGTAAGCCCGGGAAACAATGGGGTGCCTGACAGGATCGTGATCCTTCCAGGAAGGGCGCCGGTGTTCGTGGAACTGAAGACAGAGTCCGGAAGGCTGACGGCGCTGCAGCAAGTACAGATCAGCAGGCTCAAGGACCTGGGGCAGGATGTCCTGGTGCTGTACGGGTGGGAACAGGTAAAAGATTTTTTAGAGGAGTGTCAGAAAAATGGAGTTTAAACCGCATGCCTATCAGGCACACTGCATCCGGAAGATCGAAGAGATCCCAAAACTTGGATTATTCCTCGATATGGGCCTTGGCAAGACAGTGACGACGCTGACAGCCGTGAAGGACTTGAAGTATAACCGGTTTGAGGTGCGGAAAGTTTTGGTGATCGCCCCGAAGAAGGTGGCCGAGGGTACCTGGACGAAAGAAAAAGATAAATGGGATCATACTCGGATGCTGCGGGTTTCCCAGGTGCTTGGCAGCCAGGCGAAACGGATCCGGGCGCTGAACACGCCGGCGGATCTGTACATCATCAACCGAGAGAATGTGGTGTGGCTGGTGGATTACTATCGGAACGCCTGGCCGTTTGATATGGTGATCGTGGATGAAAGCAGCAGTTTTAAGAGCCATAAGGCAAAGCGCTTCAAGGCGCTGGCTAGTGTAGGCGGGCTGATCAGCCGGATGGTGGAGCTGACGGGTACCCCTTCCCCCAATGGCCTGGAAGATCTCTGGGCGCAGGTGTATCTCCTGGACGGAGGCGAACGCCTGGGGAAACGGTATACCCAGTTCCGGGAACGGTACTTCCAGCCGGACAGGAGAGGGCCTGACGGCATGGTGTACAGCTATGAGGCAAAGCCGGGGACACAGGAGAGCATCTTGCAGAAGATATCCGACATCTGCATCTCCATGAAGGCGGAGGATTACCTGCAGCTGCCGGACATCACTTATCATGAGATCCCGGTGGAACTGGATCCGAAAGCTAAGAAAGCATACCTGGAGCTGGAGAGAAAGATGGTGCTGGAGCTGCCGGAGGATGAGGAGGAGATCAGCGTAGCCAGCGCGGCAGCCTTAAGCAATAAACTCCTGCAGCTGGGCAACGGGGCCATCTATGATGAGGACCGGCAGTACCACGAGATCCACAACTGCAAGATCGAGGCGTTCCTGGAGCTGATCGAATCCCTGCAGGGAAAGCCGGCACTGGTGTTTTACAATTTCCAGCATGACCGGATCCGGATGCTGAAAGCTTTGGAGAAGATGAAACTTAGGGTAAGGGAGCTGAAAACGACACAGGATGAGGATGACTGGAACGCTGGGAAGATTGACGTCCTGTTGACCCATCCGGCCAGCAGTGCTTACGGATTGAACCTGCAGCAGGGCGGAAACCACGTGGTCTGGTTCGGCCTTACCTGGAACTATGAACTGTACACTCAGGCCAACAAACGTCTGCATCGGCAGGGCCAGCAGGAGAAGGTGATCGTCCACCATCTGATCTGCAGCGGCACCCGGGATGAAGATGTGATGGATGCCCTGCAACGGAAGGATGATGTGCAGGGTTGGGTAATGCAGAGCCTAAAGGCAAGGATTAAAGCAATCAAGGAGGGAAAATAAGTGTTAGTTGAGAAGTCGAGAGCGGAAGCAATCAAAGCTTTCCTGAGCGGAAGAAAGGTTAATGTGCTGACTGAATTTGAAGATGGGTCAATGGCAGTGGAATCCATTGAAGCGATCCTGTCAGAGGAGGATACCCGCTATCTAGTGGATGTTCCGGCCGTGGAAGATCCGGAGTTTCGGCAGGCTGTAGAGGATATGGTCCATGGATCTGATCAGGACGCCATGGATGAAAAAGATTCTATGAAGGGTGAACTTTTGCCCCCCCCTCACGAGGCCGGAGACAGAACAACCTCCGGCCGGAAAATCAAAAAAAGGAATTAGCCCTGGAGCTGTTTGATAAAGGGATATCGGTAAAAGAAATCGCAGATCGGATCGGGGCAAAATACAACACAGTGTACTACTGGATCCATGCAAAGACACAGAAAAAACCAGGATGGAATCAGGACCGGCATGCATGCCGGACTTGTGTGTACAGGGCGACCGGCACACTGAAAACGAATGGCGCCGGCTGCGACTATGCAGATATAACGCAGCATATCAGAGACTGCAGTGTGGAAGACTGCGACAAGTATATCAAGGGGGCACCCAAATCGAAAAAGAGGCAGGTAAAGAACAATGGGAAAGAAAATGAGTGAATATATGGCCGGCCGGGATGACGGGCTTCTCCTGGCGCTGAAAATTGTCAAAGAAGACGGAGTGGAAGCGCTGGAGAAGGAGATACATTTCCGGAACCTTACCGGGATACATACGGCGCTGGCGAAGAAAGAACTTGATCAGGCAAGTGTAAAGATTAAGGAAATGACGATCGATACGATCACCGTCTTAAGCGCGGCCACTCTCCGGGATGAGTTCGAGTTCGGAAAGAAACGGATCAGCCGGTTCATAAACCGGTTAAACCTGAAGGCAGAGTGCCTGATGGACGACTATGTAACATGGCAGGAGATCATTGATGACCTCAAAGAGGATATAGGGCTGGAGCTGACGATCAGGAGGAATGATTGATATGAGATACACAGAATATCATGCCGGGGTAGCGGTGATTAAGGATAAGTCGCTGCTTCCCGGAGCGATGGAGAAGTTGGCCAAGATCGAGGACATGGATGACATCCCACAGATCTGTTGTGATGAGTATTGCAAGTATCCCGGACGGTGCAGGTCGCAGACAGAAACAGATCAAATCTGTGATGAGTGTAAGCTGGCAGAGCTGTTTGACCTGCTGTTGAGTAGTGGTGAAGAAAATTAGGATTTAGTGGAGGGAGGATGCAAATGAAAGTATACGAGGATGAGAAAACGGATAGATACGGAAGCTACCCAATATGGATAAGCGGGAAAGACGCAAATCCACAAAAAATACAAGACGAATTATTCCGCCGATATGGAGGCGAGGGATACAAGTTTGCAATCGTATTTGATTGCTCCGGGGACGAATGGGAAGAGCCGGATAAAAAAACACCAGTGTATTTCCTGGACGACATATTTGAAGAAATGATCAATTACATTGGGATAGAAAAAGCAAGAGAATTGCTTGACAAGTATGCAGAAAGTTAAACTGACATTTACAGGAGGACGGAGATATGAGTAGCGCAATGAGAAGAATAAAAAGAGGATTAAAACGGCATCACAGATATAACACAGTGGAATATAACACTGAAATATTAGTACACGGGAGAATGGTGTATGGATGTGAACGGTGCGACAGAAGATGGAGTATGTATTTAGAAAAAGGGATTGAAGAGCCTGGAGAAAATCATAAACCATCACCATTTGTCATACAGTGCCCATTTTGCGGAGGTATGGCAAGAGACATATCTGGAATAATCGGTTTTGCTGGAGGGGGATATTATCCTCTGCCAGATGGGGCAAGTTATTTCGCAAACAGAAAGGATTCTGATTGTGGAGTACCGATTTTGAACTGACAGGTAGGGGGAAGATCAGAAATGAAAACGACTGAAGTAACTGAAATGTGTCCGCATTGTCAGAATGAGGTGACAGTGCAGTGGGATGTGGAAAATGATGGATATGAACTATATTGTCCGTATTGCGGATTCCCGATTATGTTATGCAGTATGTGTGATGCACGTGATGGAAAAGTATGCGACTGGGAGGAGATAAAGGGCTGTAAGCATAGTGACGAAAGATACAGAGATTATTTCTATAAGAACTTATCTTGTGAAAATGCTGCGGAAATCGCGAGATCATCACGAGATAATGACATCTGGATTCCGGTGGATGAGCGGCTGCCGGAAGAACTTGCGCCAGTATTGGTGACGGCCTGTGTGCCGGTAAGAAAACCAGGATGGGACAAAAGAAAAGAGTGTTGTGTTGTCGTTGACACAGATGTATATGACCCAGAAATAAAACATGGATGGGAATATTTTAAAGATAAAGTGACAGCTTGGATGCCGTTGCCGGAGCCGTATCAGAGAGAGGAGGCAATCAATGAAAAAGAATAACATGCACAAAGCATTTGCCGGCCTTCTGGCTATGATCGTGATCGTATGTGCCGTCATAATCGGATGGGCAGCTGCAGAGCCAGAACAAACAAAGCCAGCCGAGCCAGAGCCCCTGGTGATCAACACAGTGCAGAGACAGGATGACATGCTGCTGACCGTGATCCAGGAAGATGAAACGGTCTTTCAGTACGCCGGTGACATCGAATTGTGGAAATGTGCAGACGGTAAAGCATACGGCATCATATATCTTGACGAGGAGGTGCTGCAGTGAAGGAACGCAGAGACAGGAAGGAAATGAGAGCAGATCAGCAGAGACACTATGAAGGGCTGGAGGAACTGCCGGTCAGCAAGAAGGCAAAGGAGCGCTTCCGGCGGCCGGCATACCAGGCCAGGGGAATGATCCGGGAACAGGGACAGCAGATGGAGGGGCGGTCATGACAGTCCGGGATCTGATCGACAGGCTGATATCCGGGATCCAGTCCGGTGAGTTGCGCGGATCGGATCCGGTGCCGGCGGACATCCTGGAAGATGACAATAAATCCGTGCTGGAATACCTGGTCGGGAAATACGGAATAGGGGAGGATGATACCAATGGAATCAATGAAAACCGAGAATGAAAAGAAAAAAGAATATCTCCGGAGCTATCTGGTCCATGTGCGGCGCATCCGCCGGATTAACGCCGAGATAGAGGAGCTTCGCACGATGAAGATGAACCCATCGGCGAAGGATAATGACGGGATGCCGCACGGAAGTGGCGGGCAGGGGGACCTGTCTGAATACGCGGCAGACCTGGATCAGATGATTCAGGAGCTTATTGATGAACGATACCTGCGAATTAAGACCTATCAGCAGATTGCCGGGCAAATTAAAAAGCTTCGCAGTGAAAATGAGAAGGACGTGCTGTTCTACCGGTACATAAAAGGCCTTGACTGGTGGGAGATTGCGGAGAAGATGAAATATTCACAGAGACATATTACAAGGTTGCATGGCAAGGCCTTGGCTCATTTTGAGCTTCCAAAAGATGTCCTAGAATGTCCTATTGACGTGTGATAATATGGTATCATCGAAAAGAAAGACAAGAGGAGCACTTCACCAGACGGAGAGGTGCTCCTCTTTTGCAGATAACATACCAGAATGAAGGTGGTGACGATTGAATGATCAGAACTTAAAACCGGTGCGAACCAAGAGCGAAGCAAGAGAGCGCGGAAGAGCTGGAGGAAAAGCCAGCGGGGCAGCCAGGCGTCGGAAAGCGGACTTCCGGAAGACGCTGAACATGCTTCTGACGGTGGAAATAGACAGCCCGGAATGGAAGCCGATGCTGGAGACTCTGGGTGTTGACTGCACCCTTGAGTCTGCCATGCTCATGGCCCAGATCAAACAAGCTATGCTTGGCAGTACGAAAGCAGCCACTTTTGTAGCAAAGTATTCTGGCCAGTCTCCGGAACCGGAAGAGAACAGAAGGAACCGAGAGGCAGACACCGAACTGAAGAAAGCCAGGAAGCAGGCCGTCACAGGAGAAAATGAAACGGAAGAAGCCTTGGATAAACTGGACAGCATATTGAAGGAGATGCGTGATAGTGCAATTAAGCAGCAAGCAGAATGAGTATATCCTAAATGCAACGCATAGATGGAATATCAAGTCCGGGGCTGTCCGATCGGGGAAGTCGTTTGTAGATACAGCATATATGATTCCATTTCGGATCAGAGAGCGGGCTGGCAAGCCGGGGCTAAATGTTATCCTTGGCGTGTCAAAAGAATCCATTGAGAGAAATGTCCTGCAGCCAATGCGAGAGATCTATACGGATAAGCTGATCGGGACGATCAATAACCGGAATGTGGCGCGCATCTGTGGCGAAGATGTATACTGCCTTGGTGCTGAAAAGGTCAGCCAGGTGGCAAAGATTCAGGGATCATCGATCAAATACTGTTACGGTGATGAGATTGCGAAATGGAACAAGGAAGTATTCCAGATGCTTAAGTCTCGTATGGATAAGCCATACAGTTGTTTCGATGGATCCTGCAATCCAGAACACCCGACACATTGGCTGAAAGAGTTCCTGGATAATCCGGACCTGGATATTTATCTGCAGACATACACAATTTTTGATAACCCATATCTTGATCCGGAATTTGTAGAAAACCTTTGTAAAGAGTATGAGGGTACAATCTATTATGATCGCCTGATACTTGGACTATGGAAACGGGCCGAAGGAGCAATCTATAAGAGATTTGCAGATAATCCAGAGGGATTCCGGTGTGAGATTTTGGATAAGCTGGATCTTGCTGCAGAACGAAAACAGTTCCGGAAAGAGGATATCGTATCGATTGAGTTTTCAATCGACTTTGGAGGGAACAAGTCAGGTCATGCTTTCTGTGCCAGAGGATATACGGATGATTATAGGGATGTGATCGCACTGGCATCCAAGCGTATCATGGCAAAGGACGAGACAGAGGACATTGACAGCAACATGCTGGACAAGCTGTTTTGCGATTTTGTCCAGGAAGTTATCGATAAATATGGTGTGATAGTAAAACATGGGAGCTATGTGGAATATTGCAATGCCGAGTCGACGTTTTGGGATAATGCCGAGACGGTTCTTGGAAATTCCATTCGGAATGCTGTGGAGAAAAGGTTTCCCTGGATGTCTGTGAAACCGGCCAGGAAAAAGCCTATTAACGATCGGATACACTGTACGATCCGGCTTATGGGCGCTGGCCGTTTTTGGATGACAGAAGATTGCGGATCCCTGCAGGCAGCCTTTACAGATGCTGTTTGGAATCAAGAAAAAGACAAAGATGAGCGTCTGGACGATGGCAGCACTGACATCGATAGTCTGGACGCTTTTGAATATACCATCGAGCGTGACATGAAGTATCTGATCCAGGAGGTGGATGATGTTTGATGGATTTAGAAAAATATGGAGAGGGTTGATGCGGATGTTTGGATATACAACTCTGAAAAATATTGTAGGAAAAGATGTTACTCTATCAGAACAGATGATAGGAGCAATCAATGAATGGAAAGCAATGATGACCGGACAAGCGGACTGGATTACTGATTATGTCCGATCGTTGAAGATAGAGGATGGAATCTGCAGGGAATTTGCAGATGCTGTGCTGATCGAGATGGAGTCTAATGTCAGCATTGAGAAGCTGGACAAGATTTATCAAAAGTCCATAGCAGATCTGAATGAAAACCTTCAGGATGGTCTGGGCCTGGGATCCCTTGTGATAAAGCCGATCGGCGAAAACAAAGCAGAGTATATCACAGCCGATAAGTTTATCCCGATCACATTTGGAGACGATGGAAAACCAACAGATATCGGCTTTCTGACAATAAAAAGGATGGGGCAGAATGATTATTACACTCGGTTCGAGAGACATTATTTTGTGAATGGCAATCTGACAATCGAAAACAAATGCTATCATTCTCAGGACCCGTCTGATATCGGGCAGCAGTGCAGTTTGGAAAGCGTGGAAGAATGGGCAGATATCAATCCCGGCCCGGTTACTTATCCGGGAATGAACCAGATGGACTTTGGCTATTATAGAAACCCGATCAAGAACAAAGTTGATGGATCTGCATGCGGGGTATCTATTTTTGAATCCGCAAAAGAGTTGATCAAGAAAGCGGACATTCAGGGAGCCAGGCTCGACTGGGAATATGAATCCGGGGAGCGGGCGATCCATGTTGATGACAGGGCTCTGAAGGCTGACAAGAAGACGGGAAGGCTTGGTGTGGCGAAACTGAATCGCAGGTTGTACCGTGGCCTTAATTTGGAAGATGGAAAGGACAGGGAACTGTTTAAAGAATACTCTCCGTCAATGCGAGACGATGCATACAAGCGTGGTCTCGAGGAATATAAGAGGGAGATAGAGTTCAATGTCGGCCTTGCATATGGGGACCTGTCTGACGTGCAGGAAGTTGCGAAAACAGCCACAGAAGTCAAGACATCGAAGACCCGGAAGTTTAACCGGGTGACCTCAATTCAGAACAATCTTAAAGATTGCCTGACAGATTTGGTTGCTGGCCTTGCCTTTTACAATGGATTGTATAATTCCGGGTACGAGTTCAGCTGTGACTTTAAGGATTCTATTCTTGTCGATGAGGAGACGGAACGCCAGCAGGATCGAGCGGATGTGGCCGCTGGATTTATGCAGCCGTGGGAGTACCGTGCAAAATGGTACAACGAAGACGAGGCAACAGCCAAGAAGATGGTTGCACAGCAGGCAGATGTCATAGAGTAGGTGATATGAAATGATGACACAGGGCGATATCGAAAAGCTTACCATCACGATGGAAAAGGCTGCGGCAAAGCTGGAACAGGATATCATGCTTGATATCGTCCGCCGGATCAAGGCAAATGAAGGCATGACATCTACCGCAGAATACCAGATCCAAAGGCTTCGGCAGCTGGGGCTTGCCGATCAGTATATTCGGGAAGAGATACAGACCTATTTAAAGGCATCGGCAGAAGAGATGGATCGGATCTTTCGGGATGTTCCAGAAAGTGAGTATAACAAGTTTGGTTCATTGTATCAGCAGATGGGAATGGAGCAGACACCGTTTGGAAATCACACGGCAATTCAGGCAGTCATTGCAGCAACAATGACGCAGACAGACAGTACCTTCAAAAACATATCGCAGAGCTTGGGATTTACGGTTCAGAAAGGCGGAAAGACAGAGTTCCTACCCATAGCAGAATACTATCAGCAGACATTAGACAATGCAATCCTGGGCATTGCTACAGGTGCATTTGATTATACATCGGCATTGAACCGGGCTGTAAAAGAGATGACCAGGAGCGGCCTGCGGACAGTAGACTATGCATCTGGCAGATCATACCGGATAGAGTCGGCAACCAGAACAGCGCTTATGACCGGGTTTTCCCAAATCACCCGGTACATGAATGAACAGACTGCAGCAGAATTGGGGACTGATGATTATGAGGTCTCTTATCACATGGGCGCCAGGCCTACCCATCAATGGTGGCAGGGCAGGATATACAGTTACCAGGAACTGCTTTTTATATGTGGCTTGGGGACTGTGACGGGGCTGTGTGGTATTCACTGTTATCATTGGTATGAGCCATTTATCCGTGGCATATCCGTCCGGAACTATACGGATGAGCAGCTGGATGCAATGATTCAAGAAGAAAATATGCCGAGAAGTTATCGCGGAAAGGAATATACTGCGTATACTGCGCTGCAGAAGCAACGGAAGATGGAACTGACAATGCGGAAACAAAGGCAGGACATTGTGCTCTTGAAAGAGGGCGGCGGTAACTCCCTTGATATTCTGGCTGCACAGACAAGGTATCGCACCACCATGAATGAATATGTATCATTCTCAAAGGCGATGAATATGCCGCAACAGATAGACCGGGTGTATATGGATGGACTGGGAAAGGTCACGGGGAAATCCATTGAAAAAAGAGCCAGATCTGGAATAATGAATTTATCGGGTACGAAAGAGAATATCGAAGTGCATTCAGTGGGCAAAATAAACCGTGATATTTACAAATGTATCACGGAGGATATCGTAACGGATGAGGTTATCATTACGGATGAGAGGATAGAACATATTAAAGAAAGACATCCGAATGACTATGAGAGGTTTTATAGTTACATTCCAGATATTATCAATGATCCGGATTTTATTATTGAGGCTAATAAGCCCAATACTGCCGTTGTTTTGAAAGGAATCGAAGAGCGGGGAGAAAAGTTTAAACTGGTTCTTCGCATCAAAGTACAAGGCGATCCGGAAGAGTATAAAAATTCCATTATGACATTTTGGCGCATCGGGGATACAACATGGAGAAAGACTTTGAAAAATAAGACGGTTCTTTACAAAAAGGAATGATTTTGTTATAATTTGAGTACAATAAAAAGAGGTCTTCGAGGTGAAAAGTGCGTCGTCATGCGCCACATGCTTAATGCAATGGGCAAAAGAGATGCTGGGAGTGACGCTCCAGCCGGAGACTTCTTTTTTACTGAATAATATGAATTGTCAATACCACCAGCCAGGAAGGCCGGTGGTATTTTTATACTCATTTTTAGGAGATGATAGTTAATGCTTGAAAAAGAGTATCACGGAAAAGATGCGGAAATCATTATGACGAAAGCAGAATTGGAGTGTATGATCGCCGAATCGGAAGAACGTGGATATCAAAGAGGTGCAAAACAAAACGAAAAGCTAAAGGAGGTTTTAAGAGCTGTGGTTGATTTGATTAAAATTGTAAGTGATGAATAGAGAGGCGGTGATCCAGGTATCTCCCTTGAGGCGCAGGGTTATGCGTCTTATTTTTATGCCAGCAGATTAGGCGTAAAACAGTCTGGACTTACTTGAAATCAGAGGTGCGACCTCGTAAAAAGCGTAGATGAAAGGAAGGAATTGTAACATGAAAAGAAAAGATTTGGAAGACCTTGGGCTGGAAAAAGAAACCGTTGATAAGATTATGGACTGGAACGGTGCGGATATTGAGGCGGCTAATGCAAAGGTGAAGAAGGCAGAAGGCGAGAGGGACAATTACAAGGCCCAGCTTGACACGGCGACGGCGGAGCTGGACAAGTTTAAAGATGTTAAGCCGGAGGAAATGCAGGCTACAATCGAACAGCTTCGGAATGATCTGAAGGCAAAGGATGATGAGTATGCTGCAAAGGAAGCAGAGCGTCTTTTCAACGATACTCTCGATAAGGCAATCGTGGCTGCTGGCGGCCGTAACGCGAAGGCTATCCGTGGGCTGCTGGACATTGATGCATTAAAAGGGTCTAAGGACCAGACAGAGGATATCAAGAAGGCACTGGACGCGGCTAAAGAGTCTGACGCTTATCTGTTTGGTGCTGATGAACCATTCAGGAACCCGGTTGGTCCCACAAACAATCCGGAAGGGGACAAGGGCCTTGACGTGAGCACAGCAACGCTTCGCGCAGCAATGGGACTTCCCGCAGAAAAGAAAGGAGACTAATAAACAATGGCAAACAGTATTGCATTAAGAAAACAGTATTCTACACTGCTGGATGAGGTGTATAAATTATCATCTTTATCTTCCGTTCTGGACGGACCGAATGAACTTGTCCGGGAGGGAGCAAACGCTAATGAGATCCTGATTCCGAAGATGGATATGCAGGGACTTGCGGATTACAATAAGCAGACCGGATATGTGGCCGGCGATGTAACCCTGGAGTACGAGACCAAGAAATGCGGATATGACCGCGGCCGTATGTTCACGATTGACGCAATGGACAACATCGAATCTGCAGGCGTCGCTTTTGGACGGTTATCTGGGGAGTTTCTTCGGACAAAAGTTGTTCCTGAGATTGATGCGTGGAGATTTGCGACCTATGCACAGATTTCCGGCATTACAACTGCAAGTGCAAATCTGTCTGATGGAAAAGCAGCCCTGTCAGCTCTCCGGGCAGCGAGAGGACAGATCGAGAATGCAGAAGCCAACCTGGCAACGTGTTATCTGTTCATCAATCCGACAGTACTTGGTATGATCGAAGATCTGGATACTACGGCATCTAAAAAGGCTATGGAAGGATTTGCTGGCATTGTAAAGGTACCGAAGGGACGGTTTTTCAACAAAATCACACTGACAGGAAGCGGTGCTGGTGGATTTGCGAAGGCATCCGGAGGCCTTGATCTTAACTTCCTGATCGTAGATAAGCAGGCGGCTATTCAGTATCAGAAGCATACAGTATCCAAGATCATTACTCCTGATCAGAACCAGGATGCAGATGCCTGGAAGTTCGGCTATCGTACGGTCGGTATTACCGAGTGCTATGATAACAAGAAAGACGGTATCTATGCTCATACAGTAGCGGGGGAATAGAACCCGCTGACGATTTAGCCTTGATTGGCAGCGGGCAAATCGGCAAGGCGAAAATAGGGAAGGAGCAATAAAGAATGAGTTATGAACCGACAACTTGGAGCGACGGAGATGTTATTACTGCAGATAAGATGAACAAATTGGAGCAGGGTGTCAAAAATGAGCAGACAGGACCGGCAGGAGATCCCGGTGCTGCTGCTGGCTTTGGAACTCCGACGGCAACAGTAGATGCAAATACAGGAACGCCGGAAGTAACAGTTGAAGCGACTGGACCGGATACGGCAAAAGTCTTTTCCTTTGCATTTAAAAACCTAAAAGGCGAGCCAGGTGCAAAGGGAGATCCGGGCGAGAAGGGAGATCCGGGCGAGAAGGGAGATCCTGGAGCTGGACTTACAGGCAGCGCTTCAGCGCTTGCTGCTCTTGAGTCTCCGGAGTCAGCAGACGCCCCGTCCATTGCAGCAAAGGTAAATGAAGTGATCGCCCAGCTAAAGGCAAGAGGAGTTGTTTCTTAAATGGAACCATATGCAGATATTACATTTTACAAGGGAGATTTCCTAAACGGCAGAGATCCCAAAATACCAGATAAAGAATTTCCTTACTGGTCCATGATGGCAACCGGAACAATACGGGAACATACTTTTTCACGGACTGATACAATGGAAGAGCTTCCAGATGATGTGAAAATGTGTTGCTGTGAAATTGCAGAAAAGCTGTACCAGTGTAACCTTATAAAGGGTGATACTGGTATGGCGCTGCAAAGCTATAGCAATGACGGAGACAGTGGAACTTATAATACTGCTGATATGAGCCAGGAGGCCATAAATAACAGTATTACAGAAATGTTGAATCGGTGGCTCCTTCCTACCGGACTTTTATACTGTGGGGTGTGCGTATGAATCCAAATTATATCCATACCATCACGGTATATAACTGCTTGCGGGCAGAGGATAATTCGAGCAGTATGAAAGACATCTGGCAGAAAACAGTCCTGCATGACTGCTATTACAAGAATGTGATCGGGCGTGTGGACAGTGATAAGACGGCAAGGATGCAGAATGTCTACACTGCCCGCATCCCGCAGTCAGATAATTATATTCCGTACCGTGAATGGGCGCAGAAGCCGGATGCTGCAAGATCATCCTATTTTACATTCAGCCTGGGTGACATTGTTGTGAAGGGTGAGTGTGACGATTTGATCACAGGTGAGTCCCCAAATACAGCTACAGAGTTGCTGCAGAGATATAAGCCTGACGCATTCAAAGTGACAGCCTTTTCCGACAACACCTCTCACAAAATGTCAAAGCACTATAGGGTAGGTGGTTAAATGAGCACAGAAATGCACTGGAACAAACCGATCCCACAGATCGTCCGGGAAGCTACTGGAAATAAGCGGACATTACTTTTTATGGCCCAGGAGGCTAAGAGGCTGATGGATCCCTATGTTCCGGCACGGAACATGGTGCTTTCCCGGAACGTGCGAACCTACGTGGAAGATGACCACGGTGTGGTACATTATCTTTCTCCCTATGCAAGGTTTCAGCACGAAGGCTATCTGATGGTGTCCCGGATCACCGGAAGCCCCTGGGCGGAAAAAGGAGAGAGCAAGGTTGTCACCGGGACAAGGCTAAACTACAGCACTGCGCGTCATCCGCTTGCTACTTCCGAGTGGGAGAAGGCTATGAAGGCAGCCAGGATGGATGATTATGTGCAGGCTGTACAAAACTTTGTTGGAGGGCGATAATATGACGAAGCACGATGCAATGGTGGCTTATATGTCGCCGAAAGTAGAAGAGCTGGCTGGAAGGCTTCTGAATTTCAATGTGTCTCCAGGGAGCGCAGGAAATATTTCTTTCCTGACAAATTACTCCGGGAAGACCAGAAAGAAATATATCCGTGTCGGAGCAGAAAAGGAATATGCTTTTACAATCGTGATAAGCAAAAAGTTTTCAGATGACACGGATGACCTGAACCTGGAGGCAATGAACTTTTCCCAGGGATTTATGGACTGGGTAGATGAACAGGACAGAAAGAAAATCTATCCTGATTTTGGCGGCAAATGCCAGGTAAAGAAACTTGAAAACTTACAGAACATGCCAAACCTTGCCACAGTGGACTGGGAGAACATGATCGCCCAGTATATGCTGCAGTGCAGGGCTATTTATTTTGAAAAGGAGAGATAAGAATATGAAATTAAGTGAACTGATGGCGGGATATACGCCGGAGGCCGACTACGAAGGTTGGGTAACAAATGACGATTATGTGTTTGCTATCGATACGACACCTACAGCGGATTCTCCAACACAGGAAGCAGATTTTGAGGTTGTGGAGATGGGAATCGCCGGATTGGATGCCCAGTTAAATCCAGTTACACAGGATAAGCAGTATATCCGCGCTGGACAGAGCACAACCAAGACCGGTACACAGAGATCATTTGCAGTAACCGGTGACCGTTATGTTGGAGATCCGGCACAGGATTACTGCCTGTCCCATGCAATGAAGTATGGCACAGGAAATGCAGTGGTCACAAACTATGTATATTTCTGTCTGCTGACGGGAAAAGGTGAGAAGGGGCAGTGCTCCATTATCATCAATTCTGATGGTTCCGGTAACGCTGGAGAATCTTCTGCTGTGGATATTGAGTTCCGGAAGATCGGATCCAATCCGGCAGAGTATACTTACGCGGCGGGGGAATAGAACCCGCTGACGATTTAGCCTTAATTGGCAGCGGGCAAATCGGCAAGGCGAAAATAGGGAAGGAGCAATGATGTTATATGAAAATGATAACTGTAAAACTCCAGGGGGCGGAAGTGCAGGCTGCACTTCTTTCCCCTGCTGTCATGAAGAAAGTAGAAGAGGGATTTCTGAATGCTACACTGCAGATCGAAGCGATTGGCAGGAAAGATGAGCTGATGGGATCGGAAGGCATCCGGGCGCAGTGCCAGGTTGTCATCGATTATGTAAGAGACATTTTCGGCGCAGATGCTGCAAGAAAAGTGTTCGGCGAAGAGACGGATTATCTGACCTGTCTGGATGTCCTGGAAGAGATGCAGACCATGTATCCGGATCAGGTAGGCCCGATCATCCGGGAAAGAAACAAACGGATCCGGGAAAATGCAAAGAAAGCAAAAGGTGAGAAATAATGAATTTTGACCTGCTGACAGAAGATCTTCCTAAATCGGTACGGATTCATGGAAAGGAATATCCGATTCAGTGTGACTTCCGGATCGGGATTAAACTGGACGGGATTCTCCGATCAGAACTGGAAGACCAGGAGAAGATCAAGAGGATGCTGGTCCTTTATTTTAAGGACAACATTCCTCCAGATATTCCTGCGGCAATTGATAAGATCATCTGGTTTTACCGGTGCGGGGAGCTCCTGGATAATGAAGATGAAGAAAAGAAAAAGCGCCGATACATCCGGAGAAAGTCAAAGGATCCGGCCTGCGTGCTGACGCAGGATGCACCGTACGTGTATGCGGCGTTTATGGACCAGTACGGGATCGATCTGACCAGTGTTACGTTTATGCATTGGTGGAAATTTATGGCTCTGTTTGAATCTTTGGGCGATGAAACGAAGATGAGCAAGATCATGTATTATCGCCAGGCAAGCACGTCCGGGATGTCAAAAGAGCGCCGTGCTTTCATCAATGAGATGAAGAAGATCTACAAGATTAAAGGCACTAAGAAGATGACCCTCCAGCAGCGGAATCAGCGCTGGAAGGATTATGTAAAAGAAAGGTTTGAAAATAGAGGGTAAGGAATGACAGGGTAAAGCTCCTGTCACCCTCAAAATATGCAATTGAGACACAGTGAAAGGCTGTGTCTTTTTTGCGTCATGTTAGGAGCGTGACGTATGGCAAGTGATGGAACAATTAAGATAACAACAGAACTGGATAATTCGAAAGCCGAGCAGGCCATGTCGAAGCTGGGGAAGATCTTCAAGGCCGGTATTGCGACATTAGGTATTGCAAAGATTGGTTCGGAGATTATGCAGCTTGGCGGCTATGTCTTGCAGACGGGTATCCAGTTCGAGTCTGCATTTGCGGGTGTTGAAAAGACAGTAGACGCTACGGATGCAGAGATACAGCAGTTCCGGAGCGGGATCCGGGATATGGCAAAAGAGATTCCACAGACCGCGGCGGAAATATCTTCCGTGGCGGAGGCTGCCGGCCAGCTGGGGATCCAGAATGAATATATCCTTGGGTTCTCCCGGACGATGTCGGACCTTGGCGTTGCAACAAACATGTCAGCCACAGAGGCAGCAACATCCCTGGCAAGGTTGGCCAATATCACGCAGATGCCGCAGGAAAACTTTGACCGTCTTGGGTCTACGATCGTTGCCCTGGGCAACAACCTGGCCACGACGGAAGCAGAGATTACGGAAATGGCTCTTCGGCTTGCCGGTGCCGGCAACCAGGTGGGTATGACGGAAGCCGAGATCATGGGACTTGCGGGAGCAATCTCATCGGTCGGCATTGAAGCGGATGCCGGTGGATCGGCCGTATCTACAGTCATGACAAAGATGCAGCTTGCCGTTGAGCAGGGTGGAGAGTCGCTGGAACAGTTCGCAAACGTGGCCGGTATGTCGGCAACAGAATTTCAGCAGGCGTTCCGGGAAAATGCAGCGCAGGCGCTTGTTGCATTCGTGGAAGGTCTTGGGAACATGGAATCCCGCGGACAGAGTGCGATCGCTACGCTGGCAGACATGGAGATTACAGAGATCCGGCAGAGGGATGCTCTTCTGCGTCTGGCCGGAGCCGGTGATGTGTTGTCTGAATCTCTTGGTATCGCTACACAGGCATGGGATGAGAACAATGCGCTGACAAACGAGGCAGAGAAGAGATATCAGACGCTGGAAAGCCAGATACAGATCCTGAAGAATAACGTGGATGATTTTGCAATCAGTCTTTATGACGGGATTCGAGATCCCATGGCAGAGGTCGTGTCTGATTCTATCGGATATGTCCAGCGCCTGCAGTCTGCGTTTGAGACAGGTGGCATCAGCGCCACAGCTGCGGAACTGGGAGAAGTATTAGATGATGTGACGGACGACATTGCCGGAACAAGCAAGGCTGCAGCGGGATTAGTAACACCGCTGAAAAACGTGGCTACCACAGGGGCGAATCTTGCCGGCGGAATCCTGCCTGTCATCGGGGCGGGGGCAAAGCTTCTGGCCGAAAATTTTGATGCAGCCCTTCCGGTTGTTGTAGGCGTGACGGCCGGAATGAAAGCATATTCCGCGATCAGCAAAGCAACGGCAACGGCTACGAAAGCAAACGCAGCAGCTACGGCGGCCCTTACAACGATGGAAAAAGCCAATGCACTGCAGTTGGTGGCCACGAATGGCGGCCTGACATTGCGGCAGACGCTTCTGGCCGTATATAATGGTCAGATTACTGCGACAACGGCATTGACGGGACTGTGGACAAAGGCACAGACAGCCTTAAACACGGCGATGAACGCAAACCCGATCGGCGTCGCAGTGGCAGGAACAGCGGCTCTCCTGGCTGTTGGTACAGCTTTGAAAGCTGTGAAAAATCGGGAGACGGAGGCGGAGCGGGAACACTCGCAGGCTCTTCGGGATAACGTCGAGGCGGCAAAGGAAAACCTGGAAGCAGCGCAGGAACGCAAGAGATCCTATGAAGAATTTGTTCAGACGCAGAATGAGCAGGCTGCAGGTGATGTAGCCCAGATGGACAGGCTGCGTCAGCTGAACAATGAACTGAATACCATCGTGGATGCCAATGGCCGGGTGAAGGCTGGAGAAGAAGACCGGGCTGCGTTTATCACATCGCAGTTATCCAGCGCTCTGGGCCTGGAAATATCTATGACTGATGGTGTGATTGGGAATTATCAGGAACTGCAGGGGCAGATCCAAAATCTAATCGAACAGAAGCGGATCGAAGCAGTTATGACTGCCCAGCAGGCCAAGTATGAAGAGGCAGTTGCGAATCAGATGCAGGCGGCATCCGAGGCGTCAGCGGCTTATACGGCTATGAAGCAGGCCGAGAACGATGTCAAACGGGAAAGCGCCGAATTGGATTCACTGGAAAAAGAGCATCAGCAGGCGGTGATTGATGGGAACAAGGCGCTGGTAAGTACTCTTGAGGAAAAGATCAAGAGGCGGCAGGAAGACCTGGATTCCGCGCAGGAAGATTATGAGACACAAAAGGCCGCCTATGAGGAGAACACAGCACTCCTGGCGCAGTATGCAAATGACATTGACATGTACACTGCACTGGCAGAAGCAGCTGCATCCGGGAATGCGGAAGCAATAGAACAGGCAATCAGCCAGATTACAGCAGGTATCAAAACGGCCAGTTCTGCAACAGCGGAAGAACTGCAGCAGCAGGTAGTGGACGTGGCAAACATGGAGAACCTGATCCGCCAGGAGGTGGAAAAAGGTACTCCCGGATTTACCCAAGCCATGTTGACGCAGGCCCAGAGTGCTACAACATCCGCCCTGGAAGAGTTTGCAAAGGTGGCGCCACAGACGGCCGCTGAACTGGCGAAAGTACCGCCGGAAGCGGTGGCTGCGCTGGTGGCCGGAAATATGCGGGGACAGTTATCTGCAGAGGCAAGCGGGGCTGTCCAGGGAATGCTGGAGCAGTTTGACAGCCTGGATGATGAAACCAAGGAAGCATTTGCGATGGCAATCTATGGAGCGTTAGAAGGGCTGGAAGGGTTCGATCAGCTGGCCGATCCGGCAAAAGAAGGTGCAGATGCGTTTCTGGATTCTCTTCGTGAAGCCTTGCAGGAACACTCTCCGTCACGCGCGACAGAAGAAATATTCCGGCTGGCGATGGAGGGCGCTAAAAACGGTATCACAAATAACCAGGAAGGTGTATTGTCTGCAGCTGGAACATTCATTGCAAGTTTCCTGGCGAAATTCCAGGAATCTGGTCTCGGCGAAACGCTGATGGGGATCGGATCAACGGTTATGAGCTTTTTTGGTCTGGGTGTTAGTTCCCAGAGTGAGAACTCAAGGGCAGCTGGCCAGGCGAATGCTAACGCAGCAGATTCCGGCGCGGGAAGCGTGAACCCGTTCGGAACAGGTGGGATCTTCGGCGCACTGTTTGGATCCGGTGTGTCAGGTCAGTCTGGGACTGCGAGAGGGGCAGGATCCACTCTTGCAAGCAGCGCGGACTCCGGCGCGGGAAGTAAGGACCCATCTGGGACAGGCGGAAAGTTCGGTTCGCAGTATGCGTCCGGAGTTGGAAGCAAATCCGGTGAAGCTCGAAACCAAGGAGTTCTTTTAGGGGACAGCGCCGAAGGTGGTGCAAGTACAGCGGACGGAACCTCGTCTGGTTCTAATTTTGGAGCGGGTTTTGTAAGTGGGATTGGTAAATGGCTTGGTAGAGCAGCTTCGGCAGCTGCAGAGTTAGCTATGAGTGCTTATAACGCTTTGAGAAATGCACTGTCCGAGAAATCCCCATCTCGAAAAACAAAAAATTCTGGTAAGAACTTTGACTTAGGTCTTGGCATTGGAATTGATGAAAATGCGGATGTCCCTGTAAAAGCTGTGGAAGATATGGCTGCTCGAACGCTGGATGCGCTTGACCCAGATGCATTGCAGGCTAAGCTGCAGGAACTTGACATCCCGGAAACTATGTCAAAGGTATATTTTGCTGTGGATGATAAGAAATCGAGAGTGGCAGAGAATATGATAGCTACAGTGAAAGCACAAGAAGATCTGGCATGGAAGGAACGGGAGAGGAATCAAACTGTGCAGCTTGCTGATGCAGATATTGAAAAACTGGAAAAAGTACTGGAAAAGGCGACTAAGCGGCCGTTTGTTGTGCAGTCGCTTATCAATGGCAGACAGGCGGCAATTGCAATGGTGGATCCGATGCAGGATCAACTGAATCGTAAGAATAAGCTAAATAAAATGGTATGGAAGGGGGAGAAGTCATGACATATTCCGTGAAATTTAATGGCGTAGAATTGGGAGAGATTATAGATGTCCTGCAAGATTTCACGCCTTCGATAGGAGTTGACTGGTCCCCAGAACTTTTGGGGACTAGCGGAACACGAAAAGGGAGCGAGTTTGCTTATACTACTTATAAAAGCAAGGCGATCCCTATGCCATTTACCATGACAGATGATTTAGAGGAAAAGTATGATAAACTCATGGGAATTCTAAATGTCAGTGAGCCGAAACCGCTGGTTTTCGAAAGCATCCCTGACAGAGTGTTTTATGCTATTCCAAGCGGAGACCTCGACTTTTCGGAAGAAGGCCCATTAGGAGAAGGAACCATCACTTGGATCATCCCTGATGGCGTTGCACACGCTACGGTAGAGAAAAGCTTCCAGGCCGAGACTAATGATAACGGGGAACTGGAAGTTACGGTCGTGAATAATGGGACAGAGGCAGTCCCAGTCAGCTATGAGATAGTACACAACAATCATGATAATGGGTATGTTGGCATTGTATCAGAGTACGGAGCAATACAGATCGGCAAGATTGACGAAGTAGATGGGGAGACTTATAAGCAAAATGAGGTATTGGCAACATTTGAGGATCTGCTTGATCAGCAGGATGATCACGGGACAAACTATATGAACCCTGCCCACAACATGGCTGGCACGCTTGGCGCATCCGTAGAGGAAGGGGAGACCTATCTTGTGCTGACGTCCGAAGGATCTGCACCGCAGGCGGGGAAATGGAACGGCGGTATGCGTACTCTGACCCTGCCGGCGGATTCAGAGGGACATGTCGGCGCAAAAAATTTTTACAGTTATTTCCGGCACTGGTTCGAGTCCGACAAGGAAGGGCAGACTGGTGTCCAGGGCATCGTTTTCCTCGATGCGGACAACAGCGTGATCTGCGGCTATAAGATTTATAAGACGGATGTGGTGGGGAATACCGCTTTTGTGGAGTTTCTTGTGAACGGGAATGTCGTCCGCAAGGAACATTTTACATCAATCTATTATGATACGCTGAACCCATATGACAAGGAACGCGGGCATAACTGTGTCCGCAAAGAGGGCGATAAAATTACAATGTATTACGGTGGGATTTATCAGGTTGTAACTGCGCCGGAGCTGGCAGATGTGGAGTGTAAAAAAGTGCAGATATCAATCTCGCAATATGATGCGAGGGGGTTGTCAGATAAATATGTGAAAAGGAACTGTTTTCGCGCATTTACATTTGAAAAGGTCAATGTGGAGAAATGGCGGGATGTTCCGAACCGATATGTTGCCGGTGATGTGATATTTGTTGACGGGGCGGCTACAAAGATCTACCGGAACGGTATGAATATTACCGGGGATGAGATCACAGGAAGCACCTACTTCCACGCACCGCCTGGAAACACAAAGGTGCAGTTTTTTGTATCGGATTTCTGTGACCCCAAACCAACGATCACAGCAAGGATAAGGGAGGCGTATTTGTAAATGGAAAATGTAAGGATCGCAATTCTGGATCACGCAGATCAGGTGTTGACTTATATGGATAATACCGCGCCGGAAGCTTTGCATTATTACGATGATGAGCTGCATGAGTACCTGCAGGGCAGTGCGTATACATTTGCCTTTGCAACAAGTGCAAAGCATGATGACGGGCAGTATATTGTTGAGGGAAATAAGCTGGCGTTTAAGTGGGCCGGAAAAGACTACTATTTGAATATCGTACATGTGGAGAAGGATGAACAGGAGATCCGGGCAGAGTGTTACGGGCTCCTGTTTGAGCTGCTGAACGAGGAAAAGGAAGCGTACAAAGCATCAAAAGCAATGACATTTGCGGAATACTGGTCAGCATTGGATCCGGAAGGCAGCACGGTTCTTGGACTGAATGAAGTATCTGATAAAACTATCACGCATGAATGGACTGGCACGCAGACACTTCTTGCCAGGCTGTATTCTCTTGCGACAGTGTTTTCGGCGGAAATCGAGTTTGTGACGGAGCTTGCAGACAACTACTCCTTGAAGAGGGTTGTGGCGAATGTGTACCGGGAGCACTCGGACAATTATCAGGGAATCGGGCGGGAGCGGACAGACATTACGCTGCGGTATGGGAAAGAGATCAGCGGGATCACGAAGACATCTGACATCACAGATCTGTATACCGCCATCCGGCCAACCGGAAAAGACGGACTGCAGATCACGAGCCTGGTTAAAACGGAATATGATGAAAATGGCAATATCGAATTCAACAGCCCTTCCGGAGATAACTGCATCCGGGCGGTACAGGCCAGAAACCGCTTCCCGTCGAATTTGACGAAAAAAGAGGACGGGTATATCCTGCGGGTATGGTCCTATGATACTGACAACGCGGAGATGCTGTACGGGCAGGCGCTTGCGGAGCTGAAAAAGATCTGCGAGCCGCAGGTCAGTTATGATGTGGACGGGTATTTTGATACGGCAATCGGAGACACGGTGAATATCGTGGATGAAGAATATACGCCTGTTCTGTATCTGAATGCCAGGGTGTCGGAGCAGATCCGCAGCTTTACGGATCCAACACGAAACAAGACCACATTCAGCAACTTCCGGGAGCTTCAGAGCCAAATTGATCCGTCGCTACTTTCCAAGGTGCAAGCACTGGTTGATGCAAATAAGACTTATACCTGCTCAATTCTTACGGACAATGGCATTGTCTTTAAGAACGGGGAGGGGCAGACAACCTTGACGGCATCTGTGATGGATGCAGGGACAGACCTGACCGATTCCATGACGATTTCATGGAAAAAGGATGGTGTGCTGCAGGAAATGAGCAAATCCATCACTGTCAACGCATCGGATATCAGCGGCAAGGCAGTGTATCGCTTTGAGGCAGTGGACGCTGCGGGAATCCTGCGGGGCGTCTGCGAGGCTACCGTAAGCAATGTGTCTGACGGCGAGAAGGGCGAGAAGGGCGAGAAGGGCGAGAAGGGTGATAAAGGAGATCCCGGGGAGAGAGGGCTTCAGGGCCTGCAGGGAGAGAAAGGCGACCAGGGGATCCCTGGAAAAGATGGGACAGATGGGAAAACCAGCTACACACACATTGCCTACGCCAACAGTGCGGATGGGCAGACGGACTTCTCTGTATCTGACAGTGACCGGGAATATGTTGGAATGTATGTGGACTTCACCGAAACGGACAGCAAGGATCCGGGTGATTACGCCTGGAGCAAGATCAAAGGAGCAGACGGAAGCCAGGGCACGCCTGGGAAACCGGGAGCTGATGGGAAGACCCCATATCTGCATATTGCCTATGCCAACAGTGCAGATGGTTCCAGCGGCTTCTCTGTAACAGATAGCGCCAATAAGCTGTATATCGGGCAATATACTGATTATACTGCGGCAGACAGCAGTAATCCGTCGAAGTATGCCTGGTCTAAGATCAAAGGCGATAAAGGCGATACCGGAGCGAAGGGCGATACCGGCGCAACTGGCCTTCCGGGAGGCTATGGAAACATGCTCATTAAATCAAATGTGCAAGTTTCAAATTCCAATTATCGTGCTGCATTATATCAAACAGATACAGATATTAAGCCAAACACAAAGTATACGGTTGTGATGCGAGGAAGATTTGCAAATAGTGAAGCCAATGCTTATTTGGGAATGTGGTGGAATAACTCAAATGTCGCTGCTGGCAGCATTATAACAACAAAAGACCAGACTGTAACGGTAAGAAAGGTAGTGACATCGCCAAGCACAATTACTAACTCGAGGGATGTTAGATTCTACAATTATCCGTCCGATTCTAGAGTGTGGACAATAATTGAATGGTGTGCAATGTATGAAGGGGATGTAAATGTTCCGTTGTACTGGACCCCATCTTCTGTAGAGCTAAAAGGCGACAAAGGGGACAAAGGAGACAAAGGAGCAACGGGCCCACAAGGTCCTCAAGGACCTACCGGACCAACCGGGGCGGCAGGGAAAGATGGTCAGATGCTGTATGCCACTTGTGGCACCGGATCGGCAACAGTAGCAAAAGTGGCCACATTGGCGGCGGGCAAGCTTACCTTGAAGGCCGGGGCTACGGTGGCGGTGAGGTTTACTTATGCTAACAATGCGGCAAGCCCGACGCTGAATGTTGGAGGGACAGGAGCGAAGGCAATTTATACGCAAGGTGTCCGCTATGCTTACTGGGCGGCAGGAGCGACGGTGATATTTACATACGATGGCTCGTACTGGCGGGTCTGCTCGGAACCGGTGTATGCCAGCACGGCCACGATCGGGAATCCCGGCGGGTATCACGTATATATCGATGGTGATTCGCTGGATATTATGCAAGGGTCTAAGAAAGTCGCATCCTTTAGTGGAAATGGAGTGATGATAACAGGAAACTCTGGAGACCAGACGTTTGCTTTTGATGGAAAAAGCCTAAGTGTTTATCCAAACAATGACTTTGGAAATCTTGGACAGGTTTCATTTACCGTTGATGGAAACGGGATAATATCGTTTGAGCGGCAGCCAAAGGTTCAGAATTATCCAATACCATATTTCAAAGACTATGAGATTGCATTAACAACGGAAAGCGTATTGATCAATAGCGGGGCTAGGTCAGATCTTGTGGTTACGTTCGAAAAGAGTCATAGTTCAGCTCCAGATGTTGTTATTGCTACGCCATATACATCTACCGCCGGTGGCGTGGAATGTGCGGTCAAAAACTTCACAAAAACTGGCTTCACCGCGAACATGAAAAACGGCGGGGCTTCGGCTGCATACTTTAAAGTATGCTATTTAGCAGTATGGTTTTAAGCAGGAGGAATATATGGGGATCAGGGACAGACCGTAACAGGTCTTATTTTTATTGCATAAAAAATTAAGGAGAAGAATTTCGATGAAAGAACTGCTATTAGAGACGTATACCATTATACTTCCGATTCTTCTTGGATATATTGTCTGGTTGCTTAAGAGACAGAACAAAAAGCGTGATGCGAATAGTAAGGGGACTATGCTCCTATTGCGTGTACAGCTTATAGAGTATCATGAGGAATGGATGGCACGGGGGTATGTTACGAAACATGGGATCCAGAATTTTATTGAGATGTACGAAGCATATCATTCCCTGGGAGGAAACGGCATGGTCACACATCTCCTGGAAGAAGTAGAAGAGTTGCCGATTAAAAATTAAAAGAGAGGTAAAACAAATGGAACAGATTATGAATTATGTGAAACCGGAACTGATCGTTGTGGCGGTAGTCCTGTACTTTATCGGTATGGGGCTGAAACAGGCGCAGGCTGTGAAGGATAAGCATATCCCGATTATCTTGGGATGCGTTGGCATTGCGCTGTGCGCTATCTGGGTGCTGGGTAACAGTCCATTGGGAACCGGACAGGACATTGCAATGGCGGTATTCACAGCGATTGTCCAGGGAATCCTGGTGGCAGGATTGTCTACTTATATTAATCAGATTGTCAAACAGGCAAATAAAAATGAATGACAATGAGATTGATAGAATTATCCGGGAGCATAGTTATGTGCTCCCGGCATCTGTATATATTATGATCTGCCGCAGTGAGCAAGTGGATCATGTGCGCCGGGACGGTGACTGGATTGATGTCTGGACCAGAACCGCCGGGCACTGGCGGATAAGGATTGTATAGCGTTGCGACGCCGCAACAGAAAGGAGATATAATGAGTAAGATTGACATGTATTGTAATTGGATGATTGAGCTGGCTAATAATCCGCTGCACGGTTATGACCAGCAATATCGGTGGGGCGAGAAAGGGGATTATGATTGCTCCAGTGCGGTCATCAGTGCATTAGAACACGCCGGGATCCCGGCGAAGAGTAAAGGGGCGACCTACACGGGTAACATGTACTTTGTGCTGACAAAACTTGGATTTGTCGATGTGTCTGGAAGTGTGAACCGTGCCACAGGAAGCGGAATGAAAAAAGGCGACATCTTGTTAAACCACACTTATCACGTGGCGGTTCATCTTGGGAACGGCCAGTTAGTTCAGGCCAGCATCAATGAAAAAGGAACGGCCACTGGAGGGACCCCGGGCGATCAGACGGGGAACGAAACGAACATCCGGGCGTATTATAACTATCCTTGGGACTGTGTGCTCAGATATCAGGGGCAGGGGCTTGGAGCCCCGGTGTTCATCAAAAAGAAGGAGACACTGGACATCGGCTTTAACTTCTCGATGCCAGGGAACCTGGGACGGTTTAAGTGGCTGCTGTACGACGTGGCAAAGGGTACCTGGGAGACGCTGGTGGACTGGACAGCCAGCAACTGGATCTGCCTAAAAAAAAACAAGAGTGGATCCGGCTACCTGGTGCAGTGCCAGCTTTATGATCTTGATCAGAAAAATGCACATTTGATCGACACCAAGACCATCGGCACGGATGCCGGTACCGGTACTGTGATCAATGGCACATATGCTGCCTACCGGAGTGACGGCAGCATCCTGATCGGCTGCTCATCTAATAATGCGGATGCGTCGCTGAAGATGAAGGTCTACAACTGCACGATCCAGAAATGGTTCACGCAGTTCGATGGCCAGTGGGCGAGCTTTGTCCCGGATCCGGGGACGAACTACATCATCCAGTTCGAGGCCTATGCCCAGGACGGCACTCTGCTTGACTACAAAGCGGTCGGCGTATAATGAGATTCCCGGGGCCGCCAAAAGCTCCGGGGATATTTGGAATATTGTACCATCTTTTGTAAAAAAACAGTTTGCTCCATGTTTGCTCCATATTGTAATTTGAGAATCAAAAACCCCTTGAAAACGCTGTGTTTTCAAGGGGTTATAAAAAATAGAAAATGCGGAGAAAGGGACTTGAACCCTCACAGGATTGCTCCCACTAGAACCTGAATCTAGCGCGTCTGCCATTCCGCCATCTCCGCTCGACAAAAAGTATCATACCATAAAATAATCTGTTTGGCAAATACTTTTTGCATTTTTTTTGAAAAATTTTTTGCCGGCTTATGGATGGATTTCGATTCCGTTGACTTCCAGGTGGTCGTCAATGGCGATCACCAGACAGCGCCGGCCGTCGATCTCCCGGGTTTCCACCAGGTCGGAACGCTCCGGATTGACCTTGACGATCACGTCAGGCGTTTCAATCTGGAAGGTGCGGGTGCTGGCGATGTTGGAGGCAAGCACGGTTTTCTGTTCTCCCATGACATCCTCAAATTCCCGGTCAAAGGCCGACATCTGCTCCTCGGACGCGCCGCTTCTTTCCAGCAGCCGTTTGATGTCGGGACGGGATAATTCCAGCGGCTCCGGCGCCTCTTTGGCTTCCTCCAGCATTTCATTCAGATTGTCGTGGATATTACGGATGGTTTCATAATCGCAGGAAGTTCCCAGAGTATCGCTGACAATGGCCTGGAAGGAGGTTTTCTGGTCGCCTGCACTTAGTGGGATCTCGCTTCCCAGAACATTACTGATAAAGTCCGGGCTTAACTCTTCGGGCTTTTTGCTGTAGTAGAGAACCTGGTGGACGTTGGACGCCCGGTCAGTAAAGGCCGGGAAGAGGAATCCCTTCACGGGCATATCCACCACCCAGTCACGGATCCGGTCCTCGATATTGTTGGTGTGGGCGTTGTAGCTTAGGCCGGCTTTGCTTAAGTTCACCGGGCAGATGCTGCACATCAGATGTTCATAGACCGTATCCGAAGCGTCGAACATTTCCTCGCCGTCGGAAGCTTTTCCGGGCACATCGTAGACCGCGTGGATCAGGATAATGTAATAATTTTCCGGGTAATCGTAGGATTCGATGACCTTATCATAAAATTCTTCCACCAGCAGATCGTCTTCCAGTCTGCTTTCCCGCAGCTTCAGGAGAAATTCCTGGGTGCCGCCGGAGAGTTCCTGTTCCAGAGGAAACTCCATGTTGATCATATTTTTCCCCAGGGTGCCGGAAAGGGTATGGCGGAAGATGTCAAAATATTTGAAAGCTTCTTCTTCCGGAAGGGAAAGAAAGGCTTTTTTTAATTCGGATTTTTTCTCTTTTTCGTGATCCACATAACAGCCGCAGATCCGGGTGATGGCGCAGTTTTCCGGAGTAAACTGCCGGCGGATCTCGAGAATCTCTTTTTTGTTCATAACATGCACTTCCTTGTCTGTGAAACTGTTCCGCAGTTTGCGGACGTGAAAATAGAATACCACAATAATTATACATTGTAAACGAATTGTCATTCTATTATAATAGAGAGTAGATACATGTCAAAATAAAGAAAAGAGAGGAAAAACAGATGGGAAGTATATTTGACATTTTAGGACCGGTCATGGTAGGACCTTCCAGCTCCCACACGGCAGGAGCAGTACGTATCGGCCAGATTGCCAGACAGCTGTTTGGTGTGCAGCCGCAAAAAGCCACCGTATATCTTCACGGTTCCTTTGCGGCGACAGGCAAAGGGCATGGTACAGACAAAGCGCTGGTCGCAGGACTTCTGGGGATGAAGCCGGACGATATGCGGATCCCGCACAGCTTTGAGATCGCGAAGGAACAGGGGATGGACTTTGTGATTGAGAATAAGGATCTGAAAGGAGCGCACCCCAATACCGCACGGATCGTTATGGATGCGGAAGGGAAAAAGACGATGACGATCCAGGCTTATTCCATTGGCGGCGGACGGATCCGCGTCAGCAGCCTGGACGGGATCGATGTGAATTTCAGTGGCGAGAGCAACACGCTGATCGTGCGGAACGTGGACCAGCCCGGACGGATCGGAGAAGTTTCCGCGGCGCTTAGCAAGGAAAATGTAAATATTGCTACGATGACTGTTTTCCGCGATAAGAGAGGCGGATTTGCGGTGATGGTAGTGGAGACGGACCAGGTGGTTTCCGAAGAAGTGATCCACACGCTGGAGAGCAAGGAAGGCATCCTGAAGGTCATTTTCCTGAAGGCAAATGGAGCGTAGAGTCTAAGAAAGTGGAGGAGCAAGAAGCGTATGTCATATCAATCAGTAGAAGAAGCGTATGCAAGATGTAGAAAAGACGGGATCGAATTCTGGAAAGCCATCCAGCTGGAAGATATGGATGAGAACGGGATCACAGAGGAAGATTCCTGGAGAAGAATGAAAGGCATGTGGCAGGCGATGCTGGACGGGATCGCAGCCTATGAGCCGGACGAGATGTCTGCCAGCGGCCTGGTAGGAAAAGAAGGCGGGCTGATGGAAGCTTATCAGAAAAAGGGCGACACCCTCTGTGGTGATTTTATGGCCAAAGTGATGACCAACGCCCTGAAGATGGGCTGTAACAATGCCTGTATGAAGCGGATCGTGGCAGCGCCTACGGCGGGAGCCTGCGGCGTGCTGCCGGCGGTGCTGGTGACTTATTATCAGGAATATCAGGTTCCGGAAGAAAAGATGATCGAGGCTATGTATGTGGCAGCCGGCATCGGACAGATCATTGCCAATCGGGCATATCTGGCGGGTGCTTCCGGCGGATGCCAGGCGGAGATCGGTTCCGGATCCGGTATGGCGGCGGCGGCCATCTGCTATGTCAGAGGCGGCGCCCTGGAGCAGCTGGGAGACGCCTGCGCCATGGCATTAAAGAATCTGATGGGTCTGGTCTGCGACCCGGTAGGCGGCCTGGTGGAAGTCCCCTGTGTGAAGAGAAATGTAGGCGGCGCAGTCAATGCGCTGGCAGCCGCGGATATGGCGCTGGCAGGGATCGTCAGCCAGATCCCGGTGGATCAGACCATTGACGCGATGAAAGAAGTAGGAGACAAGATGGATGTAAGCCTTCGCGAGACCGGATACGGCGGTGTGGCCAATACGCCGGTAGCGGCAGAAGTCGTGAAAAGACTGGGGCTTACCCTGTAATTCTGGAACAGAGAAAGAAGTGGTCAGATTATGGAAACAGGTTCCAGACTGGAAGTGCGCGCCTTTCATGTGACGGACGCGGCATACGGAGAAGAAAATAAGATCACCATAGACGGACATCTGACGGTATGCCGGGAGACGGCAAAAGAGATTCTGGCAAAAGAGCCGCTGATCAAGAGCATCGATATACGGATCATTTTGCCGGATGAACATCAGCAGCATACGAATACCATTATGGACGTCATTCCTTTATCCACGAAGGTACTGGGAAAAGTGGGAGAAGGCGTGACTCACACGCTGACAGGGGTATACGTCCTCCTGACAGGTGTGGATGAAAGCGGCAGGCAGGTGTGCAACTTTGGCGCAAGCGACGGGATCCTGGCGGACAAGATCGCCTGGGGAAGAGCCGGGACGCCGCTGGAAACGGATCTGCTGATCTCTTTTGACGTGGTGTTAAAGGAAAATACCTGGGCGGACCGGCCGGGACCGGAGGCGGCGCACCGGGCCTGCGACACCTTCTGCCAGATCTTCCGTGACCAGATGAAGAAGTTCAACGGATATAAATGCACAGAAAAGCATGTATTTCAGGAAACCTATGAGCCGGACCGCAAAGATGTATATATCGTAAAGGAAGTGTCCGGCCAGGGCGCGGTATACGACACCCGCATGTTTGGCGACGAGCCCTGCGGTTTTGAGGGCGGCCACTCGGTGATCGATATGGGATGCATGCCGGCGCTGGTTACGCCCAACGAATTCCGGGACGGCGTGATGCGGGCCATGGATTAAGCGGAAGTTGCGATGGATCAGAGGAGGCGGAAGCGATGGGTATTGGAACAAGCATGAAAGAAACGTCTCTGCATTATTACAGAGATCCTCTGGTGGAGATGGTTTCTGAAGACCAGGATGTAAACTTAAGAGGGATCATCATTGTGGGATCGCCGGATAAAAATGAAGACAAGCTGCTGTCTTCCGAGCGGGTAGGCGTTACGCTGGAATGCGCCCGGGCGGATGGAGCCATTTTCTCCTGCAATGGGCTGGGAAATAATCACATTGATTATGCACATGCCATTGAAGCGGCGGAGAAACGGGGCGTCCCGGTGGTGGCTCTTAGCATGGTGCCGGCAAAGGATTTTGTGGTACAGAACGACTGCCTGGACGGCGTGCTCTGCTACTATAAAGCTTTTGAGAAAACGGGAGCTATGGGGGACGAGACCACTGTGCTGGCAGAAAATACAGTGAGCGAACTGGATGCAAGAAAGGCGCTGGCCATGCTGAAACTGAAAATGAGAAAAAAGGGGAACAGCTAAGGCTGTTCCCGCTCTGTGGTTGCCCGCCGGAATACTTTCGGGGTGATGACTTTGTGGACTGGTTCCCGTAAGGGAGCCGGTCTTCTTTTTTTGCGCTCATTCATCTGTTCCACCAGAAGGCTGACTGCTTCATAGGCCAGTTTGTCAATCTGCTGTCCGATCGTGCTGATCGGAACCACGGCTTCTCTGGAAACAGGAGAATTGTCAAAGCCGACCAGGAGATAGTCGTCCGGCAGGCACCCGTATGTCCGGAAGAGAAGATTTAAAAAGGTGTTGGCATGCGTATCATTGGAGACAAAGATGCCTTTTTTCTGCCCGTGATACTTTTGTTCCAGTTCTTCGATGATCTTCTGGAGAAGCGGCTGAACCGTCTCGTAACTGTGGCCGAACTCCCGGAAGATCATTTCGTGACGGAGGTTCTGCTCCCGGCAGCAGTCTAAAAATCCCTGGATCCGGCCGTAGCTTGGGAGCTTTGGGTCTGTGGGGGAGTTGATATGAAGCAGAATATCGCAATCGTGTTTTGCAAGAAGGCTTGCGGCCTGGTATCCGCCCATGTAGTTGTCTGTGTTGATGCTGCTGACAAACTGGTCCTCCCGTTCGATGGTCACAATAGGAATGGGAAGATCCGCCAGTTCCCGGGAAGGGATGGTGTGGCTTAAAATGATCATGCCCTCGATCTGATAGGCCAGAAGCTCCTGGATATACCGCCGCTCGATCTCTTCATTTTCATTGCCTGTAAAGACGAGAAATTTGTATCCGAAAGTTTCATAAGTATGTAAGATCTGATTCAGGACCTCCGCGTAATAGTGGTGATAGAGATCCGGGATCAGAAGCCCGATAAACTCCGTCTTGCCGCTGGCCAGGATCCGGGCTACTTTGTTTTCCTGATAGTTCAGTTTTTCCAGGGCATCGGAGATGATCTTCTGGTTTTCCAGAGTCAGGGAATCCGGATGGTTAAAATAACGGGAAATTGTTGTCTTTGAAAAATGAGTATATTTTGCAATGTCATCAAAGGTGACTTTCTTTTTCGGGCCCATGAGTTAAACTCCTTATTCTTCGTTGTTACTTATTTCCTAAATTATAGCAAAAGACAAACGATCCCGCAAGGAGGAAGCGGTTAAGTAACCGGTTTTGTAAAAAGTAGATAAAGAGAGAAGTCGGGTTTCGGTAACAATTTACAAAAATTGTATTTATCACTGCAAATGATTGACGGATTCCTGGAGGAGTGCTAAGATAAAACCATAAAGTAACCGGTTACTTTACCGGTTACAAAACGGAAAAAGCTTAAGGAGGAGAAACTATGAAGAAACGATTTGCATCAAGAGTGCTGACCCTGGGAATTGCGGCGACTCTGATGCTGACCATGCTGACGGGCTGCGGCGTCCGGTTTGGATTTGCAAGTGATCCGGATGACCCGAATGAAGAAGAAAAGACAGTTCCCATTGATACATCCATAGATACGTTTGAATATGATACGTCTCTTGAAGGAACCAGCATTACGCTTTTGAATTCCAAGGCAGAGATCCAGACGGCATTAGAAGAGATGGGAAAGGTGTTTGAAGAAAAATCCGGGGTGCATGTGGAGGTTATGCCTGTGACGGACGGCGATTCTCCCTACACAAAGGTGGTAAGCCTTTATAATTCCGGCACTCCGCCCACACTGATGATCCTGGATACTACGGACGTCATCGCTCTGGCCGAAGAAAAAGGCGAGGATCTGTCCGGCGAACCATGGACCGCGCAGGCAGAAGGTTATCTGACTACGGTAAATGGAAAGGTATACAGTTTCCCGCTCTGCATTGAGGGACGGGGCATCATCTATAACCAGAAAGTGATCGAGGATGCGCTGGGAGAGACCTTTGATCCGAAAACCATCCAGACGCAGGATGACTTTGTAGAACTTCTGGACCGGCTGGTGGATGCAGGGATTGAAAAACCCATTTCCCTTGCAAAGGACGACTGGTCTGTAGGAGCCCATCATCTCCAGTATATTTATGAGACCTTTGACGGGACTTCAGACGGAGCGGCGGAGGCGATCGAGGAGATCAAGGACGGAGACCTGGATCTGAACAAGTATGACCGGATGTCGGAATTCCTGGACATGTTTGATATCCTGAAAAAATACAACGTGGCAAAAGCAGATCCCTTGGGCGCTGACTATGATGAGATGGCCATCGACCTGGTAGACGGCAAGACGGCTTTCTGGTTTAACGGCAACTGGGCATGGCCCAACTTACAGGACGCAGGCGCAGAGGAAGACGAAGCATACGGATTCCTGCCATATTATATGAATAATGATCCGGATGATTTTGCCAATCAGAAGATCCAGGCGTCCCCGTCCAAGCAGGTGATGCTGGACGGACAGGTGGCAACCGAAGAAGAGAAGGCGGCCGCAAAGGAATTTTTAAACTGGATCGTCTTTAGCGAGATCGGCCAGCAGATGCTGGTAAAGACCTGCAATATCATTCCGCCTTTCCAGAATAATCCGTATGAACCTTCGGATCCGTTAAGCAAAAATATCTATGAACAGGTACACGCAGGAACGACCTTCAATGCCTCTGCCATCGTTCCCAACGACCACTGGTCCGTACTGGGCGCCGCGATGCAGAAATACATGGCAGACCGGTGCGACCGGAAGGAACTGATCAGGGATATTGAGGATTACTGGGCAGAGCAGGAGTAAAAGGGAGGAAGAGTTATGAGAACAAAACATGGAGGAAAAGAGTTCTGTATGTTCGCCCTGCCGGGACTGTTTTGTTTCCTGGCGGTCGTGATCGTCCCGTTCATTTACGGTGTCTATCTGACGCTGACAGACTGGGACGGCGTGGCTTCGGTGAAAAATTTTGTGGGTCTTGAGAACTTCGGGGGCGTCATGAGAGACAGCCAGTTCTGGACCTCGCTGTTATTAACATTTAAATACGTTGTGTTTGTTGTGGTAATTGTAAATGTGATCGCGTTTGCTATTGCGTATCTTTTAACCAGAGGGATCAAGGGCCAGAACTTCTTCCGGGCCGGATTCTTTACCCCGAACCTGATCGGAGGTATCGTCCTTGGATATATCTGGCAGTTCGTGTTCTCCCGCGTCTTTGTCAGCATCGGCGAGACCACAGGCTGGAAGCTTTTTGAAGCGTCCTGGCTTTCGGATCCCACGAACGCTTTTGTGGCGCTGGTGGTAGTCAGCGTATGGCAGCTCTCCGGTTACATGATCCTGATCTATGTGGCCGGCTTTATGGGGCTCAATGAAGACGTAATGGAAGCGGCCAGCATCGACGGCGCCACGGGATGGGTCAAACTGAAAAGTATCATCCTGCCGCTGATGATGTCGTCTATCACCATCTGCCTCTTCTTAACCCTGTCAAGAGCATTTATGGTATACGATGTGAACCTGTCACTGACCGGCGGCGCGCCTTATGGCACCACAGAAATGGCGGCAATGCATGTATATGAGAAAGCCTTTACATCCAGACAGTTTGGCGTAGGCCAGGCAGAGGCACTGATCCTGTTTATCATCGTGGCTGTGATCAGCGGTCTGCAGGTATATCTGACCAAGAAGCAGGAGGTGGAAGCATAATGAAGAAATCGACAATCGGAGGAAACAAAAGAAAACTGGCAAATGCGCTGGCAATGATCGGTCTGATCATCGTGTTTATTGCGTATATGTTCCCCTTCCTGATGGTAGTGATCAATTCTCTGAAGGAAAAAAGAGACATCATTAAGAGCCCATTCTCCTGGCTCTTTACCATCAAAGGACTGTCCTTTGATAACTTTGAGAAAGCATTTACCCAGATGGACTTCCTGAATGCTTTTAAAAACTCCCTGATCGTAACCGTGTCTGCAACGGTACTGGTAACGATCCTGGCGGCGATGCTGGCCTACTACATTGTCCGCCACAACAACGCAGTGTCCAAGCTGACATTCGCACTGATGGTGGCGTCCATGATCATTCCGTTCCAGGCCATCATGATCCCGCTGGTCAGCATTTACGGAGGAACCTTAAATATCCTGAACCACCGGCTGACGCTGATCTTTATGCATACCGGATTTTCCATGGCCATGTCGGTGTTCATGTTCCACGGATTCATCAAAGGAAATGTACCTATCGCGCTGGAAGAGGCGGCCTGTATCGACGGCTGTACCAGTTCCCAGACATTTTTTAAGATTGTGCTTCCGCTTCTGAAGCCTATCATCTCCACAATGGTGATCCTGAATTCCATGGCATTCTGGAACGACTTCCTTCTGCCGTCTCTGGTGCTGACGGACAAAGAACTTCTGACACTGCCGCTGTCCACTTATAGTTTCTATGGTACATACTCGGCAGATTATGGTACAATCATGGCAGGACTTCTGTTATGCGTGATCCCGATCATGATCCTGTATGTAGCTTTGCAGAAGCAGATCATCGGCGGAGTAGTTGCAGGAGCAGTGAAGTAGCGATTCCAGGTTCCAAAGGTCTAAGCCCACATGAGCTTGCTCATGAATGGGCGAAAGACATTGGGAACCGCCCCCGTATGAGCATAAAAGTGGGATGAATATCCCGCGATATGCGAATAGGGGGGACGGATTGTGAGAGTGCGGAGCACGGAACAATCCGTTGGAATCAAAAGAATCACAAAATCAAAAAATCACAGAGATTGCGAAACCAAGAAAAAGAAACGAGGCTTGAGACATCATGAAAGACAGCTTACATTTGAAGGCCCCGGGCGGCTGGATCAACGACCCCAACGGGTTTATCTACTATCAAGGAGAATATCATCTGTTTTACCAGTATTTCCCTTACGGGACCCGCTGGGGAACCATGCACTGGGGGCATGCGGTGAGCCAGGATCTGGTGCACTGGGAGCACCTGGGCGTGGCTTTGTTCCCCACCAAAGGGTACGACCGGAACGGCATATTTTCCGGAAGCGCGCTGGAAGTGGATGGAAAGCTGTACCTCTATTATACGGGAGTGAAATATCTGGAAACCAATGAAGAGGATATCCATTGCAGCATTCATGACAGCTTTGAGTCTTCCCAGGCCATGCTGATCTCAGAAGACGGGCGGCATTTCGATAACTGGGGACAGAAGCGCCTGCTGATCCCGGTGATCCGGGATGAGGAAAAAGGCGATCCTAAAGACACCAGAGATCCCAAGGTATGGAGAGAAGACGGAACGTGTTACATGATCCTGGGAAGCACTTATCGGAAAAAGGTCGGAAGAGCCCTGTTTTTCAAAAGTCCGGACGGCCTTAACTGGGAATTTGCCGGGGAATGCCGGGACGAGGCCTTTGGAGAGACCCTGGAGTGCCCGGACATTTTCCAGATCGGAGAACAGTATGTGATCCTGGGCTCCCCCATGAACGTGACTGAAGCCGGGATCGAACACCGCCACCATGCAAAATGCGGGCTGGCAGATTTCAAGCTTCCCCAGTGCGAGATGAAGCTTCGTGGCGACTTCCGGTTTGTAGATTACGGCCTGGACTTTTATGCGCCCCAGACCGCTCTGGACGAAGCTGGCCGCCGGGTGATCATTGGCTGGATCCGGATGCCGGAGCCGGTGAAGGATGATCCGGATGGACGGGGTCCGTGGATCGGCATGATGAGCATGCCCCGGGTGGTGGAGGTGGAGAACGGACATATTTCATTCCGTGTTCATCCAAATGTAGACGCACTTTACTCCAAAAGGTGCCTGTCCCCGGACGATGTCCCGGAAGGCCGTCCTTTCCGGATCCGCACATCCATGAGAGAAGGCGAGACCCTGAATGTCTGCGGTTACAGGATCAGCGTGGAAGACGGCCGCGTGACGACCGACCGCAGCGAAGTATTTCCGGATCTGAAAAATTACCGCACCCGGGCAGAAACGCCGGAGACGGGCCGCGCGGAAAACACACTGGATATCTTCGTGTCGCCTCACCTGGTGGAAGTGTTCGTCAACGACGGGCAGTATGTGATCACCCATGTGGTATACGGATTAAAGAAAAAACTGGCAGGGAAAGTGGAAGAACTGCTGGTGGAAAAAGAATACACAGAATGATCTTTTACCTGGATTTGATCTTGCCTTCATTCGTTTCTCACAATCCTGTGCTAAAATGTCAGCAATGAGACTTTTAGAGATTGTGAGGTAGACGAGTATGCAGAAAGAACGCAGGAACCGGAAAAGGATCAAGGCAGATATGATGAGATCTTACTACATCATGGAATCAAAAGTAGACGCGAAAGCAAGGGAGATTTTCAAGAGAAAGCCTTATGCTGTGGCGCAGTAAAAGTTTAAATGGGGACGGGGGATTTTCCAAAATCCCCCGTCCCCATTTGAATCTCTAAGTCTATACGGTTTCGGGTGCTGCAGCCTCTTCCGCCTCTGCTGCCATTTTCTTTTTGCCCAGGTCCATCAGAGTGTTCATTGCCTTCAGGATGCAGAAAAGCACGAACGCCATGATCAGGAAGTTTACAACGGAAGAAATGAATGCAGATGCGAATCCTGCGATATCCTCAAAGGAATACATTTTTCCGCCGGTTACAAAGTTCAGGATCGGATTGATAAAGTTATCGGTGAGAGAGGTAACGATACTGGTAAAAGCGCCACCAATGATTACACCGACTGCCATGTCCAGCGCATTTCCGCGCAGGGCAAACGCCTTAAATTCTTCGACAAATTTTGTCATTTTCTCTTTCATTGCAGAGAACCCTTTCTTTTTCAAATCAGTAAATGTCTAACAGTTTCTCTTTGGTGATTTTAAGCACACTTTTCTTATTATAAATTTGATAATCAAAGTACTTGACAAACAGGTAGGAATATCATATACTTTGAAAGTCAAAATAATTGAAATTCAAATCATTATAGGGGAATGACTATGGCAGTGATCATATGCGGAACAGGGTCTTATATACCGCCTTGTTCCATGGATAACAATGATATTGCAAAACTGGTGGAAACCAGTGACGAGTGGATCCGGGAGCGGACCGGCGTGGTAAGACGCCACGTCATTCGGGAAGAGACAACGGTGTCTATGGCGGCCAGGGCCGGACGCCGTGCGCTGGAGCAGGCGGGTATTGAAGCCGGGGAGGTAGATCTGATCCTGGTGTCTACCATTTCTTCCAACGTGATCCTTCCCTGCGCCGCCTGTGAAGTGCAGCGGGAGCTGGGGGCGGTAAACGCCACCTGTTTTGATCTGAACGCCGCATGCACTGGGTTTTTGCTGGGATACAATACGGCGGCGGCCTATCTGGAGTCTGGTGTATACAACACAGCCCTGGTGATCGGAAGTGAAAGCCTTTCCAATCTGACTAACTGGAGCGACCGCACCACCTGTATCTTATTTGGAGACGGAGCAGGCGCGGCAGTGATGCAAAAAGGCGGGGGAAGACATTACCTGCCGGTGACCCATTCCAATGGAGCCAAAGGCGGGGCGCTGACATTAAAGAGCCGTCATGACCAAAGCGTCCTGACGGGAGAGCGGGATCCGGAAGAGCTGCTGGGGCCAGAATATTTTATGCAGATGGACGGACAGGCAGTGTTTAAGTTTGCGGTAAGGAGTGTTCCCCAGGCTGTGGAAGAGGTGCTGGAAGCCAACCAGGTAAAAAAGGAAGAGATTTCCTGTTACATCCTCCATCAGGCAAACAGAAGGATCGTGGAGGCTGTGGCAAAGAGACTGGAAGAACCACTGGAGAAATTTCCGATGAACCTGCAGGAATATGGCAACACCTCCTCTGCCAGCATCCCCATTTTGCTGGATGAGCTTGTGCAGCAGGGGAAGGTAAAACGAGGAGCGAAGATTGTGCTGGCCGGTTTTGGAGCCGGTCTAAGCTGGGGGGCTTCTATCCTGGACTGGGCGTAAACTGTCGGGAAGGGATCCGCCCTTCGGACAGTTTTAGCAATCCTGCGCCGGAAAGGATGTGCAGACAGGGCAAACGCCGGATCTGACAGCCTGGCGCGGAAAATAAATATAAAGAAAAAGAAAGAAAAAGGAGAACAGACATGTTAGAGAGAATCAAAGAATTAGTTGCAGAGAATTTAGGCGTAGACGCAGGAACGATTACAGAGACGTCTTCTTTTAAGGAAGATCTGGAGGCAGATTCCCTGGATCTTTTTGAGCTGGTAATGTCACTGGAAGAAGAGTATGGGATTGAAATCCCCACAGAGGATCTGGAAAATATCGCGACCGTTGGCGACATTATTTCTTATGTAGAGTCTCACAAAGAGTAGCTGGAAAACACAGAGCAACAAACAAAGAAGGAAAAGCGGGGGTTGAATGATGCAGACAGAAGTAACCAAATTATTAGGAATCGAATATCCAATCATCCAGGGCGGTATGGCCTGGGTTGCAGAATACCATCTGGCAGCAGCCGTGTCCGAGGCCGGCGGCCTGGGACTGATCGGAGCTGCAAGCGCTCCGGCTGAGTGGGTCAGAGATCAGATCCGCGAAGCAAAGAAGCTGACAGACAAGCCGTTCGGGGTCAATATCATGCTGATGAGCCCTTATGCGGATGAAGTGGCAAAGGTGGTTGCAGAAGAAGGCGTAAAAGTCGTAACGACCGGCGCGGGAAATCCGGAGAAATATATGGCTATGTGGAAAGAAGCAGGCGTAAAGGTGATTCCGGTAGTTGCTTCTGTCGCCCTGGCAAAGAGAATGGAGCGCTGCGGTGCAGACGCACTGGTGGCTGAAGGCTGCGAGGCCGGCGGACACATTGGTGAAAATACGACCATGGTACTGGTTCCGCAGGTGGCAGACGCAGTTAATATCCCGGTTATCGCAGCAGGCGGTATCGCAGACGGACGTGGCATCGCGGCGGCATTTATGCTGGGAGCAAAAGGGGTACAGATGGGAACACATTTTGTAGTTACCGATGAGTCCCAGGTACACGAAAATTACAAAGAGAGGATCATTAAGGCGAAGGATATTGATTCCCGTGTAACAGGAAGAACAACCGGCCATCCGGTCAGAGCCCTTCGCAATGACATGACCAGAAAATATCTGGAATTGGAAAATAACGGTGCCAGCTTTGAGGAACTGGAGCAGCTGACCCTGGGCGGCTTAAGAAGAGCTGTTGTGGACGGCGATGTGAAGAACGGAAGCGTGATGGCAGGGCAGATCGCAGGCATGGTAAAAGAAAGAATGTCCTGTAAGGATCTGATCCAGAAGCTGGTAAAAGAAACCGATGCATTGATAAAAGGAGCAGGCTTTTATGAGTAAGATTGCATTTATTTATCCGGGGCAGGGCGCTCAGAAAGCCGGTATGGGGGCGGATTTTTATGAAAACTGCCCGGAGGCAAGAGAATTGTTTGATCAGGCCGGCGAGGCGCTGGGGCTTGACATGGCTGCCCTTTGTTTTGAGGAAAATGATCAGCTGGATCTGACAGAATATACGCAGGCGGCGCTGGTGACTACCACCCTTGCCATGACAAGAGTGGTAGAAAAACACGGCATTCACGCGGATATGACCGCGGGATTAAGCCTGGGAGAGTATTCTGCGATCGCGGCGGCCGGCGGCATGAGCGAACTGGACGCCATCCGTCTGGTAAGAAAAAGAGGGATCCTGATGCAGAATACCGTTCCGGCAGGCGAAGGCGCCATGTGCGCGGTAATGGCCATGGATGCCGGAAAGATTGAAGAAGTGATCGCGCCCATTGACGGTGTGTCCATTGCAAATTATAACTGTCCGGGGCAGATCGTGATCACAGGTGAAAAACATGGCGTAGAGCAGGCGGCGGAAGCGTTGAAGGAAGCGGGAGCCAAAAGAACGGTGATGTTAAATGTCAGCGGCCCCTTTCATTCTCCCATGCTGATCCCTGCAGGAGAACAACTTGCAGGAGAACTGGCAGACGTCCAGATGTCTCCGCTGAAGATCCCGTATGTGACCAATGTGACCACAGAGATCATTTCTGATATCAGCAGAACTAAAGAACTGTTGAAGGAACAGGTAAGTTCTCCGGTGCGCTGGATGCAGAGCATGGAAGTGATGATCGAAAACGGTGTGGATACCTTCATCGAGATCGGACCGGGACGCACACTGGCCGGATTCATGAAGAAGATCAACCGGGATGTGAAAGTATATAACATTGCAGCGTTAGAAGATATCGAGAAAGTGGCTGCAGAAATGGAGGCCTCATGCTAGAAGGAAAAGTGGCGGTAGTGACAGGCGCTTCCCGGGGGATCGGGAAAGCGATCGCGAAAAAACTTGCATTGCAGGGCGCGAAAGTCATCATCAATTATAACGGATCAGAAGAAAAGGCGCTGGCCGTAAAAGCAGAGATTGAAGAAGCGGGCGGGCAGGCAGTTGTATACCAGTGTAACGTAGCGGATTACACAGCCTGTGAGACCTTTATCCAGACCGTGATCAAGGAGCAGGGAAGCCTTGATATCCTGGTAAATAACGCCGGGATCACCCGGGACGGACTGCTGATGAAAATGTCGGAGGAAGATTTCGATCAGGTGGTGAATACCAACCTGAAAGGCGCGTTTCATACCATGCGTTTTGCCGTAAGACAGATGTTAAAACAAAGAAGCGGCCGGATCATTAATATGTCTTCGGTTGTGGGTGTCAGCGGAAATGCAGGACAGGTCAATTACGCAGCCTCCAAAGCGGGCGTGATCGGCATGACCAAGTCAGCGGCGAGAGAACTGGCAAGCCGTGGAGTGACGGTCAATGCTGTGGCGCCGGGATTCATTTCTACAGATATGACAGACGTGCTTTCAGACAAAGTCAAAGAAGCGGCGGAAGGACAGATCCCGCTTGGCAGATTCGGGAAGCCGGAAGACGTGGCCGCGGCCGTGGCATTTCTGGCCTCCGAAGAAGCAGGATACATCACCGGCCAGGTGCTGCACATAGACGGCGGGATGTGCATGTAATGAGACCTGCATCGGCAGAGGAAACTGCATTTGCAGATTTATCTGCAGATATGCAGTTTTCGATGTCGATATTGGGCGAATGCCCACAGCGAGATGGAGCGTCAGCGGAATCGAGCTGGGCAGGTCGAATGGTTGTCGGGCAGTATTGGGCGAATGCCCACAGCGAGATGGAGCGTCAGCGGAATCGAGCTGGGCAGGTCGAATGGTTGTCGGGCAGTATTGGGCGAATGCCCACAGCGAGATTTATATTTTATGAAAGGACAGGTTCTATGAAAAGAAGAGTCGTAGTGACAGGACTTGGGGCAGTCACCCCCATCGGAAATACAGTGGAAGAGTTCTGGAATAATATTAAAAAGGGAACCGTGGGAATCGGAGAGATCACCAAATTCGACACCACAGACTACAAAGTAAAGATTGCCGCAGAAGTCAAAGATTTTGTGGCTAAGGAGAGAATGGATTTCAAATCAGCCAGGCGAATGGAACCATTTTCCCAGTATGCGGTAGCGGCGGCAAAAGAAGCCTATGAAGACGCAGGACTTGACATTTCAAAAGAAGATCCTTACCGCGCCGGCGTCATCATCGGCTCCGGGATCGGAAGCCTTCAGGAAGTGGAGAAGGACTATGAGAAGATCCTGACCAAAGGACCGTCCAAGGTAAATCCGCTGATGGTTCCTCTGATGATCTCCAACATGGCTGCCGGAAATGTATCTATCCAGCTGGGATTTAAAGGGAAATGCACCAATGTGGTGACAGCCTGCGCCACCGGCACCAATTGCATCGGAGACGGTCTGCGGGCCATCCAGTATGGAGATGCGGATATTATAGCCGCAGGGGGAACAGAGAGCTGTATCTGCCCGACCGGTGTGGCGGGATTTACCAGCCTGACAGCCCTTACCACATCAGATGATCCGCTGCGGGCATCCATTCCATTTGACAAGGACAGAAGCGGATTTGTCCTGGGAGAAGGCGCAGGCGTTGTGATCCTGGAAGAGCTGGAGCACGCAAAGAAGCGGGGCGCGAAGATTTATGCGGAAGTGACAGGATACGGAGCGACCGGGGACGCTTACCACATTACCTCTCCGGCCGAGGACGGAAGCGGCGCTGCAAAAGCGATGGAACTTGCCATAGAAGAAGGCGGGATCCAGCCTTCCCAGGTGGACTACATCAATGCCCACGGCACCAGCACTCATCACAACGATCTGTTTGAGACCAGAGCCATCAAGCTGGCGCTTGGCGATGCCGCAAAGGATGTGGTGGTCAATTCCACAAAATCCATGATCGGTCACCTTCTGGGAGCGGCCGGCGGTGTGGAATTTATCGTCTGCGTCAAGAGTATTCAGGACGGATTCATCCATCAGACCATGGGAACCAGGGAAGCAGATGAAGAATGCGATCTGAATTATGCCATCGGCGCTCCGGTGGAGAAAGATGTCAATTACGTGCTGACCAATTCCCTGGGCTTTGGCGGCCACAACGCAACACTTCTTCTGAAAAAATATGAAGGATAGAAAGGACGGCTGTATCATGGAATTTGAAAATCTATTAAAGCTGATCCAGGCAGTTTCCGATTCAGAACTGACCGGACTGAAATACGAAGAAAAAGGTGTGAAACTTCACCTGACCAAAGAAAAAGAAACGGTAATGACTGCAGTACAGACTGTTCCGGCCTGTGAAACACAGCAGGCAGCATCCTTCGCGCCGGCAACATCCTTTGCACCGACATCCGATGCCTCTGAGACAGCAGGGACAGAAGAACCGAAAATGGAAGGGAACATCGTGACCTCTCCGCTGGTGGGCACATTCTACGCAGCGCCGGCCGAGGATGCAGAGCCATTCGTCACCGTGGGAAGCCAGGTGAAAAAAGGCCAGACACTGGCCATCGTAGAAGCCATGAAACTCATGAACGAAATCGAAAGCGATTTTGACGGGAAAGTCGCGGAAGTGCTGGTAGAGAACGGGCAGCCGGTAGAATACGGACAGCCGCTGTTTCGCATTTGTTAGTTAGGGTACACCCTGAAAGTCGATTAGGTACAGGGTAAAAGTCAATTTGGGACGTAGACCTTTTGCATTTTACTACGTCCCCAGGAGGTCTATCATGAACCATTTAGATATTAATCAGATCAAGGAAATTATCCCCCACAGGCATCCGTTCCTGCTCATTGATTATATTGAGGATTATGAGCCGGGGCAGTATGCAGTGGGATATAAATGTGTGTCCTACAGGGAGGAGTTTTTTGCCGGGCATTTTCCGCAGGAGCCGGTGATGCCGGGTGTCCTGACTGTGGAAGCACTGGCCCAGGCAGGCGCCGTGGCGATTCTTTCCAAGGAGGAAAACCGGGGAAAGATCGCTTATTTCGGCGGCATTAATAAGTGTAAATTTAAAGGGAAGATCGTGCCGGGGGACAAGGTCCGCCTGGAGACAAGGATCATCAGGCAGAAAGGGCCTGTCGGTGTGGGCGAGGCTGTTGCCAGTGTGGATGGTAAAACGGTTGTCAGCGCGGAACTGACATTTATGATCGGATAGGGGAATCGTTATATGATTAAGAAAGTATTGATCGCAAACCGCGGCGAGATCGCGGTCCGGATTATCCGGGCGTGCCGGGAAATGGGAATTGAAACGGTTGCTGTTTATTCGGAGGCGGATAAAGAGGCGTTGCACACGAAACTTGCGGATGAGGCGATCTGCATCGGTCCGGCGCCTTCGCAGGAGAGTTACTTAAGTATGGACCGCATTTTGAGCGCCACGATCATCAGCGGCGCGGACGCGATCCATCCGGGCTTTGGTTTTTTGTCTGAGAACAGTAAATTTGCGGAGCTCTGTGAGCAGTGCAATATTACGTTTATTGGTCCGGATTCGAAAGTGATCGCAAGTCTTGGGAATAAGCAGGAAGCCAGAAATACCATGGTGGCGGCGGGTGTGCCGGTGATCCCTGGCAGCAAAGACGCCATTTATGATGTGGAGACTGGAAAGAAAACCGCGAAAGAGATCGGCTATCCGGTGATTATCAAGGCGGCTCTTGGCGGCGGCGGCAAAGGTATGCGTGTGGCGCAGACAGCGGAGGAGTTTGAGAAAAGCTTCCAGACCGCCCAGAAGGAGAGCCAGATGGCATTTGGCGACGGCACCATGTATATCGAGCATTTCGTACAGCATCCGCGGCACATTGAATTTCAGATCCTGGCGGATAAATATGGAAATGTGATCCATCTGGGAGAGAGGGACTGCTCTGTACAGAGGAATCACCAGAAGATGATCGAAGAATCTCCGTCGCCGGCTCTTGACGAGAGCTTAAGACAGAAAATGGGAGAGGCTGCCGTCAGGGCGGCGAAGGCCGCGCACTATGAAAATGCGGGCACCATCGAATTTCTTCTGGAGAAAAATGGAAACTTTTATTTTATGGAAATGAATACCCGGATCCAGGTAGAGCATCCGGTGACCGAATGGGTGACCGGGATTGATCTGGTAAAAGAGCAGATCCGGATCGCTTCCGGGGAGGCGCTTTCCTACACCCAGGACGAGGTGCGGCTTACCGGCCACGCCATTGAGTGCCGGATCAATGCGGAGAATCCGGAGAAAGGCTTCCGCCCGTCTCCGGGAACTATTACGGACATGTACCTGCCTGGAGGAAAGGGGATCCGGATCGATTCCGCGATCTACAGCGGCTATACCATTCCTCCGTATTATGATTCCATGGTGGCGAAGCTGATCGTCTGGGCCAAAAACAGAAAAGAGGCCATCCGCAAGATGCAGAGCGCCCTTGGAGAGGTTATTATCGAAGGCATTGATACCAACGTAGATTACCAGTACGAGATCCTGAACCACCCGGATTATCGCTCTGGAAATATCGATATTGAGTTTATCGAAAGATTGTAGAAGGTGAAGTTCTATGAAATTAGACAATGTATTTAAAAAGACCAGATTATCTTCCGCCAGAAAAGCTTACATTGCCCTTGGCCACAACCGGCCGGAAGTGCCGGAAGGCCTGCTTCGCAAATGTAACAAATGCGGCGGAGCCATTATTGCGGAAGATGTGAAAAACGGATATTATATCTGCCCCAAGTGCGGCGGATATTTCCGGGTTCATGCCTACCGCCGGATCGAGATGGTGGGAGATGAAGGAACCTTTGAGGAATGGGATCAGGATCTGGCTTCTGTTAACCCGCTGCATTACAAGGGGTATGAAGAGAAGCTGGCAGGACTTAGGGAAAAGACCGGCCTGAAGGAAGCGGTGGTGACTGGCAAGGTGAAGATCCAGGGGCAGGAAACGGTGATCGGCGTCTGCGACGGACGGTTCATGATGTCCAGTATGGGTCATGTCGTGGGTGAAAAGATCACCAGAGCCGTAGAGCGGGCCACCGAAGAAAAGCTGCCGGTCATCTTATTTACCTGTTCCGGCGGAGCCAGGATGCAGGAGGGAATCGTCTCTCTGATGCAGATGGCAAAAACCAGCGCGGCCTTAAAACGCCACAGCGATGCAGGGCTTCTCTATGTAACGGTGCTGACTGACCCCACGACAGGAGGAGTGACCGCAAGTTTTGCCATGCTGGGAGATATTATCCTGGCAGAGCCCGGCGCGCTGATTGGCTTTGCGGGTCCAAGAGTCATTGAGCAGACCATCGGACAGAAACTTCCCAAAGGATTCCAGAGGGCAGAATTCCTGGTGGAGCACGGATTTGTAGATGCGATCGTGGAGCGTCCAAAGCTTCGGGAAACGCTGGGAGAGATCCTGCGGATGCACGGGAACGGCGCGGGGATTTCCGAAGAAGAGGAAGGGGAAGAAGCGGAAACGGTCGGGACAGATGCGGCGGCAGCAAGATCTGCTGTGGATGCCGGAGACGCAGGAAGGGGTCAGACTCCGCTTCACCTTCACAACCATGTGGCAGACGCCTGGGACCGGGTGCAGATTTCCCGTATGAAGGACCGCCCGGTGGGCACAGATTATATCCGTGCTTTATTTACGGATTTCATAGAATTTCACGGGGATCGTTATTACAAGGATGACAAGGCTATCGTGGGAGGCATCGCGTATTTTCATGGCATGCCGGTTACCGTGATCGCCCAGGAAAAGGGAACCAATACCAAAGAAAATATTGAGCATAATTTCGGGATGCCGTCTCCGGACGGATACCGCAAGGCTCTCCGCCTGATGAAGCAGGCGGAAAAATTCGGCCGGCCGGTAATCTGCTTTGTCGATACGCCGGGCGCGTTCTGCGGACTGGAGGCAGAAGAGAGAGGGCAGGGCGAGGCCATCGCCAGAAATCTCTATGAGCTGTCCGGACTGAAGGTTCCGGTGCTGAGTGTTGTCATCGGAGAAGGCGGAAGTGGCGGCGCACTTGCCATGGCTGTAGCCGACGAAGTGTGGATGCTGGAGAATTCCATTTATTCCATCCTTTCGCCGGAAGGCTTTGCCAGCATCCTGTGGAAGGACAGCAGCAAGGCAAAAGAAGCGGCAGATGTGATGAAACTGACGGCAGGCGATCTGTTTGAACTGGGGATCGTAGAATATGTATTCCAGGAGCCGTCCCACTATACGGTGCAGAATCTAAAAGAGGTGGCCGTACAGATGGACGGGAAGATCCGGGAATTTCTGGAACAGTACGGATCGATGGATCAGGCTGCGCTTGTAGAGCACAGATATCAGAGATTCCGTCAGATGTAGGAGATGTGTGATGAATAGAAAACCATTGCGGATGGGAAAGATAGAAGCAAAACTTCCTGTGATACAGGGAGGAATGGGGGTAGGCATCAGCCTTGGCGGACTGGCCGGGGCTGTTGCAAAAGAGGGCGGCATAGGGATCATCTCTGCCGCCCAGATTGGATTTCGGGAGCCTGATTTTGACCGGAATCCCAGAGAAGCAAATTTACGGGCTGTGAAGACGGAGTATGACAAGGCAAGAAGCCTTGCGCCGGAGGGCGTGATCGGGTTCAATATTATGGTGGCAATGCGCGGGTACGAAGAGTATGTGCGCGCGGCCATTGACGCAGGAGCGGACCTGATCATTTCCGGGGCGGGCCTTCCCACCGATCTTCCCAGGATCGCGGGAGAATCCGGGGTAAAACTTGCGCCGATCGTGTCCACAGAAAAATCGGCCCAGGTCATTTTAAAATACTGGGATAAAAAATATCACCGGATCCCGGATCTTCTGGTCATTGAAGGGCCGAAAGCCGGCGGGCATCTGGGATTTCATCTGGGCGAGATCGAAGAATTTCAGAAAACATATGACGAGGAAGTAACGAAGATCCTGGCGGTGGTGAAAGGGTATGAAGACCGGTACGCTCAGCATATTCCTACGGCGCTTGCAGGCGGCATCTCCGACAGGGCGGCGGCAGATCACGCATTTTCTCTGGGGGCGGATGCCATACAGGTAGCCACCAGATTTGTAACGACCAAAGAGTGCGATGCAGACATCCGCTACAAGGAAGCCTATGTAAATGCGAAAGAAAGCGATATTGTGATTGTCAAAAGCCCGGTAGGCATGCCGGGAAGGGCGATCCGCAACGCATTTATCCGGCGGGTGGAAGCAGGGGAGCAGATCCCACACAGTCCCTGCCACGGCTGTCTCCACAAATGCGACCCGTCGGCCATTCCCTATTGCATTACCGATGCGCTGATCCATGCGGCCAAAGGCGAGATTGACGAGGCGCTGCTGTTCTGCGGGGCCGACGCCTGGAAGGCGGACCGGATCGAAACCGTAAAAGAAGTCATAGATTCCCTGCTGTAAAGGCGAAAAGAGGCGACAGATTTCCTGTCAGAAGGGCGAAAAGAAGCTATTGATTCTGTGATGCGGAAAAGCGTATAATAGAGACAAAGACGAAAGAGGCAATCGAATATGAAAGATGCGTATGAAGTGATCAATCATACCCTGGTAAGCCTGATCAATGAAATTTGGGAGTTGGAGGAAAAGGCGATCATTACCGAAGAATTTAAAGACCTTACCAACAACGACATGCATGTGATTGAGGCAATCGGCCTGGGAAATGGCGGAAATATGTCTGCCATTGCGAAAAAACTGAATATTACCATGGGTTCACTGACTACTGCCATGAATAGTCTGGTCAATAAAAAGTATGTGGAGCGTCACAGAAGCGAAGAGGATAGGAGGGTGGTGTTCGTAAGACTGACGGCGAAGGGCGTGAGGGCATACCGGCATCACGAGGATTACCATCGCCAGATGACGCAGGCCATCCTGGACAAGCTGGACGAAAAAGAGCTGCCGGTACTTCTGAAGACGCTGGATGCACTGGACGAATTCTTTACCGGGTACAGCCAGAAAGAGTTTGCACAGGAAAAGAACGCTTAAGAAGCAGGAGGGATGCTTATGTATGAACAGGAGATCCGCAGATTAAGAGAAATTGTCGCAGACAGTAAAAACATTGTTTTTTTCGGGGGAGCCGGAGTTTCCACAGAAAGCGGCATCCCGGATTTCCGGAGTGAAGACGGACTGTACCGACAGAAATACAGCTATCCGCCGGAGCAGATCATCAGTCATACATTTTTTGTCCGCCATCCGGAAATCTTTTTTGAATTTTACAAAGATAAAATGATGGCGCTGGATGCAAAGCCCAATGCGGCGCATATCAAGCTGGCTCAGTGGGAGCAGGAAGGCAGGCTGACCGCAGTCATTACCCAGAATATCGACGGCCTTCACCAGGCCGCAGGCAGTAAAACCGTACTGGAGCTTCATGGAAGCATCCACCGCAATTATTGCCAGAATTGTGGCAAATTCTACGACGCCCGGTATGTAAAGGACACTCCGGGGATTCCGCACTGCGAGTGCGGCGGCGTGATCAAGCCGGACGTGGTCCTGTACGAAGAAGGACTGGATCCCGACGTGATCCAGCAGAGCGTACATGCCATCGCAAATGCCGACACACTCATCATCGGCGGCACGTCGCTGGTCGTATACCCGGCGGCAGGATTTATCGATTATTTCCGGGGGAGACATCTGGTAGTGATCAATAAAAGCGCCACAGCAAGAGAAGTGGGCGCGGAGCTTACGATTGCCGGTCCGATCGGAGAGATCATGGCGGCAGTGTAATGGGGACGTAGACCTTTGCAAAAGGTCTACGTCCCCATTTGCAATTTGCCCTGTACCTAAATGGAATTTACCCTGTACCCTATGTGACTTTATCACAGAAAAATGGGGGGATTTTTGTTAATATCTGCCTATAAAATGTGAAATACAGGAGGATTCTAGAGATATGAGTTTTTTTTCAAATATGCAGGAGAAATCATTGCAGGAATATATCAATGAAGCAAGAGGCCGGGAGGGCAGTATTTTTCTGGATGTACGGACTCCGGAAGAATATAGGGAAGGGCATATTGAGGGGAGTTTCAACCTGCCATTGCATGAGCTGAAGAAAGTTGAGTCATTGATCCCGGATAAGACGAGCCCGGTTTATGTGTATTGCTTAAGCGGAGCCAGAAGTAAGAGATCGACAGCGCTGATGAAACATATGGGGTATACGGATGTGACGGATATGGGAGGGTTGCTCGGTCAGAAGACAGATTTGGTGAAGTGAAGATGCATTGATAAGCAGCATTGATAAGCAGCATGACTGAAGCAGCATGACTGAAGCAGCATGACTGAAGCAGCATGACTGAAGCGGCATAGCTGAAGCGGCATGATTGAAGCACTATGGTTTAAGTGACATAGATAAAAAAGAACAAATAAAAAAGTTAATAGAATAGTCAAAAAAGAGGGTGTCCCAAAACTGTAGATTTTGAAATATGAAGGGAAGAATTTAAAGTTTTGGGACACTCTTTTTTAGTTCGATGGCATTTTTTCTGTGTCAACATTTTTTGTAAAAATCTGAATACTGCGTTCCAGGATTCCTTTCATGCAGGCGATGGCGGTTCCGTAGTTGGTGATGGGGATTCCGGCGTCTTCAGCACAGCGGATCCGGTATTTCATTTCCCGCTCATTTAACATGCATCCGCCGCAGTGTACGATCAAGCGATATTTTTCTAATGAAAATGGAAATTCTGTTCCGCTGGTGAATTCAAATTCCAGTTCTTTTCCGGTATAGTTCCGGATCAGCCGTGGAAGTTTTACCGTACCGATGTCATCGCATTGCCGGTGGTGAGTGCAGCCTTCGGAAATTAATATTTTGTCTCCGTTTTGCAGATGACTTAGCATTCTGGCGCCATCGACCAGGGTTTTCAGGTTGCCCTTGTATCTGGCAAATAAGATGGAAAATGAGGTCAATGGGATGCCGGAAGGTGTATCGGCCGCTGCTTTGTCGAACACCTGGCTGTCGGTAATCACAAGCGCCGGTTTTTTCCCAAGAGTTTTCAGTGTGTTCTTCAGATCGGTCTCTTTGACGACAATGGAAATGGCGTTGTGATCCAGGATGTCTCGAATAGTCTGCTGCTGGGGAAGGATCAGACGGCCCTTTGGCGCTGCTTTATCGATGGGGATGACCAGCACAACAAAATCTGCCGGCCGGATCAGGTCTCCCACAATTGTTTTGCCGGAATCTTCATCCGGAAGCAGCGTGGCAATCCGCTCTTTTAATTCCTGGATATGATATTTGGAGGAGGCGCTGACCCAGATAATATCCGCTGCAGATGGACTCCCTATTCCCGGTGAAGGAGACAGGCTGGCGGTACATGCCAGATCGGCCTTATTGAATACAATCAGATAAGGGATTTTTTTCGCCCGGATGCGATCCAGGATTTCCAGATCTTCCGCAGTCATTCCCACCGTGCCGTCGACTACCAGCAAGGCAATGTCTGTCTTGTTTAAAACCTGGTAGGCTTTCTGAACACGCAGATCTCCCAGATCCCCTTCATCATCCAGCCCCGGCGTATCGATCATAACCACCGGCCCGAGAGGAAGCAGTTCCATGGCCTTTAGAACCGGATCCGTAGTAGTACCCTTCACATCCGAAACAATGGCAAGATTCTGTCCGGTCAGAGCATTGATCACACTGGATTTTCCTGCATTTCTCTTCCCAAAGATCCCGATATGGACACGCTCTGCGGAAGGCACATTATTCAAACTCATGTGGATAAACCTCCTTGTGGATAAAAAGTGGAAAGTGTGGATAAATGTGTGGTGGCTTTCATTGGGGACGGGGGATTTCCAGAAATCCCCCGTCCCCAATGAATTAGAAGCGGAAGTCTCTCCGGTTATTTTCCCGGATGAGCCGCAGGTTTTCCACAACCTTTGCCCGTACTTTTTCATTGGGTACATTTAGGACTTCTTTGTCGATCAGTTTGTCTCCCAGCGCCTTGGTTGCTGGGGAAGCATAATCCATCAGGTATTCTTCCAGCGTCATGAGTGCGTTGGGGTGGCAGCAGTTCTGGATCTGTCCGCTCTTGCAAAGGGACATGAAGCGGTCGCCGGTGCGGCCTTCTCGGTAACAGGCGGTGCAGAAGCTGGGGATATAATCCATTTCCATAAGCCAGTGCACGACTTCGTCCAGGGTGCGGGTGTCTATGACGTCAAACTGTTCGGAGCGTTCGTCTTCGGGTTCGGGTTCGCAGTAGCCGCCCACGCTGGTGCGGGAGCCTCCGCTGATCTGGGAGATGCCCAGGTGCAGTGCGCGTTCCCGGACGGCCTGATTTTCTCTGGTGGAGATGATCATGCCGGTGTAGGGCACAGCGATGCGGATGCAGGCAATGATCTTGGCGAAGGTATCGTCGTCGATGCCGTTTTTGAAGGAACTTGCGTCGATGTCGTCAGCATCCCGGAGTCTTGGCACGCTAATGGTGTGAGGGCCGACGCCGAAAGCGGCTTCCAGATGTTCGGCGTGCATCAGAAGGCCTGCGAATTCGTAGCGGTATTTATCCAGGCCGAACAATACGCCAAGTCCTACGTCATCAATGCCGCCTTCCATGGCCCGGTCCATGGCTTCGGTGTGGTAATCGTAATTGTGCTTCGGGCCGGTTGGATGCAGTTCCAGGTAGCTTTCTTTATGGTAGGTTTCCTGGAACAAAATGTAGGTGCCGATGCCGGCCTCTTTGAGTAACCGGTAATCGTCCACTGTGGTGGCGGCGATATTGATATTTACCCGGCGGATTGCGCCGTTTTTATGTTTGATACTGTAAATGGTGTTGATGCAGTCCAGATAGTATTCCATGGTGTTGTGGACCGGATCCTCGCCTGCCTCCAGCGCCAGCCGTTTGTGCCCCATATCCTGAAGGGCGATGACTTCTTTGCGGATCTCCTCCTGGGTCAGCTTTTTACGGGCGATATGTTTATTTTTTAAATGATAGGGACAATAGGTGCAGCCGTTGATACAGTAGTTGGAAAGGTACAGCGGTGCAAATAAAACGATCCGGTTTCCATAGAAATCTTTTTTGATCTGCTCGGCCAGGCGGTAGATTTTTTCGTTCATCTCCTCATTCTCACAGGCCAGGAGCACGGAAGCCTCCCGGTGGGAAAGGCCTTTGCGAAGTTTTGCCTTTTCGATCAGAGATTCGATCAGCTTCAGATTGTTTTTGTTTTCATCGGCATAAGCCAGGGTGTCAAGAATTTCCTGATGATCGATAAAATCATCGGCGTGTCTGGAATTTACATCATACATTTGAAAGTTCCTCCTTTTAAAATAATTTTGAAAATATATCCATATGCGTTACATCAGGGAGTCTCCGCGTGTTGTAACGACCTGATATCCAATGGCGGCCATCCGTTCTTCCAGCTCTTTTCTGGCTTCGGCGGCTTCTGCGCCGGTACAGAGCTTGTTGTCGTAGAGGGCGTAGCTTTCCCCGCACGTCCGGCGGGGAAAGGTTGGGCATGATTACATTTGCGCCGGCTAGAATTCCCTGTTCTCTGCCGTCCGGGGCGATGGTTCCCAGAGCCGTGGTGGCAGGCAGGAGCACTTTTGGCAGCAGGAGACGGATCAGTCCCAGAAAAAATAAAGTTTCCTCCAGCGTTCCTGCTGACTGGTCTACAAATGGAGTGGCGTGGTGGGGGATAAAAGGTCCGATTCCCACCATATGTGGCTTCAATCGCTCCAGAAACAGCATGTCTTCCGCCAGATATTCCGGCGTCTGCCCGGGGGAACCCACCATAAATCCGGCACCCACCTGGTAGCCGATGTCTTTCAAGGTAAAGAGGCATTCCTGCCTGTGGGCGGCCGTAAGGTTCTTCGGGTGCAGTGTGGAATAATGTTCCGCGTTGAAGGTTTCGTGGCGCAGAAGATAGCGGTCCGCCCCGGCGTCAAAAAACGCCTGATAACTTTCCCTGGAGCGTTCGCCGATGGAAAGGGTCACGGCGCAGTCAGGAAATTCTTCTTTGATAGAACGCACGATCTGACAGATTTTTTCATCGGTAAACCAAAGATCCTCTCCGCCCTGGAGGACAAAGGTGCGAAAGCCCAGCTGATATCCGGCCCGGCAGCAGGAAAGAATCTGCTCCTGTGTCAGACGGTAGCGTTTTGCCTGACGATTGCCGGCGCGGATACCGCAGTAATAGCAGTCATTTCTGCAGTAGTTTGTAAATTCAATGAGTCCGCGGATCCATACCTGGTGCCCATAGTAGCGGTGGCGCACTTCTCTGGCAAGAGAGAACAGGTACCGGGATAATTCCGGCGTCTGCCCGCGGATCAGCATAATCCATTCTTCTTTTTCCAGATGATGTTCCTGATAGAGTTTGTTGATCAGTAATGTCAGATCCTGCAAAATGTTTCTCCTGTCTGAAATCAAAATGTTTCTGCGGCATGATGCCACAATGAAGTTTAATGAGGAACAAAAAAACCTGGTGCATGAGCGCACCAGGTTTGGCAACAGGAGAAGAGATGATCTCCCTGTTTCCCTATACAAAAAGTAAGATCCTCGCGCCTTCTCACGCAGGTGCAATCCTTTGTGGTTAGTACGTTTCGTGATTTTTATATTGTTAGAAAATTATAGCACAGCGAACCGGAATCCACAACCAAAGATAATGTTTTCACAAGCCGTTACCCCCGCAGGGACGCGATCAGTCGCCTGGGTTTCAGCAGAAGATCCAGGCCGTCTACTATAGAAGAAACACAGATGTCCGACTGGGCGGCCAGCTTTCCGTAAGCGCCCTCGGGGCCGATGACAGCAATGGACACAGCCGCATCAAGGCACATTTTCATATCATTTCTCCCGTTTCCGATGGCAGCGCAGGAATCCGGACCAAGCTCCATTAAGATCTGATGCTTGGCATCAAGAGCGGAGCCCTTCGGGAAAGTGCGGATCGTCAAAGGCAGTCCGGCACACATCTGTGCGGCAGTGCCGTGGGTGTCGGCGGTCAGCACATAAATGTCGAAATATTCGCTCAGCTGACAGAGCCGGTGTCTGACATCCTGGGGAATGGAGCCGTCCACCGCGATGGTACCGTTATAATCTAATAATAGATTTTTTAAATGAAGAGTCCTGTAACCGGGAATATCAATTGTCATAATTACCTCATATTCACGTTTTTTCTTATACTTTAACATATTCACAAAATTTGTGCTATGATAAAGGACAGCAGAGATTTAAAAAAGAGTGACAGGAATGCGCCGAAGAAAAATGCTCAACAAATTTGAAAATCAAAAAATATAATAAAAAAGAACATAACTAAAAAAGAACATAACTAAAAAGAATATAACTAAAAAAGAGAAAGGAATAAGTATGACAAGAGAAGAAAAAACAGACTGGCTGTTTCAGTATCTGAAAGCAGAAAATGCAGGTTACGCTGCAATCCCGGATCCGGTCAATTTCACAGAAAAAAGAAAACTACTGCGAAGCCTGATGAATGTGCGAAGGCCGGGAGAAGCGTCCGGCGAATACTATGCAGTTCAAGACAGCCTTCTGACAGAAGAGGCAGAAGAAAAAGGGATTGTAGATGTGCGAAATCTTTCTTCTGTGGCAGAAGAATTTCCGGAAAATGAACTGCGTAACCCGGAAAGGATCTATTTGTGGAAAGGCGACATTACAAGATTAAAGTGCGATGCCATTGTCAATGCGGCCAACAGTCAGCTTCTCGGGTGCTTCGTTCCCTGCCACGGTTGTATCGATAACGCAATCCATTCCGCCGCAGGAATCCAGTTGCGAAACGAATGCGCCCGGCTCATGGCCGCGCAGGGTCACGAAGAACCCGTCGGCAGAGCAAAGATCACAGAAGGGTATAATCTTCCTGCAAAATATGTGATCCACACGGTAGGTCCGGTCGTAGGCACCATAGTATTGCCGCAGCAGAAAGAAGAATTAAAAAACTGTTATATCAACAGCCTTAAATTAGCAGAAAAACATCATCTGGAATCCATTGCATTTTGCTGTATCTCCACCGGAGAATTTCACTTCCCCAATAAACTGGCGGCAAAAATTGCTGTGGAAAATGTGGATAAGTACCTGAAAAAATCGGGGATAAGACAGGTGATATTTAATGTATTCAAAGAAGAAGACTATCGGCTGTACACAAAAAAGTTTTTGGGGACGGGGGATTTCTAGAAATCCCCCGTCCCCAATGAAAGGGATGTGGATAACCTGTGGATAATTTGATTTTTAGTTTGAATGCAACGGTTCCGGTGTTTCTTCTGATGGTTCTGGGCCTGGTTCTGCGGAAGCTTAACTGGATCGACGATGTGTTTGCCTCGAAAATGAACCAGTTTGTTTTTAAGGTGCCCTTGCCGCTCCTGGTTTTCCTGGATCTTGCGACTGTGGATTTTGAGGAGAGCTGGAATTTTAAGTTTGTGGCGTTTTGCTTTGTGGTGACCCTGATCTCGATCTTGCTCTCGGCGGGAATTTCCTTGCTCTGGAAAAACCGGAGCATCCGCGGGGAGTTTATCCAGGCGTCTTATCGCAGCAGCGCGGCGATCCTGGGGATCGCCTTTATCCAGAATATTTACGGTTCTGCCGGGATGGGGCCTTTGATGATCATTGGCAGTGTGCCGCTTTACAATATGATGGCCGTGGTGGTGCTTTCGGTTTTCAAGCCCGGGCAGACGGGGCTGAATCGCCAGGTGGTGAAGAAAACGCTGCTGGGGATCGTGACGAATCCTATTATCATAGGGATTGCAGCGGGGCTTCTCTGGTCAGCCTTCAGGCTTCCTATGGCCGGGATCCCGGAGAAGGTGATCGCAAACGTGGCGGGCACGGCTACGGCCGCTTGGACTGATGGCTATGGGCGCTTCCTTTGATATGACAAAGGCGCTACAGACCGGAAAGCCTGCGGTTACGGCGGCTGTGATCAAACTGGTCGGATTTTGCGCGGTTTTCCTGCCGGCCGCAATTGCCTTTGGCTTCCGGGAGGAAGAACTGGTGGCGATCTTGATCATGCTGGGATCTGCCACGACCGTCAGCTTGCTATGTGATGGCGAAAAATATGGGACATGAGGGCACGCTGACCTCCAGTGCGGTGATGCTGACTACCCTCCTTAGTGCCTTTACCCTGACAGGCTGGCTTTTTCTTCTAAGAAGCAGGGGCCTGATCTAGTCATACATACCTGAACCGGCCATACGCGCTTGAACTGGCCATACGCGCTCGAACCGGCCATACGCGCTTGAACTGGCCATACGCGCTCGAATCGGCCATATGCGCTCGAACAGGCTATACACGCCTGAACAGGCTATACGCGCCTGAACTGGCCGCATGCGCTGACTCCTTAAGAATTCCTAAAATTCTTCAAAATCCTTGACAAACCGGGGGCGGATGACTATGATATTTACTAGTTTATACGCAAAGGCATAGATGAAGAGGAGTATGCATGGACTTTTCCTGACAGAGAGGGCGCCCGGAATCAGAGGCTGAGAAGCGCCTGAGGATCAAAGATGCAGAAGGTAGCTTCGGAGCCGGATTGCCGAATCGCCAGTTTAAGTGGCAGCAGCCGTCAGATCAGGAGCGGCAGCAGTCGCCAGATCAGGAGCGGCAGCAGCCGTCAGATCAGGAGCGGCAGCAGTCGCCAGATCAGGAGTGGCAGCAACAGCAGCCGCCGGATCAAGGGCAGCAGTAAGCAGTCCCGGAGTCGTTCCCGTTAAAGAATAAGAGGAGAGGTATAGAAGGAGCCGGCAGGATTTCTTCTATATAAATAAAGGTGGTACCGCGTAAAAACGCCCTTTATGTAATATAAAGGGCGTTCTTTTATTACCGAAATGTGAAAAAAGTGTGAAGGAATGCGAGGAGAGAACAATGAGTCAGAATCTGGAAAAAACCTATGACCCGAAAGCAATTGAATCAAAACTCTATGACAGATGGTGCGAAAAAAAGTATTTTTCACGCAGAAGTGGATCGGAGCAGAAAACCGTTTACCTACCGTGATGCCGCCGCCGAATATTACCGGCAAGCTGCACATGGGCCACGCCCTGGACAATACTCTGCAGGATATCCTGATCCGCTATAAAAGAATGCAGGGCTACAATGCGCTGTGGGTGCCGGGTACCGACCATGCGGCTATTTCCACGGAAGTAAAAGTGACCAATCAGTTAAAAGACGAGGGCATTGATAAAAGAGAACTTGGCCGGGAAAAATTTCTGGAAAGAACCTGGCAGTGGAAAGAAGAATATGCAGGAACCATTGAAAGCCAGTTAAAGAAACTGGGCGTTTCCTGCGACTGGGACAGAGAGCGGTTCACTCTGGACGAGGGCTGCTCCAAAGCGGTGGAAGAAGTATTCATCCGCCTTTATGAAAAAGGCTACATTTACAAAGGTTCCAGGATCATCAACTGGTGTCCGGTATGTAAGACTTCCCTTTCTGATGCGGAAGTGGAGCATGAGGAACAGGAAGGACATTTCTGGCACATCAAATACCCCATCGTGGGAACCGACGACTATCTGGAGATCGCGACCACCCGTCCGGAGACCATGCTTGGCGATACCGCCATTGCTGTACATCCGGAGGATGAAAGATACAAAGACATTGTAGGAAAAACAGCGATCCTGCCGCTGGTAAACAGGGAGATTCCCATTGTGGCGGACGATTATGTAGACAAGGAATTTGGAACCGGCGCTGTAAAGATCACGCCGGCTCATGACCCCAACGACTTTGAGGTGGGTAAACGCCATAACCTGCCGGAGATCAATATCATGAACGACGACGCCACCATCAATGAAAATGGCGGGAAATACGCCGGCATGGAGCGGTATGAGGCGAGAAAAGCCATTGTGGCTGATCTGGAAAAAGAAGGCTATCTGGTAAAAGTCGTTCCTCATTCCCTAATGTAGGAACCCACGGACCGCTGCCACACCACTGTTGAGCCGCTGGTGAAGCAGCAGTGGTTCGTGCGGATGGAAGAGCTGGCAAAGCCGGCCATCGAAGCCATCAAAAATGGCGATCTGAAATTTGTGCCGGAGCGTTTGACAAGATTTATCTGCACTGGCTGGAAAATATCCGCGACTGGTGCATTTCCAGGCAGATCTGGTGGGGACACCGGATCCCGGCTTATTACTGCGACGAGTGCGGCGAGGTTGTAGTATCCCGCGGCATACCGGAGAAATGTCCGAAATGCGGCTGCACCCATTTCACACAGGACGAGGATACGCTGGACACCTGGTTTTCCTCTGCACTGTGGCCGTTTTCCGTACTGGGCTGGCCGGACAAGACAGAAGAAATGGACTACTTCTATCCCACAGACGTGCTGTGACCGGTTATGATATCATTTTCTTCTGGGTCATCCGTATGGTATTCTCCGGCTATGAACACTCCCGAAAGAGCCCCTTCCACACCGTATTTATCCACGGCCTGGTAAGGGATGCCCTGGACGCAAGATGAGCAAATCTCTGGGAAATGGTATTGATCCTCTGGAGATTATCGACCAGTATGGTGCGGATGCGCTTCGGATGACGCTGGTAACCGGAAATGCGCCGGGAAATGACATGCGTTTCTACAATGAGAGAGTGGAAGCCTGCCGGAACTTTGCCAATAAAGTATGGAATGCGTCCCGTTTCATCCTGATGAATCTGGGCGACAAAGAGATCACAGAGCCGGCGGATATCCGGAAACAGCCGGAGGACTGCTGGATCCTGTCCCGGTGCAACACCGTGGTCAAAGAAGTGACCGAAAATATGGACAAGTTCGAGCTTGGTATTGCCCTGTCCAAGGTGTATGACTTTATCTGGGATGAATTCTGCGACTGGTACATTGAGATCGCAAAATACAGGATTTATCATGCGGACGAGGATCAGGAGAGTGCAGACGCGGCCATGTGGACTCTGCGGGAGGTGCTGAAGAACGCACTGAAGCTTCTTCACCCCTACATGCCGTTTGTATCCGAAGAGATCTACAGCAAGCTGGTTCCGGAAGAGGAATCTCTGATGATCTCCAGATGGCCGGAATACGATGAAGCTCTGAATTTCCCGGAAGCAGAAGAAACACTGGAACATTATAAGGAAATCATCCGGGGCATCCGCAATGTACGCGCGGAGATGAACGTGCCAAACAGCCGGAAAGCCACCGCATTTGTTGTGTGTGAAGACCAGAAGCTTTGCGATGGCCTGGAATTTTTAAGAAATTCCGCAAAAAATATGGCTGCCCTTCATGACCTGATCATTCAGAAGGATAAGGCAGGCATCCCGGAGGACGCGGTATCCATCGTGGGTTCCGGACGCTATCGTTTATCTTCCGCTGGAAGAACTGATTGATTTTGATCAGGAGATCGAGCGGCTGGAAAAAGAAGAGGCAAGACTGACAAAAGAAATCGCCCGGGCGACCGGTATGCTGAACAATGAAAAATTCGTCAGCAAGGCGCCGGAAGCAAAGGTACAGGAAGAACGTGACAAACTGGAAACCTATAAGCAGATGATGGCTCAGGTAAAAGAGCGATTGGAAGGATTGAAGGGAAAACGTGAAAATTAAGATTCCAAAGCCCGACCTGAAAGGCGGGCTTACCAAGTTAAAAAATCTGAAAAAGGAAGATGTGGAAGCGTGGTGGAAAGGGCGGAAAGAACGCAGGGCCCGCATCCTGGAAGAACGAAGAAACAGCGCGTTCGCCAGGAAAATGCAGCCGGTCTATGCTTTTATGAACCGGTTCTCCCTGGTGTTCCACGCCCTGCTGGCCTGCATTCTCAACTTTGTGATCGAGGCCATTTCCAGGCATTCGCTGATCGAGGCCGGGGCATATATGATCGGAACGCCGCTGGTATTTTTGTATAACGCGTTTATGATCTTTATCACATTTTCCATCGTATATTTCTTTAAGCGAAGGATTTTTGTCCGGATCATCATCAGTGTCTTCTGGCTCATCCTTGGCGTGGCCAACGGCTACATGCTCTTAAAGCGGGTGACGCCATTTAATGCCCAGGATCTGAAGGTGGCCACGGACGGACTGGCCCTGATCAACAATTATTTCAACGGTTTTGAACTGGTGATCCTGGGTGTGGGCATCGTGTCCGTTGTGGTCTGGGTCATTTCCATGTGGAAGCGGGGCGGCCAGTATACCGGCAAAATGCACCGGATCCGCGCATTGATCGGCGTGATCATCTGCGCGGCACTCTATGGGGTGATCTCTGATCAGGCAGTAGATAAGCGGGTGGTATCCACTTACTTTGGAAATATTGCATTTGCCTATGAAGACTACGGACTCCCCTACTGCTTTATGGCCAGCGTATTTAACACCGGCATCAATGAGCCAAACGATTATAATAAGGAGACCATGGAAGCCATTGCCGGGGACGGGGCTCTGACAAAGTGCGAGACCGGGCGGGCCAGCGAGGCGCTGCCGAACATTCTGTTTGTACAGCTGGAGTCTTATTTTGACGTGTCAGAGGCTGAGTTTTTTACTACCTCCAGGGACGCCTGCCCCAACTTAAGATCCATGTTTGAGAATTATTCTTCCGGGTATTTTAAGGTGCCGTCCGTAGGAGCCGGCACAGCCAACACCGAGTTTGAGGTGCTGACCGGCATGAATCTGCGGTATTTTGGACCGGGAGAATATCCGTATAAAACGTATGTCAAAGAGAAGCCCTGCGAGAGCGCGGCTTCGGCCCTCAGCGCTCTTGGATACGGCACTCATGCCCTCCACAACAACGGCGGCAATTTCTACAGCAGGGGCCAGGGTATTTGACAATATGGGATTTGACAGCTTTACCAGTAAGGAATTTATGAATATTCTGCAGCAGACGCCAAACGGCTGGTCTACAGACGCGATTCTGACCAATCACATCATTGACGCCATGGACACCACTGAAGGCAGAGACTTTGTCTTTACCATCAGTGTGCAGGGACACGGAGATTATCCGGAAGAAAAAGTGATTGAAAATCCGGAGATTACTGTGGAAGGCATCGAAGATGAAGGCCTGAAGAATAAATGGGAGTACTATGTGAACCAGGTCTATGAGATGGACCAGTTTGCAGGAAATCTGATCCAGGCTATTGAGAAGCGGGGAGAGCCGACTGTGGTGGTATTCTACGGCGACCATCTGCCCACCATGGGACTGGAGGCAGAAGACTTAAAGAGCCGTTATCTTTACAACACCAATTATGTGATCTGGGACAACATCGGCCTTCCCAAAGAAGACCGGAACATCCCGTCCTACCAGATTATGGCGGATGTGCTGGAACGGCTGGATATTCACTCCGGTACCGTGTTTAATTATCACCAGCAGAGACGCCAGACCAGAAACTATCTCTCGGATCTGGAGCTTTTGCAGTACGATATCCTCTATGGCGACCAGTATGTATACAATGGCAATCCGCCGGTTACAGAAGGGCATATGGTGATGGGCGTACAGGATGTGACGCTTACCAATATCGTGCCTCATCTGGGCGAGGGATACAGCCTTTACGGAGAAAACTTTACCCAGAACAGTAAAGTGTATATCAATGGCGAAAAAATGAAGAGCTCCTTCCTGAATAATACCCGGATTGATTTTTCCGGAGTGGAGCTTGAAAACGGAGACGAGGTTGTGGTGCGACAGATGGGATCTAGCAACACTACGTTCCGGAAATCTGATATTTACATTTATCAGGATGGAACGCTGACCTGCCAGGAAGGGACGGCGACCGATAAAACCAGGTCCTGGACAGAGCAGGCAGACGAGGAAGAAGAGTAAGAAGAGTAAGAGGACAGGCAGGATGACAGAAACCGCAGACATGCAAAAGAAGGCGCCTGGAATCGGGGACATACGCCCAGGCCGCAGCTTATATTGAAGAAATTCCGAAATTTACAAAAAAAACATTCGCTGGATCATACCCGGGAGTTTTTGCGGCGCCTGGGGGATCCGGCGCAGGACCGGAAGATCATTCATGTGGCCGGCACAAACGGCAAAGGTTCGGTCTGTGCATATATCAAGGCAATTCTGACAGCTGAGGGGAAAAAGACGGGGTTCTTTACATCCCCTCATCTTGTCTCTGTAAATGAAAGGATTGAGATCTGCGGAAAGCCGGTGGATGACGACACGTTTTTCCGGATTTTTCAGAAAGTATACAAAATAGCCGGAGAGATGGAAGCAGAAGGGCTTGGGCATCCTTCTTATTTTGAATTTTTATTCGGGCTTGGGATGCTGGCTTTTGGCGAGTCGGATGTAGAATATATCATCCTGGAGACCGGTCTTGGCGGGAGGCTTGACGCCACTAACGCGATCCCGAAGCCGGCGCTTTGCGTGATCACTTCCATCAGCCTGGATCACACGGCTATCCTGGGAGACACAGTAGAAAAGATCGCAGCGGGAAAAAGCGGGGATCATCAAAGAGAACGTGCCGGTACTGTTTGACGGAAGCAATCCGGCGGCTGCGGAAGTGATCAGGGAAAAAGCGCGTAAGACGGGCGCTCCTTGTAGAGAAATCTCGAATCGTGCGTTCAAAATCCGGGAAGTTGACCGGAAATATATTGCATTTTCAAGAACGAGTGCGTATGATAAAGGTGTTATCTGCCACATTCCCCATCTGCGAGGTCTGTCAGGCCATGAATGCGGAAATCGCCCTGGAGGTGGCGGAATGTCTGTTTGGAGGCGGCCTGGAGGAAACGGATCAGGGATTCGCTCCTTTGCCTGCGTCAGAAAAGAGGCAGCTTGTCTGGGCAGAGGCCCTTTCCCGGGTGTGCTGGCCCGGCAGGATGGAAGAGGTCAGACCCCATCTTTATCTGGATGGCGCTCACAATCCGGGGGCTGTGGAGGCGTTCACAGAAAGCCTTGGGATGTTAAAAGGAGAGAAGATCCGGCAGGACGTGCTGGTCTTTTCCGCGGTGTCGGACAAAGAATACGAGAAGATGATCGCATATCTGGCCGGAGCGCTGCATGTGGCGGCAGTCATTGTGACACAGATTGAAGATGACAGAGGGGTGGGGGCGGAAGAATTATTCCGTCTGTTTCAGAAATATGCCACAGGGCAGTCGGTGATCTGCCGGCCGCGGCTTTTAGACGCGCTCCTGGAGGCAGAAAAGCAGAGAAAAGATACAGAAGGCGATGTGTATTGTATCGGATCTTTGTATCTGGCGGGCATGGTGAAAAAATTACTGTCAGGAGGCGGTTTGGATGTTGAACTTTGAAGAAGAATTGAAAAAATTTCAGCCAAGTCTGGAAATTGAAGAAATAGAAGACGCAGTTTATCAGGAAGACCTGACGGATATGTCAGACATTTTAAAAGAGATGATCGAGCAGACAAAGTAAGGAGCCAGGAAGATTAAAGAGGGTAGTATATGGATTATACAGAAAAATTACTTCATCAGTCAAATTACTGGTACAATGACGGATTGAAAAAAGCAAATATCAGAGATCTTTCCGGCGCTATCGTATCCCTGCGCCGGAGCCTTCAGTACAACAGATCCAACATTGCCGCCCGCAATCTTCTGGGGCTGGTGTATTATGGCCGCGGAGACGTGGCGGAGGCGCTGGTGGAATGGATCTTAAGTAAAAATTTTCAGTCCCATGAAAATATCGCAAGTTATTTTATCCAGAAGACCAGGGAAAATACTGCTGAGCTGGAAGCCGTCAATCAGGCCGTAAAGCGATACAATCAGGCGCTAAGCTATGCCAGACAGAACGGGGAAGACCTTGCTATCATCCAGTTGAAAAAGGCGCTGGACGTTCATCCGTCTTTTGTAAAAGCCTATCAGCTGCTTGCGCTGTTGTATCTTCACACCGAGCAGTTCCCGAAGGCAAGGCAGGCGATCCGGGCCGCGCACAAGCTGGACAAGACCGACGATATCACCTTGCGCTATATGCACGAGCTGAACCAGATCCGCAAAAACCGGACGGTGAAGATCAAGGAGAAGGAAAAGAAAGAAGAGCAGACGGTGACTTACAGCATCGGAAATGAGACCATCATCCAGCGGTGTCCTCCGGCTACAAAGAAAGCGCAGGTCTTCACACCATTGCAAATATTGCCATCGGCCTGGTGGTAGGCGTGGCGGTGATGTGGTTTCTGATCCTGCCGGCGGTCACCAGGTCCAGACAGCAGGACACCAATGAAGACATCGTGGCATTCAGCGATCAGATCGCAGAACAGAAGGCGCAGATCAGCGCCCTTCAGACAGAGCTGGAATCTTACCGCTCCACCAGTCAGGAGACGGAAAACGCACAGGCAACTGCGTCAGCGACCCAGGAAAGCTATGAGATTGTGATGAATATCTGGGATCATTTTTATACCGGAGATATGGGAAGCGAATCGATGGTGGAAGAGCTGTTGAAGGTCAACGCAGATTCACTGGGAACTGTGGGGAGAGATACCTTTGACGAGATGACAGAGGCGCTGTATCCGCAGGTGTGCGCCAGCCTTTACGCGGCTGCAGGGGAGAGCTTTGATGTGGCCAATTACGAAACCGCCATCGCCAACCTGGAGCAGGTGATGAAGATGGACGAAGGCTATAACGACGGGGCGGCGGTATTGCTTCTGGCACAGGCTTACGAAGGAAGCGGCGAGCAGGATCAGGCCAATGTGCTGTATCAGAAGATCATTGAAGATTACCCGGATACCGATGCGGCGGCAACCGCACAGGAGGCCCTGGACGAACAAAACGGCGGAGGCGCCGGAGACGAAGATGATCAGGAAAAAGACACAGATACGGCAGATGCCGGGACAGAAGAATAAAAGTACGAAAGAAAAGGATGTGTAAAATTACACATCCTTTTTCTTTTGGGCTATATCCATATAGAAAAGGGGGAAATATATGAAATACCAGGTACAGGAAAATTATCTGACCATTTTTCTTCCAGGAGAACTGGATCATCACAATGCAGAGGAAATCCGCCGGGAATCGGACCGTCTGATCGAGCGGAACCATATCCGCTATGTGATAACACGCGATCTAGT